>JAEZVV010000078.1 GCA_023443095.1 Pseudomonadota bacterium
GTTCCAGAGATCGCTCATGGCAGCTCCTTGGGTTGGTGGAGGAAGTCGGAAAAGGCGCACGACTTTCAGCACCATCCTAGGACTGTGGCGGCCACGCGGCGACGCCGCTCCTGCCCATCTTTCGCCGTGTCGACCGACGGCGGCCGGGCTCGGACGGGAAAGGCCGCGGCAGGAACCGGTCCTGCTGCGGCCGGGGTGGCTTATTGCGGCTGAAAACCGCTTTTCTTGATGATTGCGGCCCAGGTCTTGGAGTAGGCCTGTTCGCGCGCCGCGAGCTGGGGCCCGCTCATGAACTGGACGTTGAGACCCATGCCGACCAGGCGTTCGCGCACCTCGGGCAGGGCGATCACCTTGGCAAGCGCGGCCGAGAACTTCTCGAGCTCGGCCTTGGGCGTGGCCGCCGGAGCCCAGAAGCCGTAGAAGGCGACGTCCTCGAAGCCGGGCAGGCCCAGCTCGCCGAAGGTGGGAACCTCGGGCAGGGCGGCCTGGCGCTTGTCGCCCAGCACCGCAACGACCCGCAGCTTGCCGGCCTTGTGGTTCTCGAGGAACTCGGGCACCGAGCCGATGCCGGCCGGGATCTGGTTGCCGAGCATGTCGTTCAACATCGGACCGGTGCCGCGATAGGGGGCGGCCACCAGGTCGAGCCGGTATTTGTCGCCGATCACCTTGACCAGGAATTCGGGCACCGAAGCCGGCGCCGGCACGCCGACCGCGGACTTGCCGCCGCCGGCCTTGACCTGGTTCACCCAGTCGTTGAAACCCTTGGCCGGCGTGCCGGGCGAGAGCGCCAGCACGTTGACGAAGGTGGCGAAGCCGGCCACCGGTACGAAGTCCTTGGCCGGGTCGAAGCCGGGATTCCTGAGCGTGAGCGGCAGGATGCTGATGGTGTGGTCGTGGCTGATAAAAAAGCTGGTGCCGTCGGGCGCCGCGGTTTTCAGGGCCTGGGCGGCGATCTGGCCGCCGGCGCCGCCGCGGTTCTCGACGATCACCTGGCTGCCTAGCGGTTCGCGCAGCTTGTCTGACAACACGCGCGCGATCGCGTCGGTGCCGCCGCCGGGCGGAAAACCCACCAGGATGCGGACGGTCTTGCCCGACTGCGCCCAGGCGCCGGTGCAAAACGCGGTGAAGAACACGAGCGCGGCAAAGCCGCGGGCGGCGCGCAAAAGGCAAGGCATGAGCAAGATTCCTGTGTGGGTGAGGCGTGGAAGCCGGGAACGGCGATTATGTCGCGCGCCCGGCCGCTTCCCGCCTCACCCGCCGCTCAAGGCCTGCACGAAAAGGACCTGATCGTTTGACGCGATCGGGGTGGCGAGCGAGAAGACGGGGTCGCCGTTGACGAAGCAGCGCATGTGGCGGCGCAGCCGGTCCTGTTCGTCGACCATGCGGAAGCGGATGCCGGGGAACTGGCGCTCGAGGTCGGCCAGCAGTTCGGCGAGCGTGGCGCCGCTCGCTTCGACGTATTTCTGTCCGGTGTACGAGAGCAAGGACGAAGGGATCAGGACCTTCATTGCGGCTCAGGCGATTTCGGCGGCCTCGACCGCGTAGATCTCGGGCAGGTGGCGGGCGATGGGCGACCAGTTCTCGCCTTCGTCGCGGCTGCCCCAGAGCTCGCCGCTGGTGGTGCCGAAGTAGAGTCCGACGCGGTCGCGGCCATCGGCGCTCATGGCCTGGCGCTTGACGGTCCACCACGCCTGCTCGGCCGGCAGGCCGCGGTCCTGCCGTTGCCAGCTGGCGCCGCCGTCGCGGGTGACGTAGGCGGCGGGTTTGCCGTCGGGGCTCACCCGCGGCCAGACCGTGCTGCCGTCCATGGGGAAGACCCAGGCGGTATCGGCGTCGCGCGGGTGGACCACGAGCGGGAATCCGATGTCGCCGACGCTGGCCGGCATGTTGCGGCCGATGCGGGACCAGGTGCTGCCGGGGCGGTCGAGGCGGTAGATGCCGCAGTGGTTCTGCTGGTAGAGGCGGTCGGGATCGCTGGGGCAGAGACGGATGCAGTGCGGGTCGTGGAAGGTGGGCGAGCTGATGTCGAAGTCGAATCCTTCGACCACCTCCATGCCGTCGATCAAGGGGGCGAAGCTGCGGCCGCCGTCGCGTGATTCGTGCACGCCGCCGCCCGACATGCCGAAATACAGGTGGGCCGGGTCGCGCGGGTCGACGATGATCGAATGCAGCTTGGGGCCGTCGGGCGTGCCGTCCTGCACCGTTCCCATCCATTCGCGGTAGGCCGGGTCGTCGTTGATGGGGGAGAAGGGCGCCCAGCTGGCGCCGCCGTCGTTCGAGCGGAACAGGCCTTGCGGCGAGGTGCCGGCGTACCAGACCCCGGGCTGGCTGGCGTGGCCGGGGCTGAGCCAGAAAGTATGGTCGACCGCGCGGCCGTTGCCGTTCGCGGCCTTGGCAAACGCCGGCGGCTGCGCCGCTTCGGTCCAGCTGCGGCCGAGGTCGGTCGAGCGGAATACGGTAGGCCCGAGGTGGCCGGTCTTGGCGGCGGCCAGCACGGTGCGGCCGTCGCGCGGGTCGAGCACCACGTGGCTGACGATGTGGCCCAGGAAGTGCGGGCCGTCGGCACGCCAGTTCTGGCGCGCGGCGTTGCCGTGGAAAATCCACGCGCCCTTGCGAGTGGCGACCAGCAGCAAGACGCGGCGTTCGGCTTCGGTCATGGCGGTTTTCCTCCCGGCGCCATGCTCGGGGGACTCGTCGGTGGCGTCAATGCGCGGTGCAATGCAGCGACGGCTCGACCAAGGCTTGCGGCTATGCTTGTTCCACCATCCGCTCCGACGAGGCCGTTCATGAACATGCCCTCTCTGCAGTTCGCACGCCAGCCCGATCCGTCGCTGGTCACCGTGACCCAGGTGGTCTATGCCCTGCATGCGGTGAGCCTGGTGATTGGCGCGTTCGGAACGGCGACGGTGATCGGGGCCTTCCTTTTCGGCTGGCCGTCGATCATTGCGGTGATCATCAACTACGTGAAGCGCAGCGAGGCTGAAGGCACCTACCTCGAGTCGCACTTCCGGTGGCAGATCCGCACCTTCTGGTACGCGCTGCTGTGGTCGGTGGTGGTTGGCCTGCTGGGGGCGCTGCTGGCGATCGTCCTGGTCGGTTTTGCGATCTGGATCGTCGGCCTGTTCGGGCTCGGCTTGTGGGCGATCTACCGCATCGCGCGCGGCTGGTTGCGGCTGGGCGACCGCCTTCCTATGCCCGTGCCGGCCTGAGCCTTCTCGCCCCGGCACTGGCCCGGCGGTTTGGGCCGGGCCAGACCGATGGCAAGAAAACGGCGCGCGTTGGCGCGCCGGGCTGGCAGGTCCGGGGGCTATTTCTTGGCGGTATCGGCCGCGTCCTTGACGGCGTCGGCGGCCTTGTTCGCCGTGTCGGCGGTTGCGTCGGCGGCGGCCTTGGCCGCATCGGACGTGGCTTTGGCGGCGTCGTCGACCTTCTGCGCGGCCTTGTCGGCCGCTTCGTCAACTTTCTGCACGGCCTTTTCGGCAGCCTGGTCGATCGCCTTGCCCGTCTTTTCGGCGACGCCGGGTTCGGGTTTGCAGGCGGCCAGGCCGAGCATCGCGGCCAGCAGGCAGGTGGTGAGGGCAGGGGTACGCAGGTTCATGGTGATCTCCTCGTGAGCGTAGAAAAGGCGGGAAAACTTGCCGCGCCGGTTCGGCGCTCAACCCGAAAGACTAGGCCAGCGCTGTCGGACCGCGGGCCGCGAGGCGCCCAGCGCGAGTGCAGTGTTGCGAATTGGGTGCATTCGAGTCGGCCGCGCGGATCGGCGGGGAGCCGTTCGAAATGGAATAGACCCTCTAGCCAAGCGAGGGTTGACCCCTAAGTTGGCTGCCTAGACTCCTGCGCCCGATGTCCCAAAACGCGCCGCGTCCCGGCCATGTCCCATCCCTGCCTCGGTTGCGGCGCCTGCTGCGCCAGCTATCTGGTCGCCTTCCATTGGTCCGAGGCCGATCCGGTCACCGGCGGCCTCACCCCACCCGAACTGACCGAGAAGATCGATCCCCATCGCGTCGCGATGCGCGACACCCGGTCCCGCGTTCCGCGCTGCCTGGGCCTGGCGGGAGAGATCGGGCGCGATGCCTGCTGCAGCCTGTATCCGTTGCGGCCCAGCCCCTGTCATGCCCTGACGGCAAGCCTCGAAGACGGCGCGTCGCGCAGCGATCAATGCGACCGCGCGCGTCTGCGCCACGGCCTGGTGCCGTTGGCGGCGGCGGATTGGCGGCTGGAATAAGAAGTCCGGCGGGGTGCGCCATGGGCGCGCCCCGCTTATTTGTGCCCGAGACCGCAGCGGTTGAGAGCCGGCGGCGGGTTTTGCCTGCAGCTGAGTCTGCGCTGGAGAAACGCTTGAGAAAGTGCTTGCTTGAATCCCGTACCCCATGCGCCTTGGCGCTGCTGGTTTCCGGCTTGTTCGCGGCGGTGCCGGTCGCTTACGCCGCCGGCTTCCAGCTGTCCGAGCAGAGCGTAGTCGGGACCGGTCGCGCCAATGCCGGCGCGGGTGTGGTCGGGGACGACTTGTCGGCCGTGTTCTACAACCCGGCCGGCATGAGCCTGCTGAAGGGCACCCAGGCCCAGTTCGGCCTGAGCTACATCGCGCTCGGTGCGCCGTTCACGGACGCGACGGGCCGCACCGACAACGGCCGCGACCAACCGGCCGTGGTTCCCAACACCTATCTGGTGCATCAGCTCAACGATCGGGTCACGCTCGGCCTGGGCATCACCACGCCTTTCGGCCTGGCCTCGAGCTACGGCGACAGCTGGTCGGGCCGGGCCAAGGGCATCTCGAGTTCGATCGTAACGGTCGACATCAACCCCTCGCTCGCCTACAAGATCAACCCGCAATGGAGCGTGGGCTTCGGCGTTTCGGCGCAATACCAGAAGGCCAAGCTGAAGAAAGGCGCGGCGCCCGCCGGCATGACTACCGTGCCAGGCGTTTTCCTCGGCCAGGCGAGCGGCGAAATCGAAGCCGACGACTGGGCTTACGGCTACAACCTCGGTCTGATGTTCTCGCCCAGCGCCGATTTCCGGATCGGGCTCTCCTACCGTTCCAAGATGGATCACGATGCCGAGGGCGATTACAGCTTCAGCGGCGGCAAGGGTCCGTTTGCCGCCTGGAACGGCACTTACGAGGGATCGGCGTCGGTGACGACTCCCGATTCGGTGCTGCTGTCGGCTTTCGGCCGCCTCAACCCCAAGTGGTCGCTGAGCGGCACGGTGCGCTGGAGCAACTGGACCACTTACGACCGGCTCGAGATCAAGAACGGCAGTCCGGTCCGCCCGGGGATAGGCGCCGTGCCGTCGACCGTGATCGACAACCAGTGGAAGGCGAGCTGGATGTACGCCGCTGGCGCCGACTACCGCTACAACGAGCGCGCCACATTCCGCGCCGGCATCGGTTACGAAACCAGCCCGGTGCCGTCGCCCAAGCTGCGCAGCCCGCTGATTCCCGACACCGACCGCCTGTGGCTGAGCCTGGGGGCGTCGTACGCCCTCGACGACAAGACCACGCTCGACCTTGCCTACGCGCACTTGCGCGGCACCGGCAACAAGACAATAGAGAACAGCGACGGCAGCCGGTTCGGCGCTTACGACGCGCTCGATGCCTTCTTGATCGGCGTGCAGGCGCAATACCGCTTTTGACGGCAGCCCGGCGGGCCGGGCTGCACTTTGGCGCGGCAACGCCTCCCTGTACGGGAGGCGTTCTTTTTGTGTTCGCGGCGAACGAATGCTCGTAATTACCTAGTCGCGACTTCCTGTGGTTTGTCCTGCATCAAGGTCGCCGCCTCGACAGTGCCGATAGCCAGCTTCTACTGTTGAATAACTCGCAAAACCGGCCTCCTGGGCCGCTTTTTTTTTTGCGGGTCGCGGGTGCTTCGGCGCTTCGAATGCCGTTGTGCCCAGCCACCAATCCCGCCTTGCCATCGGCCGCGTGGCCGCCACTGGCATAGAGGGTCGAATGCGGCAGAGTCCGCAACGGAGAAGACGCTTGAAGAAGTACCTGATTGAAGCCCGCACCCCGCGGGTTATTGCGCTGGCAGTTGCTGGCCTGTTTGTCGCTGTTCCGGCCGTGCATGCCGCCGGTTTTCAGTTGTCCGAGCAAAGCGTGGTCGGCATGGGCCGCGCCCAGGCCGGCGCCGGCATCGTCGGCGACGACCTGTCGGCCGCCTTCTACAACCCTGCCGGCATGACCCTGTTCCAGGGCACGCAAGTGCAAGCCGGCGGTTCGCTGGTCACCCTTGATCTGCCGTTCAAGAATACGGCCGGTCAAGAAATCGACAACGGTCGCGAAAAGCCCGCCTTCGTTCCCCATGCCTTCCTCGTTCATCGCCTGAACGAGCGCACTGTCTTCGGCCTGGGCGTAAGCACGCCCTTCGGCATGGGCGTCGAATACGGCGACCGCTGGGCGGGTCGCGAGCGCGGCATTTCGGCCAACATCATGACGGTCGACATCAACCCCTCGGTTGCTTACCAGCTCACCGACAAGCTGAGCCTCGGTCTGGGCGCATCGCTCCAGTACACGAGCGCCAAGCTGAAGAAGGGACTGGCTCCGGCGAGCCACCCCGGGCTCGGCGGCGCTAGTGGCGAGATCGACGCTGACAGCTGGGCCATGGGCTACAACCTGGGCGTGATGTACTCGTTCAGCAAGGACACCCGCATCGGCCTGTCGTATCGCTCGAAGATCGACCACGACGCCAAGGGCGACTTCACCCTGAGTGGCATGCCCGTCCCCGCTTTGAATTCCACGGTCGATGGCGCCGCCTCGGTGACCACGCCGGACACTTGGCTGCTGTCGGCCTATTCGAAGTTGAACGACAAGTGGGGCGTCTCGGGCAGCGTTCGCCGCTCCAACTGGACCACTTTCGATACGCTGGTCATCGAAGCCAACGGCAAGCCTGCTTCCACCATCTCCAACTACTGGAAGGCGAGCTGGATGTATTCGGCCGGTGCGGACTACGCCTACTCGCCGACGACCACCTTGCGCGCCGGCGTGGCTTACGAGACCAGCCCCGTGCCTTCGGCCCAGCTCAAGAACCCCATCCTGCCGGACACCGACCGTCTCTGGCTGGCCGTGGGTGCCTCCTACAAGCTGAGCGCCCAGACCACCGTCGACGTGGCCTACACCCACCTGAAGGGCGTGGGCGACAAGGACATCACCGGCCTGGGTGAGTTTGGATCGATCACCAGTTCGATCTTCAGTGCCCAGTTGCAGCACCGCTTCTGATCTTCGCGGCACACGCCGCCGGATCGAACAAAGCCGCCCTCCGGGGCGGCTTTTTTTTCAATCGCGAACGTCGTTCGTCTACGGGTAAGCTCAAGGCTTCCTCCCGGTTCTCCTTTCCCATGAGTCGCGCTGCGCCGCAGCTGGTGAAACCTCGCTGGCTGTCCCGTTTATCCCTGTCGCCCACCGATCTGCTGCGCGACGCGGTCTATCGCCGGCTGTGGTTTTCGATCCTGATCAGCTCCTTTGGCGGCCAGGTGACGATGCTGGCGGTGCCGCTGACGGCCGCCGTGCTTCTGCACGCGACGCCGACCCAGATGGGCCTGCTCACTTTCATGGAGATCGCGCCCTTCGTCCTTTTTTCGCTGCCAGCCGGGGTCTGGCTCGACCGCGTGTCCAAGCTGCCGGTCTATGTCAGCGGCGAGCTGGTCCTGGCGCTGGGCGTGGCCAGCGTCCCGCTGGCGTGGTGGCTGGGCTGGTTGACGATGGAGTGGCTGTACGTGGTGGGTTTCGCGATCGGCGCGGTCTATACGGTGGCGGGCAGCGCGGCGCAGATCGTGCTGACCCAGATCGTCGAACGCGACCGTCTGGTCGAGGCGCACGCCAAAAACGCGCTGGCCAACTCCGCCGCCGAAGTCGCCGGCCCCGGTGCGGCGGGGGCGCTGATCAAGCTCACCGGCGCGCCGCTGGCGCTGGTCGCCGATGCGGTCCTGCTGGCGGTGTCGGCGCTGATCCTGCGCGGCATCCGGGTGAGCGAAGGCCCCCGCCACGCCGCGGCCGAGTTCTGGCCGGCGCTGCGGGCGGGGCTGGTCTTCGTGCGCGGCCATCGCCTGCTGATCGCCATGGCCGTTCTGGTGGGCGGCTGGCAGCTGTGCCATCAGTCGGCGCTGGTGGTGCAGATCCTGTTTGCGGTGCGCACTCTCGGCCTGTCCGAAGGGGCGATCGGCCTGTGTTACGTCGCCCTGGGGATGGGCACCATCGCTGCCAGCATGGTCGGCCACCGGGTGTCGCGCCGCTACGGTCCGGGGCCGACCCTGATGTTGGGTTTCGCGATCTGCGGCGCCGGCTGGCTGCTGGGGGCCGCGGCGCCGGTTTCGCCCCTCGGCATAGGCATGTTCGCGGCGATGCTGGCGCTGTTCGGTGTCGGCGCGGTGCTCATCTTCATCAACTTTCTGGCGCTGCGGCAGGCGGTGACGCCGGCGCCGCTGCTGGGCCGGATGACGAGCACGATGCGCTGGCTGATCCTCTTGCCTGCGGGGCCGGGAGCCTTGATCGGCGGCTGGCTGGGCGAACATCTCGACTTGCGCGCCGGCCTGGTGTTCGCCGGCAGCGGTTCGCTGCTGCTGGCGGTTCTTGGCTGGCGCCTGGCGGTGATCCGCGATACCCGGGTTCTGCCAGTGATGGCGGACGACGAGGCCGTTCCCAGTCCCGACGCCATGGCCGGAGTGTCGCCGCGCTGAGCGGCGCGATGGGCCTTCAGCGGAAACCGAAAGCTTCGGTGTGGAATGCGGCGGGAGGCAGGCCGCGCGCCGTCAGCCCCCGACGCATGGCGCGGGCGAATCCCGCCGGACCGCAGAACCACACCCGCATCTGTTCGAGGCCACTGTGGAACACCGGGTGGTCGGCGCTGAGGAACTCCTTCTGCGCCGCGTCGACCAGATGCAGCCGCACGCCGCAGGCGGCGGCACGCCGGCGCAGCCAGTCGAGCCGGACCGCTTCTGCCGGGCTGGCCACGCACCAGAAGCAATCGACCTCGCGCCTCGCCTCGCCGCGTGCGTTCAGTTCGTCGAGCCAGGCCATGAAAGGCGTGATGCCGATCCCGCCCGCGATCCACACCTGGGGGCCGTTTTCTGCCGGCAGATCGAAGCGCCCGTAAGGTCCTTCGATGCTTACCGCCTGACCGGGCTGAACCTGTTCGACCAGGCGCCGGGTGTGGTCGCCGAGCGCCTTGATCACGAAGCTGATTTCGCCGTCGCCGTGGTCGGCCGAAGCGATGGTGTAAGGGTGGGCGCCTTCTTTCGGATCCAGAGTCAGCAGGGCGAACTGGCCGGCCGCATGACGCTGCCAGGGGCCGGAAACGCGGCAGCGCAGCTCGACCGTGCGCGGGTTGAGGCGCCGGGCGGCGACGACAACCCCTTTGACAGTACGGCGAGCGCCGATACGGCCGGTGAGCGACAACACGGCTGCCGCGGTGGCGACCAGCAGCGCGACGGCAAGCACGAGCCCGGCTGGAGTGAGCCAGAGTTCGACCGGGGTGAGCAGGGCGCTATGGAAGACGGCGGCGATCAGCACCAGCGAGAACAACTTGTGCACATGCCGCCACAGACCGTAAGCGATGGCCTTGCCCCACAGGGCGAGCGGCAGCAGAAGCAGCATGCTCCAGGCGGCCCATTCGCCGACCTCCTTGGCCGGGCTGCGCAGGCTGGCGAGCAGGTCGACCGGGCCCTCGGGTCTGGGATGTTTGGCGCGGGGCGCCATCAGGTCGAGCGCGGCCAGGATCTTGGGCGAGAGATCGGCGAGCCAGTGCACGGCCAGCAGGACGCAGACCGCGATCCCGAGCTGCTTGTGCAGGCCGTAGAGGCGGTCGAGGCCGCCGAGCCGGGGCTCGAGCGTCGCCGGCCGCAGGGCGAGCAGGGCGGCCGCGGCCATGGCCGCCATCAGCAGCACGCCCGACAGCAGGATCACTTCGTTGCGCCAGGCCTTGAAATCGACCGGCCAGGGACTGCTCAGTCCGCGGCTGGCGAGATAGGCAAGCAGAACCAGCAAGGCGCCGGTGGCGAGGGGGTGGCGGCGGAAGAACTGGCCCGACATGATCGAACTCCGGTAGTGCGCAACGAGTCCGCAGCTTGCCGACGTCGACTTAGAACAGGGTTAGGACCGGGAGCCCAGTTGCAAGCGGATGTTGCGAGCGGCGGCCGGTGGCACGCCCGGCAACACTTCCGTATTTTCCGCGCCGGGTTCAGCTGCGTCCGGCCGGCGCCCACCGGCCGAGGGCGCCGAGCAGCCAGCCGGGTCGGCTCACCAGCATCACGCCGGCCAGAACCAGCACGCTGCCGGCGACAAAACCCGCCTCGATCGGCTCGCCGAGCAAGGCCACACCAAGCGCGATCCCGAACAGCGGGGTCATGAAGGAGAACACCCCCAGCCGCGTGGCGAGATAGTGCCGCAGCAGCCAGAACCACACCAGGAAACTGGCGAAGGACACGACCAGGGCCTGGAAGGCGAGGTGGCCCCAGGCGAGCGGTGTGGCCTTGAACCCGCCCTGGCCGAGCAGAACGCTGGCCGGCAGCAGCAGGAAAAAGGCGGCGAGCAGCTGGTAGAGCAGGGTTTCGGTCGCTGGCGCCCGCGCCAGGCTGGAAGTGCGCAGCACGACCGTGGTGGCGCCCCAGGCGGCGCCCGCCATCAGGCCGAGCAGATCGCCCCACAGGACGTTGCTGGCCGTGGCGCCGGCCGCTGGCGCGCGCCCGAAAAAGGTGAGAGCGATGCCGGCAAAAGCGAGCGCGATTCCGGCCCACTGCGGCGCGTTCAGGCGTTCGGCGGGCAGCCGCCAGTGCAGGCCGAGCGCAGCAAAGATAGGGGCGGTGTAGAGGAAGACGACGATGTGCGAGGCGTGGGTATGGCGCAGGCCTTCGCCCAGCAGCAGGTACTCGAACGCGAACAACAGGCCGACCACCAGGCCGGCGCGCCAGCGCCCCGGAGCGAGTCGTTCGCCGCGAAAACGCATCAGCAGGGCCACCAGCAGAGCGGCCACGCCGGAGCGCAGCGCCAGCATCAGCATCGGCGCGACGTCGGGGGAGGCAGCTTTGAGCGAGATCTGCTGCAGGCTCCAGACGAAACACAATAAAAGCATCAGGCCGGTGGCGCGGCCGTCGAGGGCTTGGGGCGAGTTCATGGTGCGAGTCGGTCGGCGCGCCGGAGTGGAGGTTTGCCGGGGTGCTGGTGTTGTGGCCGGGCCGGCCCTTGTTAGTGCTTCAGAGTTCGCGGCGCCAAGCTTCGAGCTCGGCGCGGCGGGGAATGCCGGCGCGGCCGCCGAAGCGGGTGCACTTGAGCGCGGCAGCGTCGGTGGCGAAAGCCACGGCGGCGCTCAGGTCCATGCCCTCGGCCAGGGCGAGGGCGAAAGCGCCATGCCAGGTGTCGCCGGCGGCAAGGGTGTCGACCGCCGCCACCCGGCGCGCCGGCGCAGTGTGGATCTGCATGCCGTCGAACCACATCACGCCGGCGGCGCCGAGCGTGACGCCGCACACCCGGTTGCGGCCGCCGAAGATCCGCTGCAGGGCGGTGTCGGGGGCGCCGAGCCCGAAGGACTCGAGCATCGGTTCGGAAAAAAACGGGTGGGTCGCCAGCCGCGCGGTGCGGGCGACCACGGCGGGGTCGCCGGCGTCGCCGTCGAACACGCTCGGCAGCCCGAGCGCGGCGGCGGCGTCGAAGAGGGTCGCAGCGCCCGCCGGCCAGCGAGTGTCGGCCAGCACCGCTTGCGCTTGGTGCAGGCGGGCTAGCGGCAGCCACGAAGCATCGGGCGGATAACCCTGCGGCTGCGACGACACCACCAGGCGTTCACCGCGGGCGTCGATCAGGATGGTGGCGATCTTGGTGCGGAAACCCTCGAGCTGGCGCAGCCCGCTCACGTCCACTCCTTCGTGCGCGAGCATCGCGATCACCTGGCTGCCGGGCTCGTCGGCGCCGACCCGGCCCCAGTAGACCGCCTGGCCGCCGAGGCGCTGCACCGCGACCGCGGCATTGGCGCCCATGCCGCCGCCGGTCTCGACGAAGTCGAGCGCGGGCAGTTTGGCCGAAGGCAGCTTGACCTCGTCGACCAGGAAGATCTGGTCGATCGTGGCCGATCCGCCAACACAGATGACGAGGGCTTGCGAGTTCATGGGCTTCCAGGGGCGGGGTCAGCCGCCGAAAACGAGGGTGGTGGCCACCAGACTCGCGCCCAGGGCCAGCATCGCCAGCCCGGTGCGCAGAGGATGGAGGCCGGCGTAAAAACCGAGAGCCACGCCGCTGCCCATCATCATCGCGATCGCCAGAGCGCCGGAAACTCGCATCGCTAGCTGGAGATCGGTCAACAGCAGGAAGGGCAGGGCGACCGGCAAGGTGGCGCCGGCCACGAGCATGAAGACGGCACCGGCGGCGGCATAGTCGCGCGGCGCGAGGGGCACCCGCGCTGGCGGCGGGCCGGCACCAAGCAGGCATTGTCGCAGGCCTTCGATGTCGGTCGGGCTGAGCTGCAGCACTGGCAGGGTGCCGAGTTCGGCGGCGAGCAGGCGTCGGCCGGTCTCGGCGTCGGCCGCATGCACCCGGCGCCAGATCAGGACGCGATGGCTGCGTTCGATCTTCAGACGCACCAGATACATCACCGCGTCGACGATGCCCCAGGCGATGTTGCAGCCGAGCGCGGCGTGGAACATCGCGCGCGCCTGCGTGAGGCCGGTGTCGACGAGGTTGAGCGTGGTGGTGAAGGTGAGCGCCATCAGCAGCCCGAACAGGATCTCCGAGATGCGGCTGACGGGGTCGAGCAGGGTCGGCTTCATCGGCCAGGTTTGATCGGCGCCGCAGGCTCAGTCGAGGTTTTCGACCGCGCTGAAGTGTTCGACCCGCGGCGGCTGGGCAAAGAAGGGGCCGACGATTTCGCGCCACTGCGCAAACGCGGGCGAACCGCGGAAATCAACCGTGTGGTTCTCGAGCTTGTCCCAGTGGATGAGCAGCAGGTAGCGCTCGGGCGATTCGATGCCGTGCTGCAGTTCGTAGCCGATGAAACCCTTGGCTTCGACGATGGTGGCCTGGATGCCGCGGTCGAGCGCGGCTTCGAATTCGGCCTGCTGACCGGGGTGGATGCTGATGTCGGCGACTTCGAGGATCATGCCGGGGCTCCGTTGGATGAGGAATGAACGAAGCATGCCTCAAGTCGCCGCGGCGGGACGCCGTCGGGGGCGCGTTGCCGCGCCCCGGACAGGCCCGGCAGGGAAATCACGGCCAGTTCGACAGGCCCCAGCGGATCAGGTCGACCATCGCCCGGCCGCCGGCGTTGACGTTGTTGTCTTCCAGCGTCCACCACAGGAAGGTGGTCTTGGAGCCGCCGCTCACGGTTCCCACCGCATACGGCAGGCCGCTCCAGTAGCCGAAGAAGGGGCCGCCGGAATTGCCCGGGCTGATGTCGCCATAGTGTTCGACCTCGAGCGCGTTGCCGTCGGAATCGTCGTCGATCACCGCGATCCCGGTCTGGCGCGAAGGCCGGCGTCCGCCCGCGATCGCGCCCGGATAGCCGGCGAGCGACCAGTACGCGCCGCCTTCCCAGGCGCTGTTGTAGACCTTGGAGCCGAACCAGCCGAGCGAGTTGCCGAGCGGGGTGTAGAGCCGAAGCACCGCCATGTCCCAGGCGCTGACGTTGTTGTTGGTGTTGTAGCCGCGGTAGTCGGAGACGTACGAGACCACGCTCGCCCCGGCGGCCGAGCTGCCGTCCCAATACGCGGGAGTGAAACGCATCGCCCAGTTGCCTGCGCCCCAGGGCGCGACGTGGCCGGCGGTGAGCACGTGGCGCGGCCCGACCAGGACGCCCGAGCCGGTCCAGGCCACGCCGCCGGCAGGCCAGTTGTTCCAGACCTCGACCCGGCCGATACACGACCAGGGGTAGCCGCCGGGGTAATACACGACCCGGTCGTCGCTGCCGAAGACGCCGTAATACGGCTCGACTGGACGGCCGTTGATCCGCCGCAGCAGGTGGGTGCCGGTCGGAACGATTTTCGGGTGCGGGGTGAAAGCGAGCCAGGGCGGACGGTAGGGTTCGGGTTCGGGCAGGCGCTTGACCTTGCGCGCCACCGCCTCGACCTCGAGCCGTTCGGCGCTGCCGCCGGGCAGGCCTTCGGCCATGTTGAGCGGCAGGTCGATTTCCCAGGCGCCGCGCGCCGCGCTCGAGCGCCGCACCAGTTCGTCGAGAGCGACCTTGTTGTCCTTTCCCGCCAGGTAGATGCGGCGCCGGTCCTGCAGCGCGGCAAACTCCTTGGACGGGCTCTTGCTTGCGGCTTCGTTGTCGAGGGCAAGGAACTGGTCGGGGTTCATCGGAGCGGAGTGATCCGCGTTGGGCTTGCGCTTGCTCGCCATGGTTGGCCTCCCTGCGCTGGTGCGCCTGATGCGTTGGCATGGCCGTCGCCGACGCTTGGGCAACGGCGGAGCCAAGCTAAGCGCAATCGAGCGGCGGCGGGTGCCGGATAAGCGCGAAATGCGCGCTGCCACCGGCCGCAAGGAATGCAGGCGGCCGCCACGATCGGGGCAGAGTCCGGGAGTGTTGCGTCTTTGACGGCGCGGGACCGGCGTCCCGTTGAGGTCTGCTACCTTGGCGCATCCCCACCGACAGCGTCGCCTGTCTCTTCCGCCGAAGGACGTCATGATCGATCGCAACGACACGCCCACCCGCATCCTGCTCGAAGAGTCCGACATCCCCACCCATTGGTACAACGTCGTCGCCGACCTGCCGACGCGACCCGCGCCCCCGCTCGGGCCTGATGGTCTGCCGGTGGCGGCAGAGAAGATGGCGGCGATCTTCCCCGGCCCCATCCTCGAGCAGGAAATGTCGGACCAGCGCTGGATCCAAATTCCGGGCGAGGTGCGGCAGGTCTTTGCCTTGTGGCGGCCGTCGCCGCTGATGCGCGCCAAGCGGCTCGAAGCGGCGCTCGGCACCCCGGCGAAGATCTTCTACAAGGTCGAGGGCGTGAGCCCGGCCGGATCGCACAAGCCCAACTCGGCGGTGCCGCAAGCCTTCTACAACCACCAGGTCGGCATCCGGCGGCTGGTCACCGAAACCGGCGCCGGCCAATGGGGTTCGTCGCTTGCGTTTGCCGGTCAGATGTACGGGATCGAAGTCCGCATCTACATGGTCAAGGTGAGCTACCAGCAAAAGCCCTTCCGCCGTTCGCTGATGCAGACCTGGGGGGCCGAAGTTTTCGCCAGCCCGTCACCGCTGACCGAGACCGGCCGCGCCGCGCTCGCTGCCGACCCCGACAGCCCGGGTTCGCTCGGCCTGGCGATCTCGGAAGCGGTGGAAGAAGCCGCTTCGCGCGCCGACACCAATTACGCCCTGGGTTCGGTGCTCAACCACGTGGTGCTGCACCAGACCATCATCGGCCAGGAAGCCAAGGCCCAGCTCGCCAAGGTCGGGCTCTACCCCGACATCGTGGTGGGGCCGTGCGGCGGCGGCTCAAGTTTTGGCGGCATCGCCTTCCCCTTCCTGGCCGACCGCGCCGCCGGCGAGAAACGCGCGCAGGCCATGCGCTGCATCGCGGTCGAACCCAGCTCCTGCCCCTCGCTTACCAAGGGCGCTTACGCCTACGACTACGGCGACGCCAGCGGCTTCACGCCGATCATGAAGATGTACACCCTGGGCCACGACTTCATGCCGCCCGGCATCCACGCTGGCGGGCTGCGTTACCACGGCGCTTCGCCGCTGGTGTCCCAGCTCTATCACGCCGGCCAGATCGAAGCGGCTGCCGTGCCGCAACGGGCGACCTTCGAGGCCGGCATGATGTTCGCGCGCGCCGAGGGCATCGTGCCGGCGCCCGAGAGCTGCCACGCGATCCGAACCGCGATCGACGAGGCTCTGAAATGCAAGGCGAGCGGCGAGCCCAAGGTGATCCTCTTCAACCTTACCGGCCACGGCCATTTCGACATGGCCTCGTACGACAAATTCCTGGCGGGCGAGCTCGAGGACTACGACTACCCGCAGGAGGCGATCGCGCAGAGCCTGAAGAAGCTGCCGCTGGGCGAACCGGCCTGAGCCGCTAGCCGGCGACCGCGCGCAGGGGTTGGCCCAGCCGCACCTCGACGCGGTCGCGGCCGGCGTCCTTGGCGGCGTACATCGCGGTGTCGGCGCGTCGCAGCAGGTCGCTCACGGTATCGCCCGGCATGGAGACGGTGAGGCCGATGCTCACCGTCACCCGGCCGCCGGGCAGCCACAGGCTGCAGTCGATGGCTCGCACTTCGGCGGCCACGCGTTCGGCCAGGGCGGCGGCGGCGGTGGCGTCGAGCCGGGGCGCGGCGAGCACGAACTCCTCGCCGCCGATGCGGCCGAGGGCGATCGGTTCGCGCGCCACCTTGAGCAGGATCGCGCCGACGGCGCGCAGGATCTCGTCGCCCGTCAGGTGGCCGACGCGATCGTTGATGACCTTGAAGTGGTCGACGTCGATGATCAGCAGGGCGCAGCCTTCGGGAGCGGCGAGCATCTGCGCCAGCTTGGCCAGTACCTGGCGCCGGTTCGGCAGACCGGTCAGCTCGTCGGTCATCGCCAGCTGCTGCATCTCGCGGCTGGTGCGGCGGTGGCGCCAGGCGAGCGTGGCCAGCACCACGGCGAGCAGGGCGACCAGGCTCAGCACCACCGCCTGCAGGCGGGTCGCGAGCTTCTCCTGCGCCAGGGCGCGGTCGCTGGCGTCTTTTTCGCGCTGGAGCAGGGCGTTTTCCTTGTCCTTGGCTTCGGAATCGAACTCGACCCGCAAGGTGGCAAGGCGCTGGTCGAGCTGGCGCTTCATCAGGCCCTCTGCGGCGAGCTGAAATTGGACCTGGTGGTCGAACGCGTTGCGCCAGTCGCCCTGGGCGGTATAGGAGCGCGCCAGTTCGCGGTGCGCGGCCGCCACTTCGGCCGGTGAATCGGCCTTGAGAAAGACCTGCAGCGCCTGTTTCAACGCCGCCGTGCTGTCGGTATTGCGCGACTGCGAGCGCAGGGCGATCCCGCGCTGAAGCGCCAGCAGCGCGCGCAAGCGGGTGTCGGGGTGGGCGCCGAGCAGAGCCTCGCCGCGCTGGATCAGCTTGAGCGCCGCCGCCGGGTCGCCGCGCGCGTTGCGCACCGCGGCCAGACCGCGCAAGGCGTAGGCCTCGCCGCGTGCGTAGCCAAGCTCGCGCGCAAGGGCGAACATGGTTTCGAAGCTGCGCTGGGCGGCGTCCCAGTCCTCCAGGTTCTCGTACACCCGGCCGATGTTGTTGCGGGTGATGATCTGCTCGCGCGTCAGCCCGGCGTCGATCTCGACTTTGAGCGAGGCTTCGAAATATTGCCGCGCCTGCTTCCAGTCGCCCATCCGGTTGTAGAGGATGGCGACGCCGCTGGTGGCGATCTGGGCCTGGTGCCTGAGCTTGAGCTGGTCGTAGATCGACACCGCGCGCTGCAGGTCGGACAGGCCGGCCGAGAACTCGCCGGTCAAGCCGCGCAGATACCCGCGGCGGTAAAGCGAGTCGGCAAGCAGTTCCCGTTCGTTGGTCGCTGTCGCCACCTCGACCGCCTGCTGGTAGAGCGCCATCGCCAGCACGTTGGCGCTGGCCGATTCGTGGATCTCGCCTTCGCAGCCGAGGATGGCGGCGCGCAGCCCGGGGCGGCTCGCGTGGGGCAGCAGCGCGCGCGCCTCGCGCACGGCCTCGAGCGCGACCTGGCTGTCGCGTTCGACGTGGTACTCGCACAGCTGGATGTGGGCGCGGATCGACAAGTCGACGTTGGGCGTCGTCGCCAGAGCAATCAGCGCCTGCTCGGCGAAGCGGCGGCTGGTCTCGGGATCGGAGCGCATCGCCGCCCGGCTGGCCTCGACCAGCGCGGCCGCGGACTGGGCGGCCGCGGGGCCGGCGAGCAGCAGGACGAAGGGCAACGCGAACAGGCGCACGGCAGACGTCGGCAAGCGGGGAGAGTCGATTGTGCCCAGCCCGCCCCGCTCTGGCATGCTCGGCGGCGCGTGAAAACAACAGGCTCGACAGAGCCGGCGGCTTGTGTATTCCGGTGGCTGCTTCCGCTTATCGTGGCCCAGCCCGGCGCCGCCGGCCTTGCAGCGTCGACGCAGGCGCCACCGCGGGTCGGCTCGACGACCGGGGCCTAAATCGCCTCAGGCCTTGGCGAGTTCGAACACGGCGTTGTTGGTGAGCCAGCCGCGGATCGGCTGGTCGCGCGCCCCGCCGGCGGTGACGAAGACGTCCTGGCACTTGGGGTCGGCGTCGAGTTTCTGCTTGACCAGGGCCAGGTTGTCGTCGGGGCCCACTACGCCGAAGGCGGTGAGAACACTTTTGACCTCGGGCTGGGCGACCAGGTCGGCGAGGGTGAGCGCGGCGATGTCCTCGGGTTTGGCGCCGGCGAGGGCTCGGCTGGCGATGAAACGGTCGATCGCGCTGCGGTGGACGATGTAGCGCAGCACGCCGTTTTCGGTTAGCACCGGCAGGCGGCTTTTTTCGTCGCTCATCAAGTCGAGCATCCGGTCCTTGAGCTTGATCTCGCTGTCGGCGTCCTGGGTGCACAGGGCAACGATTCTGTCGACCGGGCGCATGGCGGCGCTGGCCTTGGTGGCCTGGAGCTTCTGTTCGAGCGTGAGCGCCAGGATGTTCTCGGTGCTGCGGCTCGCGGCGAGGTAGTTCTCGCGGCCAAAGTAGAAGGCGAGCACGGTGCCGACCCAGGCGCCGATCACCGGCAGCAGCAGCGCCAGCACGTCTTTCACCCCATTCACCCGGTTGCTTGAATCGATGGTGGCGGCGATCAGGGCCACGACGCCGATCACGGTGATCGCGGCGAGCGCCCAGTAGATGACGTTGCGGCCGAGGTTCTCGCGCGGTTCGACGCTATTGCCTGCCATGCTTTTCTCCGTGGAAAACTGTCAGAGGCTGCGGATGATTCCGCCTTCGACCCGCAAGGCGCTGCCGTTGACGCCGGTATTGCGGGCGAGGAACAAGGCGCCGTCGGCGATTTCCTCCACGCTCAGGAAACGCTGGATCAGCGAGCTCGGCTCGGTTTCGCGGAAATAGTCGCGCATGGCCAGCTCGGCGCTCTGCCCGCGCTCGAGTGCGAGTTTCTCGATATAGGCCTCGACTCCGGCGGTCCAGGTGGGGCCGGCGTTGATCGAGTTGACCGTGACCGCCGTGCCCTTGGTCAGCTCGGCCAGCCCGCGCGAGAGGCCGATCAAGGCGGTCTTCGTGACCGAGTAGTGGATCATGTGCGGCAGCGGCTTGACACCGGCTTCGCTCGCTAGCGTGATCACGCTGCCTTGGTTGCGCTCGAGCATGCCCGGCAGGAAGGCGCGCGCAAGCCGCACCGCGCTCATCACGTTGACTTCGAAATACTGGCGCCAGTAGTCGTCGGTGGTTTCGAAGAAGTCGCGGGTCTCGAAGATGCCGAGGTTGTTGACCAGGAAGTCGAGTTGCCCGTCCGGCAGCGCCGCCATCACGGCATCGAGCGCATCGGCCTGGCTGAGGTCGGCCACCACCGGCGTGACCGAGCCTAGGGTGCCGAGTTCGGCCGCAGTCGCGGCCAGGCGTTCGGCGCTGCGGCCGTTGATGAAGACCCGGCTGCCGGCCATCGCGAAGGCGCGTGCGATCGCTTTGCCGATGCCGTCGGCCGAGGCGCTGACGAAAACGGTCTTGTCTTTGAGGTCGCGCATGCGAGTCTCCCGCGTTTGGCCACGAGTATCGGCAGCCGCGCGGATACGGACAGGGGCGCTGACACCGCTTTAGGCAGGCCGACCGTTTCTCTGGCGCCGATCAAGCCGCGGCGGCGGGCTGCCGCGATAATGGCCGCTTCCCATACGGGTGGCTGCGCGCCGCCGTGCCGCCATCGTGTCCCAGTTCCTGCACCACCTCGAGCTTTCGGCTCCGCTGTTTCTTCTAGTCCTGATCGGTTACCTGCTGGCGGCATCGGGGCGTTTCCCCAAGACCGTGAGCGACGGGCTGTCCAAGTTCGTTTTCGGGGTGGCGGTGCCGGCGCTGCTGTTCCGGCTGATGAGCGATCTCTCGACTCTGCCCCCGGTTGACAGCCGCTTGCTGATCGCGTTTTTCGGCGGCTGTTTGATTGTCTTCGTGCTCGGTCGGCTGGCGGCGGCCTATGTCTTCAAGCTCGACGGCGTGTCGCAGTCGGTGTTCGCTCTGGGCGGGGTGTTCTCGAACAACGTCCTGCTCGGGGTGCCGATCGCCAAGTCGACCCTGGGCGACGCGGCGATGCCGGCGGTGGCCCTGGTGCTGGTCTTCAATGCCCTCACGCTGTGGACCCTGGCCACGGTGTCGGTCGAGTGGGCGCGCCACGGCGAGTTTTCGCTCAAGGGTTTCGGCAAGACGACCAAAAGCGTCCTGACCAACCCGATCGTTGCCGCCATCCTGGTCGGCTCGGCCTGGGGTCTGAGCGGCTGGACCCTGCCCTACATCGTCGATGAGCCGCTGCGGCTGATCAGCCAGTCGGCGTCGCCGCTGGCGCTGGTCGTGGTCGGCATGGGCCTGTCCGAATATGGCGTGACCCAGGGCTGGCGCGCGGGAACGGCGATCACCGCGTTCAAGCTGGTGCTGCAGCCGCTGGTGGTGTGGGGGCTGGCCCGCCTGCTTGGGCTGCCGCCCACCGAAACCCAGGCGGTGGTGCTGCTGGCTTCGCTGGCGGTGGGGGTGAACGTCTATCTGATGGCGCGCGAGTTCAACGCGATGCAGGGCGCTGTGGCGACCAGCCTGGTGATCTCGACCGCGCTGGCGGCGCTCAGCGTGCCGCTGGTCCTTACCCTGCTCGGCGCGGCCGGCTGAGACCGGCTGCGCCGGGGACTTTCTCTGACCTCGGCCGGGCCGCGAGCGCCAAGCTCTACACTGCGCCGATGGCTCTGCGATCCACCATCCACAAACTCGAGCTCGAAGTCTCCGACCTCGACCGTCACTACTACGCGACCCATGCCCTGACGCTGGCGCGCCATCCCTCCGAAACCGAGGAGAGGATGATGATGAGGCTGCTGGCTTTTTGCCTGCACGCCGGTCCTGAACTCGAGTTCGGCCGCGGCCTGTCGACCGAAGACGAGCCCGCGCTGTGGCAGCGCGACCCTACCGGCGCGATCGAGTGTTGGATCGAGGTCGGCCTGCCCGACGAGAAGCTGGTGCGGCGCGCCCTCGGCCGCGCGCGCCGGGTCCAGGTGCTGGCTTACGGCGAACGCAAGCTCGGGCCCTGGTGGCAGCAGAACGCGTCGGCCATGAGCGGGGTCGAGCGGCTCGAGGTGATCACCGTCTCGGACGCCGAGGCCGCCGCCCTGAGCGGCCTGGTGGCGCGGTCGATGAAGCTGGGCTGCACCCTGCAGGAAGGCCATGTGTGGCTGGCCGACGCCGAACGCACGGTCGAGATTGCGCCCCGGGTGCTCAGCCGTTCATAGCCCCTGCCGATCGGCGCGACAGAAAACCGGAATTGGACGGGGGGCGCGGCAGCGGCGAGCATGAAGGCTCTTGTTGGGAGAGTCCCATGTCCTTCATCCAGATCTTTATGCGCGGGCCAAGTTCGCCGGCGCTCGCCACGAACCGGCACAGTGCCCGCCGCGTGCGCCGGCTGGCTGGTGGTGCGCTCAACTTTTTCGCCCTGATTCTGGTGGTCAACCAGCTCTGGCCAGGCTTGCCGGCCTGATCGCCGGCGCGGCCCGCCCGTCCTGGAGGCCCGCGTGTTGCGGCTTTGCGAACGTTGGCGAGGTCAATCGCCGGCCGATGTCGCGCGCAGCGGCGGGCGGTCGTCATAATCGGCCGATGCAAACCCCGCCCTCTCCTTTCACTGCGGCGCAGCAAAAATCGAACGGGTCGGCAGCACCGCGCCCGGCGATCCATCTCACCTACGTCCGCCTCTTGTGCGCCCTGTTGGCCGGGCGCGGGATAGCGACCGCAGCGGCGCTGGCGGCAGCCGGTCTGGGCGAAGCCGACCTGCGTGTAGGCAATCACCTGGTGAGTCTGGAGCGCCTGCGGCCGCTGCTGGGGATCGCGATGGCGGGGCTGGGCACGGCAGGGCTGGGCCTGCAGCTCGGCGCCGTGGCTCAGACCTTTTCGCACGGACCGGTGGGTTATGCCGCGCTGTCGAGCCGCGACCTGCGGCAGGCACTGGAAGTCCTCACCCGTTACGGCCGCTTGCGCAGCCAGGCCACCGAGTTCCGCCTGCATGAAGCGGGCGGCAGCCTCACGCTCGAGGTGCACGAAACCCAGAGCCTGGGCGAACTGAGGCTGATCGTTCTCGAGTCCACGCTGGTTGTATGCGCCCGTCTGCTCGAGGCGCTGCTCGGCCAGCCGTTGGCGCAGGCCGTTTTCCTGCTGCCCTACGAGGCTCCCGCCTGGAGCGTCGACTACCCGGCCTACCTGGCGGGCGAGGTCGAGTTCCAGGCGCCCGTGGCCGGAGTCCGCCTGCCGGCCGGGTGGCTGGCGACGCCTTGTGTGACGGCCGACGCGCGCGCCCATCTCCATGCCTGCCGCGAATGCGAACAGGCGCTCGAAGACAGCACGGGTGATCTGGTGCAGCGCCTGCGCGACGCCTTGTTTGATTGCGCCGGCGACTACCCCGGACTGGAAGCGATGGCGGCGCGCCAGCAGCTGTCGGCGCGGACCTTGATCCGCCGCCTGAAGGACCAGGGCACGAGTTATCAGGCGCTGCTCGACGAGGTGCGCAAGGACCTCGCGGTCTGGCTCCTGCGTTCGAGCGCGGTGCCGGTGGAGGAGGTCGCGGCCCGCCTGGGTTATGTCGACAGCTCGAACTTCAGCCGCACCTTCCGCCGCTGGTTCGGCGTGACGCCGCGCGAGTTCCGCGACTTTCCGCCCGATTGAGTCGGCCGGCTCAAGCGGCGTGCGGGCAGGCCGGCGGAGTGGCGCCGTCGTCGCGGTTGCGCATGGCATCGGCCAGGCGCCAGAAGGCGGCCTCGAGCCGTTCGCGCAAGAGGGGTTCGGCGACGGTCTGTTCGATCGCGTCGCGCATGCAGTTCATCCACATGTCGCGCTCGCGGCTTCCGATCGGCAGGCTGACATGGCGCTCGCGCAGCATCGGCATGCCGTGTTTCTGCAGGTAGACCGGCGGACCGCCGAGCCAGCCCGTCAGGTATTCGGTCATGCGCTCCGAATACACGGCGAGGCTCTTGGGGTAGAGCGCACGCAGGGCGCGCGCGTCCGGCCGTGTCTCGAGCGCGGCGAGATACGCCGAGACGAGCCGGCGCAAGGCCGACTCGCCGCCGACTTCGTCGAAGAGGCTGCGCTGGCTCATCGGGTCGCGATCGCCCACACGGCGTAAGCGACCAGAGGCCAGGCCACGAGCGGGCTGAAAGCCAGGCGCAGGATGCGGTTGTGCGGCACGAAGCCAATGCCGTGTACGTAACACGCGCTCATGCCCATCATCAGCAGGGCCATCAGCCCGTGCGGCACGTCTTGCATGTCCTCCGCGAACATGCGCGGATAGATCACGACCGAGGCCGTCACGCTCAGGGCCGCCACGAAAGAGACCAGGCGCGCCAGCCGCGCCGCCACGCCGGCGCGCGGCGGGGGCGTGGCGGGGGTGGGCGCTGGGTTCACGGCCTCAGCGCGATTCATCGGCACGGGCGGCGCGCTCTTCGTTGTCCTGGCGCACCTCGTACATCATGGCGTTGACCACCGCCAGCAGCACGGCGAGGCTGACACCCAGAATCCAGGCGAAATACCACATGTTTGTAACTCCGTTCAGTGCGGGGCCGGCGCTGCCGGCCCCGGGAATCGTCAATAGAGCGACTTCGTGTTCGCGTCGATGTAGTCGGCGGTGACCTTGCCGCGCATGACCTTGTAGGCCCAGCTGGTGTAGAGAACGATCAGCGGCAGGAAGATCAAGGTGCAGACGAACATCAGGCCGAGCGTGAAGTGCGAGCTGGTCGCGTCCCACACCGTCAGGCTGGAGCGCGGGTCGCTCGACGAGGGCATCAGGAACGGGAACATTGAAACCCCCGCGGTGCCGATGATGCCGAGGATCGAGGCCGCCGAACCGACGAAGGCGATCCCGCCCTTCCTGGCCGCGGCAGCGACCACGCCGACGATCGCACCGGCAAAACCCAGTGCCGGTACCAGCCACAGCAGTGGCTGCTCTTCGAAGTTGTGGAACCACGCGCCCGTGCCCACGACCACCGTCTTGGCGAGCGGGTTGGGCAGCGCACCCGGCAAGGCGCCGGAGGTGATGACGTAGCCGTTGATGCCGTTGGCCACCCACAGGCCGCCAGCGGCAAACGCCAGGATCGCCAGCGTTCCGAAGGCGAGCGCGGCCTTGCGCGAACGCGCTTGAACGTCGCCCTCGGTGCGCAGGATAAGGTAGTTCGCGCCATGGAAGCTGATCATCGAGGTCGCCACCACTCCGCACAGCAGGGCGAAGGGGTTGAGCAGGTCGAAGAAGCTGCCGGTGTAGGTCGAACGCAGGGTGTCGTCGAAGTGGAAAGGCACGCCCTGGAGCAGGTTGCCGAAGGCCACGCCGAAGATCAGCGGCGGCACGAAGCTGCCAACAAACAGGAGCCAGTCCCAGGTGCCGCGCCAGCGGGTGTCCTGCACCTTGCTGCGGTAGTCGAAGCCAACCGGGCGGAAGAACAGCGCCGACAGCACCAGCAGCATCGCCCAGTAAAGGCTGGAGAAGGCGGTGGCGTAGACCATCGGCCAGGCGGCGAAGATCGCGCCGCCGCCGGTGATGAACCACACCTGGTTGCCGTCCCAGTGCGGGGCGACGGTGTTGATCGCGATGCGGCGTTCGACGTCGGTCTTGGCGACGAAGGGCAGCAAGGTGCCGACGCCCATGTCATGACCGTCCATGATGGCAAAGCCGATCAGGAGGACGCCGACGAACAGCCACCAGACCAGTTTGAGGGTTTCGTAATCGAGCATTCTTATCTCCCGCGCTTATTTGGCAGCGAGTTGTTCGAAGTGGTAGCGGCCGGTGCCGAGCGAGCTCGGGCCCTGCTTGATGAAGCGCAGCATCAGGAACACTTCGACGATCAGAAGTCCGGTGTAGAAGGCGACGAAGCCGCCGATCGAGCCCCACAGCGAGGCCGGGCTCAGGGTCGAGACCGACAGGTGCGTCGGCAGCACGCCGTAGATGGTCCAGGGCTGGCGGCCGTATTCGGCAACGAACCAGCCGAGTTCGCAGGCGATCCAGGGCATCGGCCACCACCACACGGCCCACTTGAGCAGCCATTGCTTCTGCTCGAAGCTGTTGCGCAGCGAGTAATAAAGCGCGAGCGAGAACAGCACCATGAAGCTCATGCCGAGCCCGACCATCGCACGGAAGCCCCAGAACATCGGACCGACGGCGGGGATGGTGTCGGCGGCGGCCTGGCGGACCATTTCCGGCGTGGCCTGGCTTACGTCATTGACGTATTTCTTGAGCAGCAGGCCAAAGCCGAGGTCGGCCTGGTGCTGTTCGAAGATGGTCTTGGCTTCGGCGTCGCTGGCGTCCTTGCGCAGGCGTTCGAGCGCCTTGACGGCGTGGACGCCGCTTTCGATCCGCTTGAGGTTCTCGGCCTCGATCTGGTTGATGCCGGGGATTTCCTTGGTCAGCGAGCGGGTACCGATCAGGCCCATGATCCACGGCACTTCGACCGCGGCGTGGTTGACGCGTTTTTCCGAATCGGGAATAGCAAAGGCGGTGAAAGGCGCGGGCGCCGGGTGCGTATCCCAGATTGCTTCCATCGCCGCGATCTTGGTCTGCTGCGATTCGGTCACGGTATAGCCCGACTCGTCGCCCAGCACGATCACCGAAGCGGCCGAGGCAAAGCCGAACGCGGCAGCGATGCGGAACGAGCGGCGTGCGAATTCGAGGTCGCGGCCCTTGAGGAGGAACCAGGAGCTGACCGCCAGCACGAATACCGACGCGGTCACGTAGCCGGCCGAAACGGTATGCACGAACTTGGCCTGGGCGGTCGGGTTGAAAACCACGGCCCAGAAGTCGGTCAGTTCCATCCGCATCGTCGTGTAGTTGAACGCGGCGCCGACCGGATCCTGCATCCAGCCGTTGGCGATCAGGATCCACAGGGCGGAGAGGTTGGAGCCGATGGCCATCAGGATCGTGACCAGCAAGTGCTGCCCGCGCTTCAGGCGATCCCAGCCGAAGAAAAACAGGCCGATCATGGTTGACTCGAGGAAGAAGGCCATCAGGCCTTCGAGCGCGAGCGGGGCGCCGAAGATGTCGCCCACGTAGTGCGAGTAGTAGGCCCAGTTCGTGCCGAACTGGAACTCCATGGTGATGCCGGTGGTGACGCCGAGCGCGAAGTTGATTCCGAAGAGCTTGCCCCAGAACTTGGTCATGTCCTTATAGATCTCGCGCTTGGTGATGACGTAAGTCGTCTCCATGATCACGAGAATTAAGGCCAGTCCGAGCGTCAGGGGCACGAACAGGAAGTGGTACATCGCGGTTAAGGCGAACTGCAGACGCGACAGGTCGACGAGTTCGGTGGAAATCATTCGCTGCTCCGGGGGGTCGAAGGTGTTGAAGTGGCGGCGGGTGAGCGGTCAAGCACGCCCTGGCTGACGGTCGCGGGGTTGACTTCGATCCGGGTCTCGGGACCGAAGAATGCAAACCACAGCGCGGTGATGACGGCGAGCTTGAGCACCAGCAGCGCCGCAATTTCGGCGATCAGGCTGGGGCGCTGCCGCCAGCGCGAAGTTGGGGGGGCTTGGTTCATGGCGTTTAGGCCTGCAAGGGATGTGCCAAGTTTCGTAATGGTTTGTTCGTAGGCGTCGAAAGGCGCGCCAGGCAAGGCTTTGGAGTGGAGCGCGCTTACCCTCAAATCTTTCGTCTGTCATCGGTGGCAGACTTGCCGGCATGTCATGTCATGAACTGCCAGCGGTGGCGGTCCGGCCGGAGGTGATGGCCCTGGTCGACGCCCTGCCGGAACCGCGCATCGTGCTCGACGGCGAGTTCCGGATCCTTTACGCCAACCGCGCCTACCTGCGCGAGTTCGGTCGCGATGCGTCGATCTGCGGCAAGCGCTGCCACAGCGTTTCCCACCGTACCACGGTGCCCTGCGATCAGGCGGGCGAGGACTGCCCGCTGCGACGCAGCCGCGTCAGCGGCCTGCCCGAGCGCGCCCTGCACCGGCACCACACCCCGCGCGGCGAAGAGCATGTCGAGGTCGAGATCATTCCGATCCGCGATGCCGCGGGCGAGGTCAGCTGTTACGTCGAAGGCTTCCGCGGAATCCGGCACGGCCGCGCCAAAGTGGCGGCGCACGGCCTGGTTGGGCGTTCACCTGCCTTCATGGCCATGCTCGATCTGGTGGCGCGCGCCGCGCCGGCCGAGATCGCCGTCTTGCTGCTGGGCGAAACCGGTACCGGCAAGGAACTGGTGGCGCGTGCGATCCATGAGTCGAGCCCACGTGCGGCAGGCCCTTTCGTTGCGGTCGATTGCGCCGGGCTGACCGAAACCCTGTTCGAAAGCGAACTTTTCGGCTACGAAAAAGGCGCTTTCACTGGCGCCAACTTCCGCAAGCTGGGTCTGGTCGAATCCGCCGCCGGCGGCACGCTTTTCCTCGACGAAATCGGCGACATGCCGCTCGCGCTTCAGGTCAAGCTGCTGCGCCTGCTCGAGACCGGCACTTTCCGCCGCGTCGGCTCGGTCGAGACCCTGCCCGCCAACTTCCGCCTGGTGTGCGCCACCCATTGCGACCTGGCGGCGCTGGTGGCGGCGGGGCACTTCCGGCGCGACCTGTATTTCCGCATCAGCGCCTTCCCGATCCGGACCCCGGCCCTGGCCGAGCGGCGCGAGGACATCCCGCTGCTGGCCGATTCGCTTCTGCGGCGGATCGCGCCGGGGCGCCGCCTGCGTTTTTCGGAGCCGGCGCTGAGCCAGCTCGCGCTGATGGACTGGAGCGGGAACGTGCGCGAGCTGCGCAACGTGGTCGAGCGGGCGGCGGTCCTGTGTTCGGGCGAGGTGATCGGTCTCGAGCACCTGCCCGGCACCGAACGGCACGGCCTTGCGCCCGTGCCGGCGCCGCCGCCACCGCCGATCGAGCTGATGACGCTGGCCGAAGCCGAGCGCCGCTATGTCGAGTGGGCGGCGCGCCACTTTCAGGGCGAGCGGCGCGAGCTGGCGGCGCGGCTCGGCATCAGCGAGCGCACCCTGTACCGCCGCCTCGGCGCGGACGCAGGCGCCACCGCGGCGGCCTGACCCGATCCCGACCGGACGCGGGATTTATCATCTAGGCATGAGCACTTCGCCACTCGACGTTGCGGCGATCCGCCGCGACAACGCCCTCGCCCTCTTTGACGAGTTCGTGTTACACGCTGCACGCCGGCCCGACGCCGCCACCTTGCGCGGGCTCGAGGGGCGCTTCGCGGAGCGGCTCGGCATCCAGCCCAGCTACTGGAGCCAGATCAAGAGCCGTTCGCGCCTGATCGGCGAGCGCCTGGCGCGTCAGTTCGAAGAGGCGATGAGCAAGCCGCGTGGCTGGCTGGACCAGCCGCACGCTGCCGCGACGGCCTTGCCGCCGTCGTCCGAAGTCGACAGCAGCGTGCCGCGCGACGACGACGAGCGCTTCGTCGTCGGTCTCGTGCTCAGCTACTACCGCCGCAACCCGGCGCGAGCGCGTACTCGTCTGCTCGATCTGCTGTCCGAAGCGCTGACGCCGGCGGTGGCGCCGCCTCCGCCCGCGGCGCCGGCATCGACCTCTGCCGCTGACGAAAAGCTGTGGGCGAGCGTTGCCCAGCATGTTGCGCCGCTCAAACGCAAGCGCTGAACTGGCGTCGAATTCACGCCGAAAAAGCTTGCGTCTGATAAATTTTTATTTATCATCTGGTCAAGTTCGCGGCTGGGCTTACAGCGCCGCGCCCATCAACCCCACGTTGGAGATCCGGATGCCGGCTGGTTTTGCCTTGCGGCTCGAGCGCTGTGCGACCGGTATGCGGGTCGTTCCTGTCGTCGGGTCTGATCCCCGGAGCTCGGCCTGACCTAGGCGCGGCTCGCTCCGCCATACGGCCCGGGATCGTTCAGCCCGGGCCGTTTTGTTTCCTTCGTGCCCGCTTCATTGCCAAGAACAGGAGGTCCGTATGCGTCAGCCTTCGATGCTCCCCCGCGCTCCGCGCAATCCCTTCGCCCTTGCCGCCCGGCAGCGTCGCGCCGGCCCGCATGGCGGAGGCAGCAAGGCCCTGCGCCAGGCGGCACAACGCCAGCTGCGCCAGGAGTTGCTGAAACAAAGCCCGTGAATCCCGTCTGCCGGTCGCAGCGCCGGCAGCAAGAACAAGGAGATCGCCATGGCGCGAGCCCTGCAGTACCCACAAGAAATGCGAGCGGAGCGCTGGCGGACGGCGTTGGCCGGGCTGCTTAGCGTCGCGGCCGCTCAACTCGACGCGGCAGCGGCCCGGCTGGCGACGCGCGGGAGGAGGTCAAGGATCGACGTCCGGCGCGAAGTGGAAGCGATCGACGTCGACGGTCGGCGCTACGGCGCGATCTACGAAGACGGCGTCCTGATCGGCCTGGCCGAAGTCGAGCGACTCTAGAAGCGAGCGGCCGGCGCCCCGTTGCGGGAGCCGGCCGCCGCCTTGGCCGGGGCGGCGACTGCGCCGCAGAGCCGGGCACGGGTATCGTGGCGGCTGGCCGACCCCGCACCACATCCATGTTTTCAGAACGTACCTGCACCCTCACCATCACCAGCCCCGACCGCGTCGGCCTGGTGGCCGCCGTCAGCGCCTTCATCGCCGAGCGCGGCGGCTGGATACTCGAGGCCAACCATCACGCCGACGCCGCTACCGGCCGCTTCTTCATGCGCAACGTGATCCGCGCCGCCTCGCTCGAACAGGGTGGCAGTTCGGTGGCGGCGCTGCGCAGCGACTTCGCGCCCCTGGCCGAACGCTTCGACATGCAATGGTCGCTCGCCGATTCGGCGCTCAAGAAAAAACTGGTGCTGATGGTCAGCCAGCACGACCACTGCCTGGTCGACCTGCTCGCCCGCTACCGCGGCGGCGAACTGCCGTGCGAGATCCCGCTCGTGATCAGCAACCACGAAAACCTGCGCGCCTACGTCGAATGGCATGGCATCGATTACGCCTGCGTGCCGGTGCCGCGCGAAGGCGCCGGCCGCGCGACCGCGTGGGAGCGGATCGAGGCCTTGTGCCGCGGCGCCGGTGCCGACCTGATCGTTCTGGCGCGCTACATGCAGATCCTGCCGGCCGAGTTCACCCGCCGCTGGCCGGGCCGCATCATCAACATCCACCACAGCTTCCTGCCCAGCTTCATCGGTGCGCGGCCCTACCACCAGGCTTTCGCACGCGGGGTCAAGCTGATCGGCGCGACTTCGCATTACGTGACCGAGGACCTCGACGAAGGCCCGATCATCGAGCAGGACGTGGTGCGGATCGACCACGGCGATACCGAGGACGATCTGGTCCGCTACGGCCGCGACATCGAAAAAGTGGTGCTGGCGCGAGCGCTCAAGAGTCACCTCGAAGACCGGGTCCTGCTCAACGGCTTGCGTACCGTGGTGTTTCGCTAGCCATGGCGGCGCGCCTCGCGGCCGCGTTCGGGCTGGCCCTGGCCGCGAGTGGCGCCGCGGCCGAAATGCCGGCCAGCCGCCTCGCTCCGCATCCGGTCACCGTCTACACCTGTGTCGACGGCCCCGCCTTTGCCATCCGCTTTGCCGCCACCGAGCCGGCCACGGCCTGGCTCTCGTTCGGCGCCTCGCCTGTGCTGCTGCAGCAGGCGATAAGCGCGAGCGGCGCCCGTTACAGCGGCGCCGGTGTCGAGTTCTGGGGCAAGGGCTTGTCAGCCACCCTCACCGGGCCCGACGGCCGCCGGATCGAATGCCAGGTCGCCCGCCCACCCCGCTGATCGCCGGCGAACAAGCCCGCACGCTGACGCGACCGGGCGCGGTCCTCGCGTACCGGGTCACACCGGCGCAGCGGCCCGACCCGCTAGGTACGGTGCTGCTCCTGCACGGCCTGGCGAGCAACCTCAGCCGCTACGCCGAGTTCGTCGAGACCACGGCGCTGCGGCGCGACTGGAACCTGGTCCGGGTCGACCTGCGCGGCCACGGCGAGTCCGACAGCGCGACCCGGCTCAGTCTGGAGACCTGGTGCGACGACCTGCTGGCCCTGCTCGATGCCGAAGGCGCGGCCAGCGCCGTCGTGGTCGGCCACAGCCTGGGAGCGCAGGTGGCGCTGGCCCTGGCCGCCGCCCACCCGGCGCGGGTGGATGCGTTGGCGCTGATTGATCCCCTGCCGCGGGCCGCCCTGAATGCTCGCGCCCGCGCCTGGCTGCGGGCGATGCCGGCGATCCGCGGGCTCGAGCTCGTGCTGCGCGGCGCCGGCGCCCTTTGGCTGCGCCGCCGCCAGCTGCCGCTGCGCGACCTGCGCGCCGAAGACCAGACCGCCCGCGCCCTGCTCGCGGCCGGGCAGCCGCTCGACGACTTCGTGCGCGACTACGCCTCGACCCGCGCCGACCTGCGTTATTTCCGCGCCGAACACTATCTGCGCGAGCTGATCGAGCTGCTGCGGGAGACGCCGCCGCCCGCCGCTTTCCCGCAGCCGGTGCTGGTGATCCTCTCGGCGGCGGGCACTTTCGCCGAACCGCCGGCCGTGGCCGACTGGGTGGCGGGTTTCCCGCGCGGCGAATGGGTGAGCATCGACTGCCACCATTGGCCGCTCACCGAAAGGCCGCAGGAAGTGCGGCAGGCGATCGAGCGCTGGCTCGACCGGGTGGTGCCTGCGGCTCAGTCCGCTGCGGCGTAGAAACCGGGAAAGTAGCGCTCCATCAGCGTTCTCGCGCCAGCAACTCGCGGGCGCGGCGCACGGCCTGGGAGGCCTGGACCAAGGTGCCGCTGCGGGCCATCTTGCCCTCGGCCTCGTCGAGCAGGGAGGCGATGTCGGCGGCAGAGTCGGCGCGGCGGATCTTGCGCGCCAGCAGCGAACCGGTGATCGGCGCGTATTCCTTGAGCGCTTCGAGCAGAAGCTTGCGGGCGCGCTCAAGCGGCCGCGGGCGTGAGCTCTGCGTCGCTGCAGCCGGCGCCGGGGCCGCGGTCGGCGGCGCGGCGAGTGCGCCCAGATCCAGTTGCAGCAAACCCAGCTGCTGCAATTGCTCGAAGTGAGAACGGTCGGCTCCGGCGGCCGCTGCCATCGCCAGCAGGCTGTCGAGTTCGCGTTTGCCGTCGGCGAGCAGCAAGATCGTGCGGTGGCGCTGGCTCAGTCCGTGGCTGCGCTTGGTCAGTTCGAGTTGGCCGGCGGCGCTGCGCGTGACCAGGGTCGGGGGGCCGTGCGATGTCATGGCGCGATTGTGGGCGAGGCAAGTCCACGGCGGCAGCCGGGCGTGACCCGGACGCAACACTGGGGCGGGCGGTGCTGCCGCGGGGACTGCGCTGCCCGCCGCGGGCCGTGTAATGTGCGGCCACAGCGCGGCGCCGAGGCAGCCGGGGCGCGCGACGAGAAGCCGAATAGCCGGTCCACCGGCACGGGAGACGAGATGCGCACTCTGACCGATCAGTTGGCCAATTACGCGGCCTACCACCGCGATCGCCGCAACATCGCCACCCATTTTGTCGGGGTGCCGATGATTCTTTTTGCGGTCACCGTGCTGCTGTCGCGCCCGAGCGTGGCGGTCGGTGCGCTGACGCTGACCCCGGCCTGGATCGTCGCCGGCTTCGCTGCTCTTTTTTACCTGCGCCTGTCGCTGGGCTGGGGCTTCGTGATGAGCGCCGTGCTGGCCGTGTCGGTCGGGGCGGCGGGTACGGTGGCGGCGCAGCCGACGGCAGTGTGGCTGGCGAGCGGCATCGGCCTGTTTCTGGTGGGTTGGGTGATCCAGTTTGTCGGCCACTGGTACGAGGGTCGCAAGCCGGCCTTTGTCGACGACATCGTCGGCCTGTTGGTCGGCCCGCTGTTCGTGGTTGCCGAGTTCGCCTTCCTGCTCGGCTTCGGCGAAGAGCTCAAGCGCGACATCGAGGCGCGGGTCGGTCCCACCCGCGGTGGCCGAACTCGGGCTTCGGCCGCCTGAAGCCGGCGCGCGGTCCGCCCCCGACTCCGGCCCGCGAGCGATAAAAAAACGGCGATCCGCCAGTGTGGATCGCCGTTTCTCTGGGTAGGGCGCGAGGGGTCAGATCACGCGGGCCAGGAAGGAGCGGGTGCGCTCCTCGCGCGGAGCGACCAGGACCTGCGAGGGCGGGCCCTGCTCGACGATCACACCTTCATCCATGAACACCACGCGGTCGGCGACTTCGCGCGCGAAGCCGATCTCGTGGGTCACCACCATCATGGTCATGCCGGTGGCGGCGAGCGAGCGCATCACCTCGAGCACTTCGCCGACGAGTTCGGGGTCGAGCGCCGAGGTCGGCTCGTCGAACAGCATCGCCTTGGGCTGCATGGCGAGCGCGCGGGCGATCGCCACCCGCTGCTGCTGCCCGCCCGAGAGGCTGGCGGGGTAGGCCTCGGCCTTGTCGGCCAGACCCACGCTCATCAGCATCTCGCGCGCACGCAGCAGGGCGTCGGCACTGTTGACGCCGCCCACCACCATCGGGCCGAGCTGGACGTTCTGCAGCGCGGTCTTGTGCGGCCACAGGTTGAAGCGCTGGAACACCATGCCGAGCTGGGCGCGCACCGTGTTGATGTCGGTGGCGCGGGCGGTGATGTCGGCGCCGTCGACCAGGATCTGGCCGCCGCTCGCCTCCTCGAGCGCGTTGACACAGCGCAGCAGGGTGCTCTTGCCCGAGCCCGAGGGGCCGATCACAACCACTTTTTCGCCGCGCGCGATGTCGAGGTCGATGCCGCGCAGGACATGGTTGGCGCCGAAGCGCTTGTGCAATCCACGGATCTTGATCATCGGTGTTCGTCTCCCTTGCCGAGCCGCTGTTCGAGTACACGCACGAGGTAGGCGAGCGCGAGCGTCATCACCCAGTACATGAGCGAGATCGTCAGGTACGGTTCCCAGTAGCGCGCCGAGGCGCCGGCCACGGTGCGCGCGGCGTAGGCAAGTTCGGCCAGGCCGATCGCCGACACCAGCGACGAGTCCTTGAGGATGGAAATCGCGTTGTTGCCCAGCGGCGGCAGCATGCGGCGGAAGGCCTGCGGCAGGATGATGTGGCGCATCGCCTGCCAGTAGTTCATGCCGACCGAGCGCGCCGATTCCATCTGGCCCTTGTCGAGCGACTGGATGCCGGCACGGAACACTTCCGACAGGTAGGCGCCGGCATTGAGCGTGATCGCCGCGATGCCCGAGAGCATGGCGCCATAGTTCGAGCGCAGTTCGCGCGCCGTGTCACCCGAGATCAGCAGCCCGTCGACCGGATGGATCAGCAGCGGCATGACCGCGAACTGCATCAGCAGGATCTGCACGAACAGCGGCGTGCCGCGGAAGAAGCTCACGTAAACCGTCACCGGCCAGCGGACGCCGTAATGCATGAACTGCTTGAGCGGAGCGTGGCGGGCGTCGGCCAGCCGCGCCATGCCGAGGGCCATGCCCAGCATCACGCCGAGCGTGACGCAGATGGCGGTGATCTTGATCGTCATGACGGCCCCTTCCATGAAGAGGGGCCAATACTCGATCAGTACATCGGTTCGAAAGCCGCTCACGCAAGCTCCTTCAGGGAAAGCAAAGCGCCCCGGTGATCGGGGCGCTTGTTGGATCAGGGGTTATCAGGCGGCTGGCAGCTTGGGGGCGTCAGTGCCGAACCACTTGCGGTAGATCTCGTTGTACTTGCCCGAGGCGATCACCTTCTTCAGGCCGGCGTTGATCTGGTCGAGCAGGGCCTTGTTGCCCTTCTTCACGCCGATGCCGAAGTACTGGTCCTTGAAGCGGGCGTCGCGCGCCATCTTGAACTGCTTGTCGGGGTTGTTCTTGGCGTAGAACGCGAGCACGCCGACGTCGCCGATGGCGGCGTCAACTCCGCCCTGGTTGAGTTCTTCGAGCACCAGCGGGGTGTTGTCGAAGCGGCGGATGGCGGTGCTGGTCTTGCCGAACTCCTCGCTGATCGCGGTGTCGCCGGCCGAGCCGTTGACCACGCCGACCTTGCGACCCTTGAGGTCGGCCAGGCTGTTGATGGCCACGTTCTTCTGCGTGAGGATGAGCTGGTGGGCGAGGAAGTAGGGCGCCGAAAAGTCGACCATTTCCTTGCGCTTGTCGGTGATCGTGATGCCCGACATGATGATGTCGCGATCACCCTTGTCCACCGCCGGGAAGATGCCTTCCCACGGGGTGTTGACGAACTTCACCTTGAAGCCGCCCGCCTCTGCGATGGCGCGCATCAGGTCGATGTCGAAGCCGACGATTTCCTTCTGCGGGGTCTCGTATTCGAACGGGCGGTAGGTGGCGCCGGTGCCGACCACGTATTCGCGCGCTTGGGCCTGGGCCAGGCCGGTGCCGAGGGCGAGCATCGTGCACGATGCCCAGAGCAGCTTCTTGAACATGCAGATTCCTTTCAAGGGGAACTTGAGCCCGGCGCAGAATCGGCCGCACGGGACGATGAAGTCGGCGCGGACGCGCAGTGCAGCCGACGGAAGCGTGGATTCTATGAGCGCGCGAGCCCTGGTGGTCGGGTCTGCGGCAAATCGTTGGGCTAGGGTTTGCGCGGACGGTCGCCTTGTGGTTCAGGCGACGGCAAGCGGCGGCTTGCTTGCGGGCGGCGGAAAATGGCGGTCGAGCTCGAGCCGGTCGGCCGCCGACAAAACGAGCCGGGCCGCGCCGAGGTTTTCGTTGAGGTGGCCGGGCTGGCCCGCTTTCGGGATCACGATCAGGTCGGGTTGCGCCAGCAGCCAGGCCAGGGCGATCTGCGCCGGGCTGGCCCGGTAACGCCGGCCGATCGCCACCAGCGCCGGGTGGCGGGCCAGCCGTCCTTCGTCGAGCGGGCAATACGCCATCGTCGGCAAGTGGTGGCGGCGCTGCCAGGGCAGCAGGTCGAACTCGATGCCGCGGCTTCCCAGCGAGTACCAGACCTGGTTGGTCGTGCAGCGGTCGCCGTCGGGAATGGCCCACAGCGCCTTCAGGTCGGCCGTGTCGAAGTTGCTTACGCCCCAGCGCCGGATCTTGCCTGCCGCGACCAGGCGCTCCATTGCCTCGAGCACCTCGGGCAGCGACACCTCGCCGCGCCAGTGCAGCAGATAGAGGTCGAGGTAGTCGGTACGCAGGTTCTGCAGGCTGCGCTCGCATGCCGCGCGGGCGGCCTTGACCCAGGAGTTCTGCGGCAGCACCTTGCTCACCAGGAAGACCTCGCTGCGGCGGCCGGCGATGGCTTCGCCCACGATCTTCTCGGCCTCGCCATCGGCGTACATCTCGGCCGTGTCGACCAGCCGGTAGCCGAGGTCGAGCCCGGTGCGCAGGGCCGCCACCTCGTCCTGGCGGCGGGTCGGGTCCTCGCCCAGGCGCCAGGTGCCCATGCCCAGGGCCGGGGCGGTGGAACCATCGGGCAGGCGGACGGACTTCATGGCGGTGTGGCGTGGAGGATGCGTCGGGGCGGGAGCTCCTATGCTAGCTTTCACCTAGAAGGCGTGTTGCTCCGGCGGCCGGATCGGCGGCTGCAACACGACCTCATAACAACAAAACACCCGCTCGAGGAGACACCCATGAGCCAGCCCAACGCTGTGCGGCGTTTCGCCGCGCTTGGCGCCGTTTCGTTTGCCTCTGTCCTGCTGGTCGCCTGCGGCGGCGGCTCGGAGGACTCGACTTTCCCCAGCTCGGCGACATACAAGGCCAGCATCCAGCGCACGACCTGGGGCATCCCGCACATCACCGCGCCCGACGAAGCCGGTCTGGGTTATGGCGTCGGCTACAGCTTTGCGCAGGACAACTTCTGCGTGCTGGCCGACGAGATGCTCACCGTCAACGGCGAGCGCTCGAAGTGGCTGGGTCCGGATGCGGCCAACATCTACGGCCGCAACAACCTGCGCTCGGACTTCTACTTCAAGCTGATCAACGACGAGACCCAGGCCCGGGCTTTCCTCGCCAAGCAGAGCGCCGAGAGCGCGGCGCTGATCCGGGGCTACGTGGCGGGCGTGAACCGCTACCTCAGGGAAACCGGCGTCGCCAACCTGCCGGGCGACTGCAAGGGCCAGCCCTGGGTGCGGGCGATCACGGAACTCGACATGGCGCGTCTGGTGCGCCGCCTCTCGGTCGAAGCGAGCGGTCTCCAGTTCGTCGATTCGATTTACGCCGCCCAGCCGCCCGCCGCCACGGTGGGGGCCGTGCGCCCGTTCCAGCAGGACTTGAAGCGCCAGGCGCGCACCCTGATGGCGGCCGCCGACGGACCCTTCAGCAAACGGCACTGGGACGAACTGCACGAACAGACCGGCAGCAACGCGGTGGCGCTGGGTGCCGAGGCCACGGCCAACGGCGTCGGCCATCTGCTCGGCAATCCGCATTTCCCGTGGTTCGGCGTGTTGCGCTTCTACCAGCTGCACGTGACCATCCCCGGCAAGATGGACGTCATGGGCGGCGCGCTTACCGGCTTCCCCGGGGTGAACATCGGCTTCAACCAGTCCTTCGCCTGGAGCCACACGGTCAACACCTCGTCGCATTTCACCCTGTTCGCGCTGCAGCTCGACCCGGCCGATCCGACCCGCTATCTCTACGACGGCGTGTCGCGGCCGATGGACAAGAAGACGATTTCGGTCGAGGTCAAAGGGGCGAGCGGCCTCAGCACCCAGACCCGCACCGTGTATTCCTCGCACCACGGCCCGATCGTGGTGCGAGCCGGCCAGCTCGACTGGACCCGCGCGTCGGCCTTCGCGCTCAAGGATGCCAACCTCGACAACTGGCGCCTGATCGAGCAATGGCACCGAATGAACCGCGCCAGCAGCCTGGCCGAACTCAAGGGCACGCTCGAGTCGGTGGTCGGAATTCCCTGGGTCAACACGGTGGCGGTCGACCGCGGCGGCAACGCGCTTTACGCCAACATCAGCGTGGTGCCCAACGTCTCCAGCGCGAAGGAAGCGGCCTGCATCCCGGCGCAGTTGAAGCCCTTCATCGCCGCCGCCGGCCTCTACATCCTGGGCGGCAATACCGCCGCCTGTGAATGGGACGTCGACTCGACGGCGCCGCAGCCCGGCATCTTCGCCGGCAAGAGCCTGCCCGCGATCGAGCGCCGCGACTACGTTCAGAACTCGAACGACAGCGCCTGGCTGTCGAACCCGGCGGCACCGATCACGACGTATCCGAGCATCGTCAGCCGCAGCTATATCGAGCAGAACGGTCGCACCCGTATCGGCCTGACCCAGATCGGCGCACGTCTGGCCGGCACCGACGGCTTGGCCGGCAACAAGTTCGACCTCACCAATCTGCAGACCATCGCCCTCAACAACCGCGTGTATTACGCCGACATCGCGCTCGACGGTCTGATGGGCCTGGCCTGTTCGGGAGCGCCGACGCAGACGGTGGGCACCCAGGTGGTCGATCTGGCCCAGCCCTGCGCGACTCTCGCCGCGTGGGACAAGCGCACCGAACTCAACAGCGTCGGCTTCCCCTTGTTCGCCGCCTGGTGGGACAAGCTCGGCGCCACCCGCAGCGGCATGTGGGCGGTGCCTTTTAACGCGGCCGACCCGGTCAACACCCCGCGCGGAATCCGCACCGGCGACGCTGCGCTCACCGGCGCGGTGCGCACCGCGCTTGCCAACGCGGTGTTGCAGCTTGCGACCGACAAGATCGACTACACCAAGCCCTGGGGCAATCTGCAGGTGGCGATCAAGGCGAGCCCGATCTCGGTCCACGGCGGCGACGGCAGCTACGGCATCTACAACGCGATCCGCAGTTCGATCGTTCCGCAGGCGCCGGGGGTGCGCATCGTCAACTACGGCACCAGCTATATCCAGTCGGTCACCTGGGACGGCAGCACGCCGCGGGCCGAAGCCTTCCTGACGTATTCGAACTCGACCAACCCGAGCTCTCCCAACTACGGCAACCAGACCCTCGCTTTCATGGCCAAGGAGTGGATCCGCCTGCCTTTCACGCCGGACCAGATCAGCCGGGATCCCATGCTGACGTCGAGCACGATCTACGAATGAGTGGTGCCAAACAACAAGGCCGCCCGTGAGGGCGGCCTTGTTTCAGATCGAGCAGGCGCCGGCCGGGCGGCAGCGCATCAGGGCATCACGACGGCGAGCCATGGCACGGCGATGACGAGCAGGGCGAAGAGAAAGATCGCGCCGAAGATGGCGCCCAGCTTCCAGAACTGCTTGGCCGGGATGTAGCCGCTGCCGAGGTACACCGGGCTGGGTCCGGCGGCGTAGGGCGAGATGATTCCCATGATGCCGAGGGTGAACATCAGGAGCATCGCCAGGTGCGTCATGTTCATACCGGGGATGGTGGCGCCGACCGCGAGCATGACGGTGAGCAGGGCCGTGACGTGGGCGGTCAGGCTGGCGAACATGTAGTGCAGGACAAAGAACACCACCACCAGCACGATCATCGCCGTCAGCGGAGCCACGCCGACCATCTGCGCGCCGATCAGCGCCGCCAGCCACTTGATGAAGCCGACCTTGGCCAGGCCGCCGGCCAGGGCGACCAGGGTGGCGAACCACGCCAGCGTGTTCCACGCCGCCTTGTTCGAGATCACGTCGTCCCAGCTGAGCACACCCAGCATCAGCATCACGGCGATGACCGCGATCGCCACCGTGGTGGCGTCGATCCAGGCGCCGCCGAAAATCCACAGCAGCAGGGCCAGCACGACACAGACGCCGAGCAGCAGTTCCTGGCGCGTGAGGCGGCCCATCTTCTTGAGTTCGGCCGCCGCCCAGGTCGGCACCTCGTCGCCCGAGGTGATGCTGGGCCGGATGATCCAGTAGCCCAACAGAGGCACCAGGACCAGCAGCAGGATTCCTACCGGAGCGATGGCAAGGAACCAGTCGGTCCAGGACACCGAGATCGGCAGCGTCTTCTGCACCAGTTCGAGCGCCAGCAGGTTGGGCGCCAGCGCGGTCAGAAAAAGCGTGCTGGTCACGCAGGTGGTAGCCAGCGCGGTCCACATCAGATAGGTGCCGATGTAGGCCGCCGACGGGTCGTTGGGCAGGGATCGGTAGAGCGGGGGCAGGTTCTTGATGACGGGGTAGACCGTGCCGCCCGAGCGCGCCGTGACCGACGGCGTGAAAGGCGCGAGGACCAGGTCCGACAGGGCCACCGCATAACCCAGGGTGAGGGTCTTGCGGCCCATGAGCTTGACCAGTCCGAGCGCGATGCGGCGGCCCAGGCCGGTCTTTTCATAACCGAGCGCGAACATGAAGGCGGCGAAGATCAGCCACACCGTGCCGTTGGAGAACCCCGACAGCGCCCACTTGAGCGCGGCTCCCGGCCACTTGGGACCGAGAGCGGCGAGTTCGGTCGGCGAAAACAGAACGGCATTGGCCAGCACCGCCACCGCCGCTACGCCGATGAAGCCGATCGCCCCGCCCGGCAGGGGCTCGAGCACCAGGCCGGCAATCACACCGGCGAAGATCGCGAAGTACCACCAAGCGTGTTGCGGCAAACCGTCGGGCGGCGGAATCAGCCCGAGCACGAGCGCTACCGCGAGCGGCAGCAGAGCTTTCCAGAGTTTCATGGGAACGGGGGAAGAGGTGAAGGCCCTGGCTCGGCCAGCGTCGAACCAGGGCTGTTGTCTGTCTGGCCGCTCAGCGGATGAGCGGCCAGATCGGTCAAGCGGCAGGCCTTGGGTTGGCTGCCGGAGTCCCTACTTGGCAGCGGGGCGGACGGGCGGAACCGGGATCGCGTTGGGCACCAACGAAGCGCGCGAGGTGAAGCGGTCGGGGTTGATCCAGCCGGCGCTGTAGTTCATCACGTCGACCTTGTCGCTAGGCTCGCGCCACCAGCAGTACAGGGCCTTCAGAGGCTTGGTCTTCGAGAGGTTGGTCCAGCCGTGCGCCGAGTAGGGGCGGTGGTAGATCATGTCGCCGGGCTTGACCTTTTTCTTCTCGTCGTCGACGTGCCATTCGGCGCTGCCGTCGAGGATGAAATAGAACTCGCTCGCCGGGTGGTTGTGGGCCGGGTAGGTTTCGCCCTTGGCGAGTTCGAGCGTGCCGCAATACGCACCTTCGGCGCTGAGTCCCTTGTGGGTCTTGTAGGCAGCGGGAGCGATCAGCTCGGTGTACCAGTAGATCGAGTCCTTGTCGGCCAGGCCGTTGGCGCCGTTGCCGCGGAACCAGGGCGGATACTTCTTGTTCGACTTGCGCGGTGCTTCGTCCTCGTGGATGAAGGCGGTCGTGCCTTCGACGCGGCCCGGAACCGGATATTCGGCGCCAGGGTAGGCGGCTTTGGTCTTGGCATCGGGAGTGGCGCTGGGGTCCTTGGCGCTGGCGCTGGCGCCAAGGCCGAGGAAGGTGGCTGAAACGGCAAGGGCCAGAACGGTCTTCAACTTCACGGTGCTTCTCCTTCGAGTTGTCTCGAGCATGGTTGGGATCGTCGTGAGACCAGGTGGCGAGGGCCGGCAGGCCTTTCGAAACCTGGAACGCTTTCATTGTCGAGAGCAGGGAAGCGAATGAAACAAGTGGTATTGCGGAGGGCGTCGCCGACAGAAGCCGCGTTCGCCAATACCTGATGGGTGAGGGCCGCGTCGGTGTCAAAACGAGGCTTTTTGCCTCGGGCTGCAAGAGCGGACGCAGGCGCTGCCGGCGAGCGCTGGGCAGAGATGCGGCGGCAGCGGAGCCCGGCGGCCGAGGCCGGCTTGCGTCCCGCCTTTCCTGAAGCCGTCAATACCGGGCGCTGTCAAAATGGCGCTCCTTGACGGCGGACAGGGATAGTCGCACTCGTGTTGCGGGCGCGACAGGCAACGCTTATCCGTTTGTATTCGTAGGCCGATGACGGGGTTCGAGGTAGTGCTCGAGCGTCGTCGGCGTGGAGGAGATCGATGCGTAAAACCGATGGCGAATCGGAACTGGAGTTTCTGCAGCGGGTGCTGCCCCATCTTCCGGGACGCCAGCGCCGCTTGGCCGATTTCGTGCGGCTGAACTACCGCTCGCTGGTGGGGCTGAGCTCAATCGACCTGGCAAACGCTGCGGGAGTGAGCGAATCCACGGTGGTACGCACGGTGCGCGCCCTGGGTTACGCAGGTTATGTCGATTTCCAGCGCGCCTGGGTCGATTTCCTGCGCGCCGAACTGGTGTCGGACGAGTGGCTGGCGAAGACGGTGGGCGAATCGACCGGAGAGATCCTCGAGACCATCGTGACGGCCGAGATGCGCTCGCTCGAGCGCCTCCTGCGCGAGACGTCGGCGGCGCGGATCGAACGGGCAATCGCCTTGTTGGGAGCGGGGCGCCGTGTGTATGTCTTGGGTGCGCAGTCGTCGTCGGTGTTGGCTTTTTCGGCCGCCTACGAACTGGGAAAGATCCGGCCCGAAGTGCGTCTGCTGAAGCTTGAGACCGAAGACGCCGTTCACGCTTTGGTCGACGCCGAGCCGGCCGATGTCGCCCTGGTGTTCGGCTTCCCGCGTTATCCGTCGAGGGTGCTGCGCGCCGTGGACGTGCTGCGCGATCAGGCCGTGCCTTTCGTCTCCGTGGTGCACAACGAAACCTCGCCTTTTGTCGAAGGGGCGGCAGTGGCGATTCCGGTCTACCTCCGCTACTACACCCTGACCTCGGGTTACTCGCCGGCGGTGTGTCTGCTCAACGCCATCGTGATCGGCGTGGCCCGGCTCAATGAGACCGCCGCCCGCCAACGTGCCGCCCGCTTCGAACAAGTTGTCAGCACGATGCGGGTATTCGAGCGCGAAGTTTGAGCGAGACGCGCAAGGCAAAAACCCGAAGCGAACAAACGAGTATGGTCGGGCGCGTCGGCGTCTCGCTTAATGACGAGTTCAGCTTTGCCGTAGCGGTGCCGTGGGCCTGTTTGCCGGCGGGCGAGTCGTGTCGGCAATAGGCAATGGCTTCTTTCTGGATTCAGTTCGCTGTGGTGCTGGCCTGCATCGTGTTGGGGGCCAGGATCGGCGGCATCGGTTTGGGAATGGCGGGCGGAGTCGGCCTGTTCGTCCTGAGCTTCTTTTTTTCGGTCAGGCCGGCGCCGCCGCCGATCGATGTCATGCTCATCATCACGGCAGTGGTGACAGCGACGGCCACGCTGCAGGCCGGCGGCGGCCTTGACTATCTGGTGCGATTGGCGGAGCGGGTGCTGCGGCGCAGTCCGGCGCGCATCACCTTCGTCGCGCCGGCAATGACCTACCTGAGCACAGCGTTCTGCGGCACGGGTTACGTCAGCCTGGCGCTGTTTCCGGTCATTGCCGAGGTGGCCGCTGCCGCCGGCATTCGGCCCGAACGGCCGCTGTCGATCGCGCTGGTGTCGATCCAGCAGGCCATCACGGTGAGCCCGGTGTCGGCAGCCATGGCCGTGATGATCAGCGTGATGGCGCCGTTCGGGATCGCCCTGGGCGAGATCCTGCTCGTCACGATACCGGCCACCCTGGTTGGCTGCACCTTGGGAGCGCTTGCGGTTTATCGACGCGGCGTCGAACTGGCCGACGATCCGGTTTCCCGCGAGCGGCTTGCCAGCGGCGAGTTCCAGCGTGTCGATTGCGGGCTGGCCCAGCGTCCGCCCGTCCCTCCATACGCGCGGCGCGCGGTCCTGGTTTTTGCCGGTCTGGTCGTGGCCGTGATCCTGATGGGGTCGGTCGACGCCTTGCGGCCGTCCTGGTCGGGCGAGGACGGGGTCGTGAAGATGGGGGCGCCGATGGCGATCGAGATTCTGATGCTGGCCGGCGCCTGCCTGATTGCCGTTACTTGCCGGGTCAAGGCGGCGGACGTCACCAAGAATCCGGTGTTCCAGTCGGGGATGATGGGTGTGGTGTCGGTGTTCGGCGTGGCCTGGATGATGGAGAGTTTCTTCACCGCGCACCGGCCGGTGCTGACCGCGGCGATGGCCGACATGGTTGCCGCCGAACCCCTGTCCTTCGCCCTGGTCCTGTTCCTGACCTCGGCCCTGTTGTTCAGCCAGGGGGCGGCGGTGCGTGCGATGGTCCCGCTGGGGCTGAGCCTGGGCATCCCGGCGGTGAACCTGACGGCGATGTTCACCGCGTGCGCCGGCTACTTCCTGATTCCCACCGGCGGGCTGACGATTGCCTGTGTGGCTTTCGATCGCACCGGCACGACCCGCATCGGCAAAGGGCTGCTCAACCACAGCTTCATGTGGCCGGGTTTGGTTGCCGTGGCCTCCTCGCTGCTGGTGGGCGCACTCATGCTGCCCCTGCTCCGCTGAGCCGTTGTTGGTGCAACGGTCTCTCGGCCCGCCGGCCAAGAAAAACGGCGCCCGCAGGCGCCGTCTTGTCGAACAGGGTTGAGTCCTACTTCTTTGCCGCCGTTTTGCTGGCCGTGGCCGTCTTCTTGGCGGCGGGTTTGGCTACGGTCTTGGCTGCGGTCTTGGTGGCAGCCTTGGTGGCGGTTTTCTTGGCCGCCGTTTTTTTCTCGGCCGCGGCCTTGACCGCCTTCTTGGCCGTTGTCTTAGTTGCCTTGGCGGCCGGCTTGGCCTTCTTCGCGGCCGTTGCTTTGGCCGGCTCCTCGAGCGAGGCCGCCACCGAGCGCTGCGCCTCGATCACGCCGCTGGCGACGTCGAACGCGGCATTCATCATGTCGCGCATCGCGTTGGTGGCGGTTTCGAGGGCATCGACCACCGTGGGTCGGCCCATGGGAATCCGAACCACCGGCGGCGGCGCCGCGGCAGCTTCTTCCTTGATGTCCCACAGCTTGAGCAACTCGGCCTGGGTCGGAACCTGGCCTTGCTGGACACGCGTGCGCCGTGCGGTGACCGAGTCGCGCACGATTTTCTCCACCACATCGAGCGGAAGGCGGTTGAGATCGTCGAACTTGATGTAGCTGTGCGCGGCATCGACGCCAGGCAAAGCGTCCTTGTGGCGCTCGACCACGTCCTGTTCGGCCACGTAGAGCGCCATGTGTTTCATGCCGGACTCGAGCGCAAACAGCGGTCCGTCCAGCTCATAGAACGCCAGACCGTAACGCATGCTTTCGCGCACCCCGCGCGCCGAGCGGCGGATCATGCTGCACACGCGGGCCATTGCGACGCGGCGATCCGGTGGCAGGTCACGCAAGTAACCACCCACCGTCGTTGCAGTCGGAACCATTGAACACCCTCCCGAAGAACCACCCCGTGGTCCCCATTTTACCGCGACTGCGGCTTTTACTCAGATTGGGTGAAACAATGGCTTGTTGCGCTGCCGCGACGAACGGTCGAAGTCAGGGAAATCACCGGGTCGGCGATTTCTGCGCTTCGGCCAGCCGGCGTTCCAGAGTCTCGATGCGGGCCTGCAGGCTGCCGATGCGGCTGTTGAGTGCGCCGACGTTGAAGAAGGTCTCGTTTTCCACCGGTGCTTTCGGGGTTCCGGCCCAGCCTATCCACGACGGGTCGTAGACCTTGACGTCCTGAAAGCCCAGCTGCTTGAGCACGGCCGCGGTTTCCGCGGCGCGCACCCCGCTGTTGCAATAGACGATGGTCTCGCGCGCCGGATCGAACCCGGCATAGAGCTGTTGCAGTTCCTTACTCGGCCGCAGGCTCATGCCGAGGGTGTCCTTGAGTTCGCCGCGCCGCATCTTGGCCATGGCATCGGGATCGACCCAGTTCTTCTCGTAGGGAATGTTGCGGGCGCCGGGAATGTGGCCGCCGCGGATCGCCCGGATGTCCTCGCCCGAGAACTCCTTGGGACTGCGCACGTCGATCACCTGAACCCCTGGGGTGTCGAGGGCGGCGAGCATCTGGCGGGTGTCGATCGTCACGCCGGGGCTGGGCTTGAGCTTGAGTTCGAGCGGCTGGCGGGGCGTCGGCGTCGTGGTCAGGAGCTGGCCGGCGGCGTTCCAGCCGTCGATGCCGTCGTGGTAGACGCGGGCACGGGTTGCGCCGAAATGCTGCAGGGTGAGCAGGCCGAAGTAGGCGCTGGTGGCGCCGCGCTGGCCGTAGACGACGATCTCGCGCGCCGGATCCAGGCCGGCGGCCCCCAGAATCTGCTCGAGCCGGGCGAGCGGCAGATAGTCCTCGTTGTTGGCGTCGCGCAGCTCGTCGTTGGGGTTGCCGAGATTGATCGCGCCTGGGATGTGGCCCTTGGCAAACGAAGCTGGGTCGCGGGTGTCCCAGATCAGCGCGCCGCGATCGGCCGCTTTTTTCACGAAATCGGCATCGACGAGAGGCTGGGCCCAGGCTGCTGGGGCGAGGTTCAGGACGGCAGCGGTGAACAGGGGCAGCAGGCGCATCGGGGCTTCCTCATTCGCGTTCAGGGTCGCTGCGGCTGCGGTCGGGGGCCACCAGGCGGGTGATGAGGATCGCCGGGTACAACACGCCGAACAAGGCCTCAAGCATCGCCAGCGAGCGTGTGGTGGCGGAGTTGGGCACGATATCGCCATAACCGAGCGAGGTGAGCGTGACCATGCTGTAGTACGTGAGCTTGCTCACAATCGAATCGTAGTCGGCCGGGCTGCCCTGCCACAGGAAGGCGTTCGGCGTGTACAGCGCGGCGAGCCGGTAGAGCTGAGAAAAAAATCAGCGCCACCATCAGGTAGCCGGCCAGGGCGCCCATCAGGCGGTGGCCGGTGACGGGGCCGGCCGCAAACACGACGCGCAGGGTAAGGCCCGTCAGCACTCCGAAAGCGGCAATGTCGAAGCTTGCGTCGAGCGCCCGCAGATGGGCGTCGGGCAGCCAGATGTTGGCGATCTTCAGGGCGACCGCCGTCAGCGACAGCGCAATAAAGAGCCGGCCTCCGCGCACTCGCCGGAACACCACCCCGGCGCCCAGCGCCAGGACCGTGACGAAAATCGCGCTGCCGACATGGCGGTTGAGGCCGAGCTCGAGCAGGGGCGGCAGTGCAATGATGTCGATCAGCAGCAGGACCGCAATCGCCGACAGGACCCGGTCCGCCAGCACCAGGCGGCGGTCGACGGCGAGGGGCGAGCGGCGGAACAGGCCCATCAGCGCGGCTTGAGGAACACGAAATCGGCTTCGAACGGAACCCGCAGCAGCTGCTTGGCCTGCGCCGGCTGGCAGCCCGCCAGCGGCTGGCCGCCGTGGGTGTTGACCCGCTGCACGTAAGTCACGCCGGCCAGGGCGCCGCGGCCGGAGGAGCGGGTCGACAGCAGCAGCCATTTCAGGTCGCCGTCGGCATCCGGCGCGTCCTGCCAGGCCTGGATCTGGCCGGTGAGACGGCTGCCGTCGGCGTGTTCGAACGAGAACCCGGCGCCGTGGCGGCCCACCGGCCGCTCGTTCGAGTCGAGCAGCTGGGCCTCGGGCTGGCGGAAGACCCAGTACCAGCCTTCGTTGTCGCGCTCGCAGCGGAACACCTGCACCCCGCGCGCGCGCAGCTGCAGGACCGGCTGGGTGTGATCGGGAGCGGCGATCTTGGACATCAGCCCGAGCGAGGGCGGGGTGACGCGCGGCGCATCGGGGCCGCCGCCGGGGATGGGGGCGGGAGTCGAACACGCGGCGAGGGTCAGGGCCGCGAGCAGGCAGGGAATCAGTGGACGCATGAGACCTCAGCTGTCGGAGTTGGAAAGGACCCCTTCGTGTAACACGGCAGCGCCGCTGGCGACGAGGTCGCGCACGATGCGATCGACAAAATCCTCGAAAACGAGACCGAAGTAGCGCTCGTTGATCAAGGGAAAGTAGCGCGCGGCCGCCAGATGGGCGATCAACTCGGCGAGGCCGGTGCGGCGGACCGCGAGCAGGTGGAACTTGATCAGGGCGCGGGCGCCGTTGCGCGCATTCCGCGCCGGGTCTTCGGCCAGGGCGGCGAGCCGCTGCCGCGCCCGCGCCAGCGCGGCCGGCACGTCGACGAACAGCGCGCCATGGCCGGGGATGACGAGGCGGGGCGAGAGCGACTCGATGAGGTCGAGCATCGCCGCCTGCTCGGCAAAACCGCTATCGCCTTCGAGCTCGGGGAAAATCACGCCGAAACCGTGCTGCCATAGAACGTCGGCCGAGATCAGGATGCGTTCGTCCGCGCACCAGAACATCACCGAATGCGGGTCGTGGCCGGGCGCGGCGATCACGCGCCAGTCGAGTTGCCCCAGGCGCAGCTCGCTGTCGGGTACAAGCAGCGAATCGAAACTGAAGCGTTCACATTGCTGGCCGGTGGCGGCGTAAGCGAGCCGGTCCTCGTCCCATTCGGCTACCGCGTCCGCCAGGCCGGGCGGGATCGCGATCGCGGCCCCGAAGCGCCGCGCCAACTGCGCGTTGCCGCCGCAGTGGTCCGAATGCAAGTGGGTGTTGAAGATGCGGACAAGCGAGCGGCCGGCCAAGCCGTGGGTCACCAGCGCTTCGGTCTGCGCCGCGTGGGAACAATAACCGCTGTCGATCAGGCTGGCCTGGTGTTCGTCATCGAAGGTCAGCACATTGTTGGACGACAGCCAGCCGCGTTCGAAAACACGCAGGCCCGGCGGCAGCAGCGGATGGGTACCGGCCGCTGTATCCATGTTCAGGGCTTGCGGTAGTGCGCGGCGATGCGGGCGAACGCAACTTCGAGTTCGGCGCTGCCGGCGTGGAAGGCCCGCGGGCGGCCGAGTTTGGCCTTGAGCATCAGCCGCGGCGCGAGACGCGGAGTGAGCTGGCGCGCCAGCACGACCTCGTCCCAGCGCATCGACTTGTCGACCCAGCCGCTCTGGCGGATGCCGTCGGCGTCGATCGTGGTGGTGCTCGCCAGCATCTGCCGCCACGAGGCCAGCACCGCGATCCCGGTAAGGCCGAGCAGCCAGAAGGCGTCGGCGCTGGCCCAGCCTTCGGTGCGCCAGAGCACGCGGACCGTCAGGGCGGCGAGCGCCAGCACCAGGGCTCCGGTCAGCAGCCGGGCGCTGCGGCCGTAAGCCGGGCCGACCACGGGTGAAGGGAAATCGGGTTTGGGCATGGCGCAAAGATAACAGCGCTCAAGGGGCGCTGCGGCGGGCCGCAATCCGTTTCCAGATCGCGCGTTTTTGTTCGTCGGAACAACTCGACCAAGCCGCGATTTCGTCGAGCGTGCGCTGGCAGCCGACACACAGGCCGCTGGCGGCGTCGATCCGGCAGATCGAGACGCAGGGCGAAGTCACGGGAGCGGCAGCGCTCTGGGGCGCTGGTTGAGATTGGATCATGGAGGCCATTCTCGCATTGCCGCGGCTTAGGAAATTCTTAAGAAAGCGCTAGGCGAGATTTAGCGGCACGCCCGTCGCGGTCTTCTTACAGTGGCTCCTCGCCGGCGTGGGCCGGCCAAGACGGAGCAGACCATGAAGCAGCGTTATGACATCTATGCCTTCATCCACAAGGGCTTGCGCGCCTGGACAAGCGAAGTCCTGAGCGCCGCCGGCCGCGTCGACGTCAGCGACGCCGAAGACTGCGCCCAGCTGTCGGCGGCGCTGCGCGAACTGATTGCGGCTCACCGTGGCCACCTCGAACACGAGGAGCGCTTCATCCACCCCGCGCTCGAGGCGGCACGGCCGGGAGCGAGCGCGCAGACCGAAGCCGAACACGCGGAACACCTTGCCGGGCTCGATGCGATCGAAAAGACGCTGCTCGTCTGGGAGTCGAGTCAGGGCGCCGAACGCAGCGTGGTGGCGCGCTCGCTTTATCGCGAGCTGGCGTCCTGGACGGCGCAGGCCCTCCAGCACATGGAAATGGAAGAACGCGACAACAACGCTGTGTTGTGGTCGCACTACACGGACGAGCAGATCGCCGCGCTCGAGGCGAGACTGGTCGGCGCGATCGCTCCCGCCGCCATGCTGGCTTATCTGCACCACATGGTTCCGGCGATGGCCCCGTTCGAGCGGGCCCAGCTACTCGGCGGCATGCAGCAAGCCCTGCCCGCTTCGGTGTTCTCGGACATATTGGGACAGATCAAGCAGCGCCTAAGCTCGCGCGACTGGTTCAAGCTGCTGCTCGCTCTCGGACCGATGCCGGTTGGTGTCTGAGCCCCTGTCCTTGAACCCTTGTTGTGGAGGTCGACATGAGCAAGCGCTCTTTTTTCGCCGCCGTCATCCTTGCCGCCGCCGCGGCGGGCGCCCAGGCGCAGCCGGCGGCGGCGGCGCCTTCGGTCGAACACGGCCGCTACCTGGTCCAGATCTCGGGCTGCAACGACTGCCACACGGCCGGCTACGGCATGAAGGCAGGCCAGGTGCCCGAGTCCGAGTGGCTCAAGGGCGACGCGCTGGGCTGGCGCGGCGCCTGGGGGACGACGTACGCGTCCAACCTGCGCCTGAGCTTCGCCCGCATGAGCGAAGCCGAGTGGATGAAGCTGGCCCGCGACGCCGAGCTGCGCCCGCCCATGCCGTGGTTCAGCCTGCGCGTCATGACCGATCGCGACCTGGTGTCGATCTGGCGCTTCGTCCGTTCCCTCGGTCCGGCGGGCGACCCGGCGCCGGCCTATGTGCCGCCGGGTCAGGCGCCGCTGGGCCCGGTGGTGAGTTTTCCGATGCCGTGATCCCGACGGGCGACTAGCACTGCAGCAACCGCAGAGGACGGCTGGTCGTCAACCGGAAGCGGCCGCGGCCGGTCTTCTCGATCTGGACGCAGGCGGCGCGATCGGCCAAGCGCCGCTGCAGAAGGATCAGGCGCGCCTCGAGGTTGTCGGTGATGTCGGGGAGCTTGTCGGCCAGATCCAGCCTCAGCTCGCGGTTGCTGAAATCGGTGCGTCCCCCGTCGATGAAGTCGCGCGCCAGCTTGGCAAAGATGGCGCCGGCCACGCCCTTGATCAGATAGTCCTCGTCCAGGAACACACTGTCACTGCCGGGGTAGTGGCGGACGGTGCAGGCCGGGCCGCTCAGCGTCGGCGGGGCGGTTGCAGCGGCCGCTTCATCGTGGGGCTCGGCCTGCTGCATGACCGCGATCGCCATGCCGAGCTGGGCGGCAAGCGTCATCAGCACGTCTTCGTCTTCGTGACCATAACGCTGGTCGACCGGGCTCTCGGCATACAACACGCCCGCCACGCGACCGGCCACCACGATCGGCACCGCGAGCTGGCTGCGCGACTCGGCCAGCCCCGGCAGCGGAATTTCAGTCGCCAGGCCTTCCACCAGGCCTTCGGCAACGCTTTCGGCGCGCACCGCGCGGCTGTAGGCCAGGTCCTGGGTGAGGTAGTTGATGCGGATCGGCGTGGCCTGCTCGGCCGCCACCCCGATCACGCCCTGGCCCAGAGCGATCTCGGATCCCGCGCCCGAGGACTCGTAACCGGTGCTGGCGATGGTGAAAAGCTGGCGCCGACGCGCGTCGACCAGCAGCACCATGGCGTGCTGGATGCCGAAGTGCGAGCCGAGGCCGTCGAGCAGCGCATCCAGCAGCCCGGCCAGGTCGCTCTGCGCCGCCAGCTGCTGGGAGATGATTCGCACCGCGTGGAGCGGGTCGCAGGCGCGCGGCGAGAGCGGCAGTTCGGGGCCGGGCACGCGCTCGATGGCCTCGACCTCGTAGATGTCCGAGCCGCGCAGCCGGAACACACCGGCCATGCCCGTGTGCGAGGCGATGCCGGCGAGCCTGGCTTTCATGCTTTCGAACACCGGGCCGGACTCCTCGGTGCGCAGGTAGCGCAGCTTCAGGAGGTAGAGCGCGACGGTTTCGGGGTGGGTGACGAGGACCGTCGCCTGCGGGTTGGCGAGGATGTTCTCGCGGGTCTTGTTGAAAAACTGGAAACTGAGCGCGACGTGGCGCGGGTCGAGGTAGAAGACCTGCGAGGCATAAGCGACGTTGGGAGTGCCGTCGGCCGAACAGGTGGCGACGATGGCCGGTACCGCGCCTTCAAGGCAGCGCCGGACGCTGTCGAGCGAAATGGTGTTCATGCGCCAGCGTCCAGGCGGCGGCCGGCACCGGGGCCGGGGGTCTGGTGAAAGCCGCTCTCTACGCTGACACGGATTCCGAGCAGGTCGTCGCGGTCGAAAGCGAGGAAAGTCGGAGCGAACTGCGCGACGTGACCGATCAGCCGCAGGTCGCTAGCGAAATGGTCCATCTGGCGCTGGATGTCGGGCAGTTCGTCCGCGGCGACCGGTTCGATGGCGAGCACCCGGCCTTTGAGCTGGAGCGAGCGGTGGGTCGACGGTTGGGACACCATGACGGCAAGACGCCAGCTGGCGGCGATGTCCTGTAGCAGGGCGGCCGCCCGACTGCGCACCAGCACCAGGCGCAGTTCGTCACCGGCGGCGCCGACGCGGCAGGCAACGGCCTTGGCGACCGACGGCCGTAAGTGGGCATTGGCGGCGGCGACGGTGATCGATTGCCCGGCTTGGATGAAAGCGGCGTTGTCGAGGTCGATCCGGTAGGACACCCGGGGCTCCGGCGGCGGTAGTGACAGCGCGGATCCTAAAGCGGGCCACCGAGCTCCGGTAGTGCGGATTCGGCTTGTTGTGGCGAACTTGCCTTTTCCTGGCCGGCGAGCTGTGGCACGGTCGGCTTGGTGTGGTGAATAGCGTGCAGGAGGAGCGGGATGGTCGATACCGAGGCTTGGGTCGTGGCGGCGGGGTCGCGCGGGCGCGTTGCGTTGGCGGTGCGGCGGCCACGATGAAACGGCGGGAGCTGCTGCTGGCGGCTGCCGCGGCGCCGCTGACGGCGGTTGCGAGGCCGGCGGCGATCCGCCGCGTCATTCCCGCTACCGGCGAATCGATCCCGGCGGTCGGCATGGGCACCTGGCTGACGTTCGACGTCGGCAGCGGCGTCTTCGAGCGCAGCCGGCGGCGTGAAGTGCTGGCCGAGTTCGCTGCTGCCGGCGGCGGCATGATTGATTCCAGCCCGATGTACGGTCGTTCCGAGGAGGTGGTGGGTCAACTGCTGCCCCAGGTTCGACTGACGGGCAGGCTTTTTTCAGCGACCAAGGTGTGGTCGGCCTTCGACCGGGTCGGCGTGGCCCAGCTCGAGCAGAGCCTCAAGCTCTGGGGGCTGCCGCGGCTGGATCTGGTGCAGGTGCACAACCTGCTCAACTGGCGCGGCCACCTGCCGATGCTGCGACGGGCGAAAGAGGCCGGAAAGATCCGTACCATCGGCGTCACCACCTCGCACGGCCGTGCTTTCGACGAGATGGCCAGCCTGCTCAAGTCCGAGCCGGTCGACTTCATGCAGGTGAGCTACAGCCTAGCCGATACCAGCGCGGCGCCGCTGCTCGAGCTTGCTGCCCGGCGCGGCGTGGCCGTGATCGTCAACCGGCCTTTCGACGGCGGCCAGCAGTTCGACCGGATTCGGGAGCCTGCGCCGCCCGATTGGGCCCGTGCCGCCGGCTGCAGCAACTGGCCGGAGTTCTTTCTCAAGTGGGTGATTGCCCATCCCGCCGTCACCTGCGCCATTCCGGCCACCACCAACCCGCAGCACATGGCGCAGAACATGGCGGCTGCCACTGGACCCTTGCCCGATGCCGCGTTGCGCGAGCGGATGTGGCAGCACTGGTTGACCCTGCGTTGAGCGCCTGCGCTTGATGCGAATCAGCCGCATTCGCGAACGCCTGCGCAATATGGTGGTTCATCGAAAAAATGCGACGGGGGAGACGATGTTCCAGATCCGCATACATGGCCGCGGCGGCCAGGGGGTGGTGACCGCCGCCGAGATGCTGTCGCTCGCGGCTTTCACCGAGGGCCATTACGCCCAGGCTTTCCCGAGTTTCGGCTCCGAACGCACCGGTGCACCGGTGACGGCTTTCGCCCGGATCGACGACAAGGAGATCCGTCTGCGCGAACCGATCGTCGAGCCCGATGCGGTGCTGGTCCAGGACCGCACCCTGCTGCACCAGGTCGACGTGTTCCAGGGCCTGAGCCCGCAGGGTTACGTGCTGATCAACAGCTCGCATTCGATCGCCGAGCTCGGGCTCGAGGACCTGGTCGAACGTCTGCCGCGCGGGCGGGTGTTGCTGCTGCCCGCCACCCAGTTTGCGATGCGATACATCGGCCGGCCGCTGCCGGGCGCAGCCCTGCTCGCCGGTTTTGCGGCGATGAGCGGAAAGATCTCGCTCGCCTCGGTGCAGGCGGCTTACCGAGAGCGTTTTGCCGGCAAGATCGCCCAGGCCAACGCCGACGTGGCGCAAGCCGCTTTCGACTTCGTGCAAAAGGAAATTCAGGAGGCGAGCCATGCTTAAGCAGATCGAGGGATCGCAGGCGGTGGCCGAGGCCGTGGCCCTGTGCCGGCCGGAAGTGATCTGTGCGTATCCGATCTCGCCGCAGACCCACATCGTCGAAGGCGTGGGCGCGCTCGTGAAAAAAGGCCAGCTCACCGATTGCGAGTTCGTCAACGTCGAAAGCGAGTTCGCCGCCATGAGCGTGGCGATCGGCGCTTCGGCTGCGGGCGCACGCGCTTACACCGCGACCGCCAGCCAGGGCCTGCTCTTCATGGCCGAGGCGGTCTACAACGCGTCCGGCCTGGGGCTGCCCATCGTCATGACGGTGGCCAACCGTGCTCTCGGCGCGCCGATCAATATCTGGAACGACCATTCCGACTCGATGAGCCAGCGCGATTGCGGCTGGATCCAGCTTTTTGCCGAGACCAACCAGGAAGCGCTTGACCTGCACATCCAGGCCTTCCGTCTGGCCGAGGAACTCAGCCTGCCGGTGATGGTGTGTATGGACGGTTACATCCTCACCCACGCTTTCGAGCGGCTCGACATCCCCGAGCAAGCCCAGGTCGACGCCTTCCTGCCGCCCTACGAGCCGCGCCAGGTGCTTGACCCCGCCGAACCGGTGTCGATCGGCGCCATGGTCGGCCCCGAAGCCTTTATGGAAGTGCGCTACCTCGCTCACGCCAAGCAGATGCAGGCGCTCGACCTGATCCCGCAGATCGCGGCCGAGTTCAAGCAAGTGTTCGGCCGCGATTCGGGCGGGCTCACCCAGACCTACCGCACCGAGGACGCCGAAACCATCGTCGTCGCCCTCGGTTCGGTGCTGGGAACGATCAAGGACACGGTCGACGAGATGCGCGAGGCCGGCATCAAGATCGGCGTGCTCGGCATCAAGAGCTTCCGCCCCTTCCCGCTTGCCGCCGTGCGTTCGGCCCTGCAACACGCCAAACGCATCGTCGTGATCGAAAAAAGCCTGGCGGTAGGCATAGGCGGCATCGTCGCCACCGACGTGCGGATGGCGATGAGCGGAATCGACGTGAAGGGTTACACCGTGATCGCCGGCCTCGGCGGCCGCTCGATCACCAAGGCCAGCCTGCACCGCACCCTGAACGCAGCGCTCGCCGACCAGCTCGAGCGGGTGAGTTTCATGGACCTCGAAACCGGCATGGTCGAACGCCACCTGCAGCGCGAACGGGAGAAGCGCCGCACCGGGCCGATTGCCGAAGCCTTGTTGCGCGACGTCGGCACCGTGGCCGCGCGCGTGAGCTGAGAGGACGCCATGCCAGAGACCACGATCAAGTTCTACCAGACCGGCACCTTCACCGTCGGCAACCGCCTGCTCGCGCCCGAACAACGCTCGGTGCAGGCCTCGATGGAGCGGACCAATTCGCTCAACTCCGGCCACCGCGCCTGCCAGGGCTGCGGCGAGGCGCTCGGCGCCCGCTACGCGATCGACGCCGCGATGCGCGCCACCCAGCGCCAGCTGATCGCCGCCAACGCCACCGGCTGCCTCGAAGTCTTTTCCACGCCTTACCCCGAAACTTCGTGGCAGATTCCGTGGCTGCATTCGCTGTTTGGCAATACCGCGGCGGTCGCCACCGGCATCGCCGCGGCGCTCAAGGTCAAGGCGGCCAAGGGCGGCAATGCCGCCACCCGGGTGATCGCGCAGGGCGGCGACGGCGGCACCACCGACATCGGCTTTGGCTGCCTGTCGGGCATGTTCGAGCGCAACGACGACGTGCTTTACATCTGCTACGACAACGCGGCCTACATGAACACCGGCGTCCAGCGCTCAAGCGCGACGCCGCCCACCGCCCGTACCGCCACCACCCAGGCGGTCGGCGCTCACCCGGGCAATACCTTTGGCCAGGGCAAAAACGTGCCGCTGATCGCGATGGCGCATGGGATCCCTTATGTAGCGACCGCCACCGTGGCCGACCTGCACGACCTCGAAGCCAAGGTCGAACGCGCGATGTCGTTCCGCGGCGCCCGTTACCTGCACATCCTGGTGCCCTGCCCGCTGGGCTGGGGAGCGGCCTCGAAAGACACGATCAAGCTCGCGCGCCTGGCCAAGGAGACCGGCCTCTTCCCGGTCTTTGAGGCCGAATACGGCGAGGTGACCCGGGTTTCGAAGATCCGCCGCCCGACGCCGGTCGAGGACTATCTCAGGCCGCAGAAGCGTTTCGCCCACCTCTTCGGCGCCAAGGGCGACGGCGCAGCGCTGGTCCGCCTGCAGGCGATTGCCGACAGCAACATCCGCAAGTTCGGGCTGATGGGCGCCGAGGAAAGCGAACCCATCCCGACGCCGGTGCAGGCGGACGAACGCGCCGCCCGCGTGTAAGGAGACCGACGATGGAAAAACCCTTTGCAATCACGCTAGACGTCGGCTCGTCGCTTGCCAACAAGACCGGCTCGTGGCGCACCGAAAAACCGGTCTACCTCGACCGGCTGCCGCCCTGCAACGCCCAGTGCCCGGCAGGCGAAGACATCCAGGGCTGGCTGTTTCACGCCGAAGGCGGCAACTACGAAGCGGCATGGCGCCACCTGAGCCGCGACAACCCCTTCCCCGCGATCATGGGGCGGGTCTGCTACCACTCGTGCGAAACCGCGTGCAACCGCGGCCAGCTCGACGAAGCGGTCGGCATCAACTCGGTCGAACGCTTCCTGGGCGACCAGGCGAACAAGCTGGGCTGGACCTTCGCCGCGCCCGAACGGGAGAGCGGCAAGAAAGTGCTGGTGGTCGGCGCCGGGCCGTCAGGAATGAGCGCGGCCTACCACCTGCGGCGGCTTGGCCATGCGGTGCACGTGATCGAAGCGGGGCCGCTGCTGGGCGGAATGATGCGTTTCGGAATCCCGAAATACCGCCTGCCGCGCGAAGTGCTCGAGGCCGAGATGAACCGCGTCCTTGCGCTGGGAGTGACGGTCCAGCTCAACACCAAGGTCGACGACATCCTCGCCACCATGAAGGCGGGGGCTTTTGACGCCGCCTTTCTGGCGGTGGGGGCGCACATCGGCCGCCGCGCCTTCATCCCGGCGGGCGACGCCACCCACATGCTCGACGCCGTTTCGCTCCTGCGTTCGATGGAAGGCGAGGACCGGCCCATGCTCGGCCGCCGGGTGGTGGTCTACGGCGGCGGCAATACCGCGATCGACGTGGCGCGCACCGCCAAGCGCATGGGAGCCGAGCCCATCATCGTCTATCGCCGCACCCGCGACCGGATGCCGGCGCACGACTTCGAAGTCGAAGAAGCGCTGCAGGAAGGGGTGATGGTCAAGTGGCTGTCGACCATCGCCCAGGCCGGCCAGAAGGAGCTGAGAATCGAGAAGATGGCGCTCGACGACAAGGGCTTTCCGCAGCCGACCGGCGAGTTCGAGACTATCGCCGCCGATACCTTGGTTCTGGCCCTGGGTCAGGACGTCGATCTCGGCCTGCTCGATGGCGTTCCCGGCCTGCAGGTCAAGGACGGCGTGGTCGAAGTCGACGCCCAGATGATGACGGGTTATGCCGGCATCTTTGCCGGCGGTGACATGGTGCCGGCCGAACGCAACGTGACGGTGGCGATCGGCCACGGCAAGAAGGCCGCCCGCAACATCGACGCCTGGCTGCGCGGCGGCATCTACCAGCCGCCGCCCAAACACGAGCTGGCGAGTTTCGATCGGCTCAACCCCTGGTATTACGCCGACGCGCCCAAGACCGTGCGGCCGACGCTCGACATCGTGCGTCGGCAGTCGAGCTTCGACGAAGTCCAGGGCGGGCTGACCGAGACCAACGCGCTTTTCGAAGCGCGCCGCTGTCTGTCCTGTGGCAACTGCTTCGAATGCGACAACTGCTACGGCGTCTGCCCCGACAACGCCGTGATCAAGCTCGGGCCGGGCCTACGCTTCGAGTTCAATTACGACTACTGCAAGGGCTGCGGCGTGTGTGTGGCCGAATGCCCTTGCGGCGCGATCAAGATGGTGCCCGAGGCGATCTGATTCACTGCAGGGCGCGGGCGAGGGCGGCGGTGTAGCTGCCGTCGTCCGCCGCCAGGATCTGGGTGATGACCGGGTTTGCGTTGCCGGCCGCGTAGACGTCGAAGCGCAACTGCGCCGGGCGGGCGCTCGTGGCGTTGGCAAGCGTCGACACCTTGACCGAGGAACTGTCGGGCGCGGTCATCGTCAGCACCTGCAGGCCGTTCACGGTGCTGCTCGCGAGCTTGAGCGGCTGGGCGGCAAAGCGCGGGGTGGCGACGCTCATCGTCGCGCTGTCGAGGACCACGGTCGAGCCGAAGCCCACCGCCACTAGGCTGACGTCGCCGTAGGTGTCGGCACGGCTGTTGCGAACGACGCCGAGCTGGCCGACCAGGGCCATGGCGTTGTCAGGCCGGCGATCGGCGCGCAGCGCGCCGCTGATCGTCTGGTTGATGCCGTCGCCGGGAACGGCGCGGTAGACCACGTTCTGCAGATCGAAGTTCGCACCCACCAGGTTGGTGCGGATCGCAGTCTGCGTCACCACGAGCCCGGTGGTGTTTACGACCCCCGAAGTCAACAAGCCGCCCCTGTCCTCACAGCTGACGAAGGTCGCGCTGTTTGCGCTGGGGTTGGCAAAAGCGAAAAACACCGAGCCTGCCGCGGCGCAGGGCACGCTGCGCGAGGTTCCGCCGGCTTCCTGCATCAGTTCGAAGGCACGATCGAGCGAAGCGCTGAGGCCGGAAGCGCGCTCAAAGGCGATGGCTCCGATCGCCGCCGCATCGAGATAGGTCGCGGCATTGATCTGCAAGGCAGCCGCCGGCGGGTTGGTGCTGCCGCCGGACGATGGGCTGTCGCTCGAACCGCCACCGCAGGCTGCGACCAGGAAAACGGCGGCGAGCGCCAGGGCGCCGGTCAGACATCGAGCCGAGCGAGCGGGTTGATGGGAAGGGGTCATGGTGGTTCTCCTTGTGCCGCGCCGAAGGCGGTGGGCGGATCAAAGGCCTCAACAGGCAGAATCTCCCCGTGGCCGGGGACGGTAAACCATGGTCCGACCCACTGGAGGCGGGCTGTTGCGGACCGGCAACGTCAGGCTCCTCGAGGCATGAATCGGAGCCGGGCATAACGAGGCTTATTGCAGAGCGCGTTCGAGAGCAGCCTTGATCTGCGGGTCGTTTGCGGGCCAGGTCTTGTTTTGCTGTGCCGTGTCACCGGCGCCGCGGAAGAGCCGCATCAGGTAAGTCGCCGAGCTGCCCGACGAGGCGTCGCTGACTTCGAGATAAGAACCGTCGGGCGCTCGCGCGACGACGGCGGTGAAAGTCACTCCGACTTCGAGCGGCTGCACCGGGAAACGCGGCGACTGGATCCGGACCAGTCCGAGCGCGGGCCGGGTATTGCCGTTGGCGTCCGGCGCCGAGCGGCCGAGGCTGAGATCGGTGTAATTGTCGGCGCGGCCCAGGCGAAGGACCGAAAACTGGCCGGAGATGGTGCGGCTGAGTTCGGCCGAACGGCGTACGGTGACGGTTCCGTTGGCCGTTTCTGCGGCCGAGTCCTTGGGGTAGGCGATGTAGTAGCCGAAGTTGACCAGGCTGAAGTCGCCGGCCGCCAGTTGGGTCCGGCCGGAGAAATCGCCCGCGCTCAGCGACGTCGCTTCGAGCGCACCGGTTTCGTAGAGATGTTGTCCGTCGTCGCAGCCCGCAAATTCGAAGCGGTAGTTGTTGCCGGGCCGGGTCAGGACGATCGATCCGCCGCGGAGGCAGGCATAAGCGCCGGGCTGGCCCTGAAGGGCGAGTGCGGCGGCGAAGGCGGTGTCGGTTGCATCCAGCAGCAGGTCGGTGCGGGCGAAGGCGATACTCGTCACGCCAAAGGCGTCGAGGTAGTTGTTGCCGTCGATCTGAGGTGCCGTCGGGAAACTGGGAGCGGCGCCGCCACCGGTGGAACTGTCGAAGGAGCCGCTGCCGCAGGCGGCGAGGGTGGCAGCAAGCGCGAGGGCGGCACTGCTCAAGGCGAGACGGCTGAGCTTCATTTTTCCGGGGCGGCGATGGGCTTGGCCGCCCACTATAGGCAGCCTGCAGCGGCCGTGCTTGTCGGCGACGGCTCTACGGGGCCCGGAGGCCGCTGACGGGCCGAGAGTGTGGGTCGGGCGCGACACCGGCCGCGCCTTCGAGCCTTCTTCAGCCCCTGGCTGCGCCCGCGATCGCGGGGCGGGTTTGGAGTCTGCCGCCGTCAGGCGGCGCGCCGGGCGGCCGCGGCATTGCCGGCGCGGGTCTGGGCCGAGCGGCCGAGCTGGGCGCTGATCCATTGGCCGGTATCGACCAGGCTGTCGAAATCGACCCCGGTTGTTATCCCCAGCCCGCGCAGCAAGTACAAGACGTCTTCGGTCGCCACATTGCCGGTGGCGCCCTTCGCGTAAGGGCAGCCGCCGAGACCGGCGACGCTGGCGTCGAAGGTCGAGATGCCCAGCTCCAGGCAGGCGTAGATGTTGGCGATCGCCTGGCCGTAGGTGTCGTGGAAGTGGCCCGAGACATCGGCGAGCTCGTAGACCGACAAGGCCGCCTCGATCGCGGCCTGGGTGGCGAGCGGGGTGCCGGTGCCGATGGTGTCGGCCACGCCGACGTGTTGCACTCCTATGCCCTTCATCAGCCGCGCGACCTGAGCCACGGCTTGCGGCCTGACCTCGCCCTGGTAGGGGCAGCCCAAGGCGCAGGAAATCGCCCCGCGCACCCGCACGCCGGCGGCAAGAGCGGCCGCGGTCACCGGCCGAAAGCGCTCGATGCTCTCCTCGATCGAACAGTTGATATTGCGCTGCGAGAAGGCTTCGCTCGCGGCGGCAAACACCACGATTTCGTCGGGCCGAGTCGCCGCTGCTGCTTCCCAGCCTTTCAGGTTAGGCACCAACACCGAATAGCTGACGCCGGGCCTGCGGGCTATCGCCTTCATCACCTCGGCGCCGTCGGCCATCTGCGGCACCCACTTGGGGCTGACGAAGGAGGTGACTTCGATCGCCGGCAGGCCGGCGGCCGCCAGGCGCTCGACCAGCTCGATTTTTATCGCCGCGGGAATCGTCTGTTTCTCGTTTTGCAGCCCGTCGCGCGGCCCGACTTCGACCAACTGGACTCGACTCGGCAGGTTCATGGTTTCCTTCCTTCCGGATGCGGGTTGTCCTTGCCGCCTCAGTAGCCGCGCTCGCGGTCGACCCGGCCGCTCACGGCTTCGCCGCGCCAGAAGGCGCGCAACTTGTCCGCCACCTGCCGCACCGCGTCGTCGACCTGGGTCAGGCCCGAGACATGCGGCGTGATCAGGATCTGCGGCCGCTGCCAGAACGGATGGCCGACCGGCAGCGGTTCGACGCGAAAGACGTCGAGCGTGGCGCCGCTCAGCTGGCCCGAGTCGATCAGATCGACCAGGTCGGCGTCGACCAGATGAGTGCCGCGGCCAAGGTTGATCAGGTGCGCGCCGTGCGCCAGCAGCGACAGGCGCCGGCGGTCGAGCAGGCCGGTGGTGGCAGGGGTGAGCGGCAGGATGCAAACCAGGCTGTCGAGCCCGGTCAGGAACTCGTCGAGATGGTCACCCGAATAACAGGTCACCCCTGCCAGCTCGCGCGGCGAACGCGAATAAGCGCGCACGGCGTAACCCGCTGCCGCCAGCGTCGTCGCCACCACGCGCCCGATCGCTCCCAGCCCCAGCACGCCGACCTGCATGATCGTCGGGTTGCGCGGCACGGCGGGCGACCAGCGCAGCTGCGCCTGGTCGCTGGCGTAGGCGTCGAAGCGAAGTTCGTGTCGCAACACGGCGGCGAGCGCGTAACGCGCCATCGGCTGCGCCATGCCGGCGTCTTCGAGGCGGAACAGCGGCAGATTGGCGGGCAGGGTGGGAAGGCCGAGCAGGACGTCGACCCCGGCGCCGAGGTTGAACACCGCCCGCAGCGAAGGCTGTTCGGCAAACAGCGCCGCCGGCGGTTTCCAGACGATGGCGACGTCGGCCGCTTCGGCCTGTGGGTGGATCGATTCATCGGTCGCGTCGCGCCACCGGATTTGCGCCTCGGGCAGGGCGCCGGAAAAAGCCGATTCGTAGCGGGCGCGGGTGGCGCCCGAGGTGCACAAGACTATCTTCATGAGGGTTCCACAACAGCAAAACGAATCAGTTCGGCCCCTTCGGCCACCGGGTCGCCGACACGGTACAAGACCTCGGCAACGCGCCCGGCGGCGGGGGCGACGATGGTGTGTTCCATTTTCATCGCTTCGATCACGAGCAGGGGGGCGCCCGCCTCGACCTCGCTGCCCGCCGGGGCGAGCACGGCGATCAGCTTGCCGGGCATGGGGGCGCTCAGCCGGCCGCTGCCAGCCTCGGTCTCGTTCGATTGCGCGATCGCGTCCATCAGGGTGAGGACGGCGTGCCGCCCCTGGGCAAAGACGTGGAAGTCGAGCCCGGTCCGCACCACGTCGGCGTGCAAGCTGCGGCCCGCAAAACGCAGGTCGAGCTGGCTGCCGCGGGTGGTCGTGATGGCGAGCGGGGCGTCGAGGTCGGCGTGGCGGAAGCCGAAACCCGAGCGGCCGTAGTCGAGCGCGACCTCGTGCACCCCTTGTTCGCTCCTGAAACTCAGGCGGCGGGTGTAGGTGGTATTGAGGCGCCAGCCGCGGGTATTGGCCCAGGGGTCGTTGCCCTGTGCCGCGGCTTCGTCGGCAAGGAGGCGGGCGCAGGCCAGCGCCAGCATGGTCGCCGGCACCTGCCCGGCGCCGGCAAACAGTGAGTCCCGTTCGCGTTCGATCAGCCCGGTGTCGAGTTCGGCGCCAGCAAAAGCCGGGTTGGCTAGCAGCCGCTCGAGGAAGTCGACGTTGTTGGCGACGCCGACGATATGGGTCTGGGCCAGAGCGCCCCGCAGGCGGGCGATCGCCTGGGCCCGGTCTTCGCCCCAGACGATCAGTTTGGCGATCATCGGGTCGTAGTGCGGGCTGATTTGGTCGCCCGCGCACACGCCGGCGTCGATCCGCACCGCGGCCGGAGCGTGGAACGGTTCGCCGTCGGCGTTGCGGACGAAGGCCACGTGTTCCGGCTGCTGGAAGTGAGACAGAACGCCGGTCGAAGGCAGGAAACCGCGCTCGGGGTTCTCGGCGTAGATCCGCGCCTCGATCGCGTGGCCTTTGAGTGTTATCGCTTCCTGTGCGAGCGGCAGGGCCTGGCCCGCCGCCACCCGCAGCTGCCACTCGACCAGGTCGGTGCCGGTGATCATTTCCGTCACCGGGTGTTCGACCTGGAGCCGGGTGTTCATTTCCATGAAATAGAAGCTGCCGTCCTGGTCGACGATGAACTCGACCGTTCCTGCGCCAACGTAAGCCACCGCCCTGGCTGCGGCCACTGCGGCCTCGCCCATCAGCCGCCGGCGTTCGGGCTCCATGCCGGGAGCGGGGGCTTCTTCGATCACCTTCTGGTGGCGGCGCTGCACCGAGCAGTCGCGTTCGCCCAGGTAGACGTATTGGCCGTGCGTGTCGGCAAACACCTGGATCTCGATGTGGCGCGGGCGCTGCAGGTATTTCTCGAGCAGCACCCGAGTGTCGCCGAAGCTCGCCGCGGCTTCGCGCTGGCAGGAGGCGAGCGCGGCCTCGAACTCGGCCGGGCCGGCCACCACCCGCATTCCCTTGCCGCCGCCGCCTGCGCTCGCCTTGATCAGCACCGGGTAGCCGATGGCGTCGGCCTGGGCGCGCAGGAAATCCGGAGCCTGTTCGGCGCCGTGGTAGCCGGGGACCAGCGGCACAGCGGCGTTTTCCATCAGCGATTTGGCGGCGCTCTTGCTGCCCATCGCTCGGATCGAGTCCGGCGACGGGCCGATGAAAACCAGGCCGGCGGCGGCGCAGGCGGCGGCGAACTCGGCGTTCTCCGACAGGAAGCCGTAGCCGGGGTGGATCGCCTGCGCGCCGGTGGCCTGCGCCGCGGCCAGGATCCGATCCCCGCGCAGGTAGCTCTCGCGTGCCGGGGCCGGCCCCAGGTAGATGGCTTCGTCGGCCAGGGCGACGTGGCGGCTGTTGTCGTCGGCGTCGGAATACACCGCCACCGTGGCGATGCCGAGCCGGCGTGCGGTGGCCATGACGCGGCAGGCGATTTCGCCACGGTTAGCGATCAGGATCTTGGAGAACACGGGCTTCCTCGTCGGTTTCAGGCCTCGCGGCGCCGCAGGAGCTGCCGCAGCAGCCGGATGAATCGGGCGATCAGCCAGAGCGACAGCGCGACCAGCGCCAGGACGGCGGCCAGAGCGGCCAGCGGGTGGGCAAAGGCGAGCCAGACCAGGCCGACGATGCCGGCGTCTTCGGCGCTCGAGGCGGCGACGTTGCTGAAGGGCTCGGGCGAGGTGTTGATCGCGGCACGGGCGCCGGCTTTGGCGAAGTGCCCGGTCGCGGCGAGCGAGCCGCCGAGCAGGGCGGCAATTGTGGCGGCCGTGGCCTGGTCGAAGCCGAACACGCTCGCCGCCAGCAGTGCTCCACCCGGGATGCGGATGAAGGTCGAGACCGAGTCCCACACGCTGTCGACACCCGGAATCTTGTCGGCCAGGAACTCGAGCGCAACGAACAGCCCGGTCAGGACCAGCACCCAGGGCTGGGCGAGGACGGACAAACCGCCCGGCAGCTCGACCCAGCCGAACCAGCCGGCAAGCCCGACGGCAAGCACCACGGCGTAGAGCCGGATGCCGCTGGCAAATCCGAGCGCGGCGGCCAGGGCCAGCAGCTGGGTCAGATCGAAGCCGGCGGGCACGGGGCTACATCTCTTCGTCGTCGTCGGCCGCGGCGCGTAACTCGTCGAACTCGTGTTGCCAGCGCGGCTTGCGTTTTTCGAGGAAGCTGGCGATCCCTTCGCGGCCGTCGGCGCTGGCGCGGGTGAGGGCGATGCGCTCGACCGTGCCGGCGATCAGCGGTGCATCGATCGGTCGGTCGCGGATATCAGCGACCAAGCGTTTGGCGGCCTGCACCGCCTCACCGCTGTTCTGGAGCAGGGCGGCCAACACCTCGTCGACACGGGAGTCGAGTTGGTCGGCTGCGACCAGTTCGTGCACCAGGCCGATCCGCCGTGCTTCGGCGCCATCGAACCTTTCGGCGGTGAGGAAATAACGCTGCGCCTGACGCGCGCCGATCGCGCGGATCACGTAGGGCGCGATGGTGGCGGGGATCAGCCCGAGCCTGACCTCGGACAGGCAATAGTTGGCGTCGCGGCTGGCGATGGCGATGTCGCACGCGGCCACGAGGCCGACCCCGCCTGCATAAACATCGCCGTGGACGCGGGCGATCACGGGTTTGGGGCAGGCGGCGATCGTCGCCAGCATCGTGGCGAGCCGGCCGGCGTCGGCGCGGTTTTCTTCGTGTGTATAAGTTGCGAGCCGGCGCATCCACTCGAGATCGGCGCCGGCGCAGAAGGCCGGGCCGCGCCCGGCCAGCACCAGGGCGCGCACGGTGTCGTCGGCGCCCAGCGCCGCGAAAGCATGGCTCAGCTCGGCGATCGACTTTTCGTTGAAAGCGTTGCGCACTTTCTCGCGTGCCAGCCAGACCACGGCGACACGCTGGGCGATCCGGATCTCGAGAGTCTCGTAGTTCATGGCTTGAAGATGCGCTGCAGGAAAAGGTCGAGTTCGGCGCGCGAGGCCGCGCGTGCCACCGGGTTGCCGCCCACGTGTACGCCGCTCGGGTCGATGCCGTTGGGCACGTCGGTGCGGGTGCGCACCGGGTTCTTCGAATCGAAAGCGTGATAGCTGTCGGGGTAGACCACCAGGCGGAACTCGCGCTCCGGATGGGCGGCGACCTGCCGTTGGGCAAGTTTTTCGCAGGGGGCGGGCGCCGTCCAGTCGTCTTTGGCGCCCAACATCATCAGGGCGGGCACCTCGACCCGGTACTCGGCGCGGCGGACGGCGGCGCCGCAGCCCGGGTAATACATCGCAGCGCCAGCGATGGGTGGGGCGCCGGTGCGGCTGGCGTCGATCGTGGCGAGGGTGGTCATCGCTCCGTGCGACCAGCCCAGCAGGGCGATCCGCCGCGGATCGACCTGCGGCTGCTGGCCGGCCCAGGTCAGAGCGGTGATGGCGTCCTGGCGGCGCATGTCGAAGTTGATCGTGCGGTCGCGGTATTTGAGCGAGCAGATCGGGCCCGAGCCGCGCGAGCCGAAGCTGTCGGGCAGCAGGACGTGGTAGCCGCGGGCGTGCAGGAACTCGACGTAGTCGGGGTAGCGTGGGTCGAGGCTCTTGCCGTCGCGTCGGTAAAGGCCGCCGCAGCCGTGCAGGGCGACCACGGTCGGGCGCGCGCCGGCCATGGGCGCGGGAAACCAATGGGCTTTCAGGGTGCCGCCGTCGGGCATGGGAATGGCGACCTCCTCGGCGTGCAGCGGGTTGGCCAGCAGGGCGGCAAGGCAGAAGGCGAGGCGGCAATTCAGGCGACGGCAAGTCATGACGGCGGCATTTCGGCGGAAGGAAGGGCGTTCTGCTCGACCAGCATGTAGACCAGATCGAGTTCGGGGGCAGTCTGCCCCAGCGCCGTCAGCGCCGCCGTGATCTGGCCGCGGTGGTGGGTGCCGTGGTTGAAGACATGGATCAAGGTCGGCGCAAAAGGCAGCGACAGCGGCACGCCGCTCGAGCTCGAATAGTCGATCCGGCCCGCCAGCCTCTCGGGGCTGAGCTGCGCGATGAAGGGTGCCCAACGGGCGGCGCCTTCGAGCAGGCGTTCGCGCACGCGGGCGCGGTCGGTTTCGATTTCGGCGTTCAAGGCCAGGCGCGGCGACTCGCCGCGCACAAAACGCGGATACCAGAGCCCGTGTTCACCCACCAGGAGATGGTTGAGCGTGCCGTGGATGCTGCCGAAAAAGAGGCCGAGCTCGCGTCGGTAGTCGGTGTCGTCGATCTGGTCGAGCGCGGCCAACAGGCGGGCGCTGGCCCAGGCGTTGTAGTGGGCCAGCACGAGCAGCTGCTGGCGCAGGGCCGAGGTCTCGTTCATGGTTACATCCGGAACACGCCGAACTTCGGTTCGCCGACCGGGGCATTGAGTGCGGCCGACAGCCCCAGCGCGAGGCAGGCGCGGGTGTCGAGGGGGTCGATCACGCCGTCGTCCCAGAGCCGGGCGCTGGCGTAATACGGGTGGCCCTGGGCCTCGTACTGGCGGCGCAGCGGGGCTTTGAAGGCCTCTTCCTCGGCCGGACTCCAGGCGCCGCCCTTGGCTTCGATGCCGTCGCGTCGCACGGTGGCGAGCACGCTCGCGGCCTGTTCGCCGCCCATCACGCTGATGCGGGCGTTGGGCCACATCCACAGGAAACGCGGGCCGAAAGCGCGCCCGCACATGCCGTAATTGCCGGCGCCGAAGCTGCCGCCGATGATGACCGTGAACTTGGGCACCTGGGCGCAGGCCACGGCCGTGACCATCTTGGCGCCGTGTCGGGCGATGCCTTCGTTTTCGTATTTGCGGCCGACCATGAAGCCGGTGATGTTCTGCAGGAACACCAGCGGGATCTTGCGCTGGCAGCACAGCTCGATGAAATGCGTGCCCTTTTGTGCACTTTCAGAAAAGAGGATGCCGTTGTTGGCGACGATGCCCACCGGCAAACCTTCGATCCACGCGAATCCGCACACCAGGGTGGTGCCGAAACGCGCCTTGAACTCGTCGAACTCCGAGCCGTCGACCAGGCGCGCGATGATTTCGCGCACATCGAAGGGTTTGCGGGTGTCGGTCGGGATGACGCCGTAGAGCTCGCCCGGGTCGCAGGCGGGCGGGCGAGGCTCGCGCAGCGCAGGCAGCACGGGTTTGGCGTAATTGGTCGTTGCCAGCGTGCGCCGGGCCAGGGCGAGCGCATGGGCGTCGCTGGCCGCGAGGTGATCGGCCACGCCTGAGAGGCGGGTGTGCACGTCGCCGCCGCCCAGATCTTCGGCGCTCACGATTTCACCGGTGGCGGCCTTCACCAGCGGCGGTCCGCCCAGGAAGATCGTGCCCTGGTCGCGGACGATGATCGACTCGTCGCTCATCGCCGGCACGTAGGCGCCACCCGCGGTGCATGAGCCCATCACGACAGCGATCTGAGGGATGCCGGCGGCCGACATCTGCGCCTGGTTGAAGAAGATGCGGCCGAAGTGGTCGCGGTCGGGAAAAACTTCGTCCTGGCTGGGCAGGTGGGCGCCGCCCGAGTCGACCAGGTAGATGCAGGGCAGACGGTTCTCGCGCGCGATCTCCTGCGCCCGCAGGTGTTTTTTCACCGTCATCGGGAAGTAGGTGCCGCCCTTGACGGTGGCGTCGTTGCACACGATTACGCATTCGCGCCCGGCGACCCGGCCGACGCCGGTGATGATGCCCGCGCCTGGCGCCGCATCCTCGTACATTCCGTGGGCGGCGAGCTGGCTCAGTTCGAGGAAGGGGGTGCCGGGGTCGAGCAGCAACTCGACCCGCTCGCGCGGCAGCAGCTTGCCGCGCGCCGTGTGTTTGGCGCACGCGTCCGGACCGCCGCCGCCGGCAACCTGGGCCACCTTTTGTTTGAGGTCGGCGACCAGCGCCGCCATGGCCGCGCTCGACACCTGGAATTCGTCGGAACGAGAGTTGATCTGGCTGGCGAGAACACTCATGGCGAGCAATGGGCTGGAAAACCCGGATCGTAGACGGTTTCCGAATCCGCTTTCCGTTTACGTCAACGTCCGCGCCAACTTGGGCTGTGAAAGCTTGTGATGCGTGTGCCGGGCCGCTAAACGGACGGAACTTGCCATCAGAGCAAGTGCACAGCCGAGGAGACTTCCCATGTTTCTGATTCGCAGTCTGGGCGCCAGTTTGGCGCCGATAGCCGCTTTGCTGATCGCCGTGCCGGCCGCGGCCGACGACAGCCAGGAGCGCTTGGCGACGCCGGGCGTGCCGGCCAAATCGCAGCCAGCTCAGTCGAAGGGCAAGCCGCCGCCGTGGGCGGGGCGGGGCGCCCACCAGGGCGTGGTGGCGGTGTCGCACCCGCTGGCGGCCGAAGCCGGTGCGCGTGCACTCGAGGGCGGCGGCAACGCGATCGACGCCGCCGCGGCGATCCAGTTCGCTCTCAACGTGGTCGAGCCGCAGTTCTCGGGCATCGGCGGCGGCGGTTTCATGATGATCCACCTGGCGGCGACCGGCGAGACCTTCGCCATCGACAGCCGCGAACGCGCCCCCGCCGCGGCCACGCCGACCATGTTCCAGCTCACCGGCGTGCCGGCGGCGCAGCTCTTCACCGTGGCGTCGAGCAGCGGCCTGGCGGTAGGGGTGCCGGGCACCTTGGCCGGGGTCGATTACGCGCTGCGGCGCTGGGGCACGACCCGGCTGGAAGACGCCCTGGCGCCGGCGATAGCGCTGGCGGACAAGGGTTTCCGCATCAACCGTTTTCTGGCTGCCAACATCGCCGGCGACGGCGGCCGCACCTCGTGGCAGCCGGAGACGGCGGCGATCTTCCGCCCGGGCGGAGTGCCGCTCGCCGAAGGCGACCTGCTGGTCCAGCCGGATCTGGCCAAGACCTTCAAGCTGATCGCCCGCCATGGCCCGCAGGTTTTTTACCGTGGCGAAATCGCGCAGGCGATCGTCGAGGCGCAAAAACGCAGCCGCAGTCCGGTGGCCGCCGAAGGCGTGGGCCGGATGACGGAGCAAGACCTCAAGGACTACCAGGTGGCGATCCGCCAGCCGGTGACGGTGGATTACCGCGGCTGGCAGCTGGCGTCGATGGCGCCGCCGTCTTCGGGCGGCCTCACCGTCGGCCAGATGCTCAAGATGCTCGAGTCCTACCCGCTCGGCAGTTCAGCCCAGGGTTTCGGTTTTGCCGCGCCCAACACCTTGCACGTGATGATCGAGGCGATGCGCCTGGCTTTTGCCGACCGCGCGGTGTGGATGGGCGACGAGGACTTCGTTCCCGTTCCCAAGCGCGGCCTGCTCAACCCGGCTTACGTGGCGCAGCGCGCGGCGATGATCAGCCTCGGCAGCCGCATGCCGACGCCGGCCGCGGGCAACCCGCTGCCGTTCAACGTCGCGCAGGGCACGCCGACGCCGCGGGTGATGCTGGCGGCGATTCCGTTCGAGGAGGAAAAGGGGGTGCACACCACCCACTTCTCGGTGGTCGACAAGTGGGGCAACGTGGTTTCCTACACCACCACGATCGAAAACACCTGGGGCACGGGCATCACGGTGCCGGGCTACGGTTTCCTGCTCAATAACGAGCTGACCGACTTCAACTTCACGCCGACCAAAAACGACGCCACCGGCAATCCCGGCGCCAACGACGTCGCTCCGTTCAAGCGGCCGCGTTCGAGCATGGCGCCGTCGCTGCTCTTCAAGAACGGACGTCCGGTGGCGGCTTATGGTTCGCCGGGGGGATCGACCATCATCAACTCGGTGCTCAACACCACGCTCAACCTGGTCGACCACGGGATGGACATCCAGTCCGCGATCGACGCGCCGCGGCTGTCGGTCACCAGCGCCGGCGGCACGGTGTCTTGCGAGGGTGTCGAGGCCTTCATGCTGCCGCCGATTTCGGTGGCGAGCCAGGATGCCCTGCGGGCTCTGGGCCACCTGGGCCTGGGCGCGCTCGGCAGCAACGGCTGCCTGGCGACGATTGGCTCGGTGCAGGCCGTGGTGGTCGACCTCAGGACTGGCAAGCAATACGGCGGTGCCGACCAGCGCCGCGAAGGCACGGTCATCACCTTGCCGCGTCCGCGCGGCAAGGGCGATCCGCGTTAAACAGGGTCGACGGCCAGTGAGTAGCGGCGCCCGCGGGCGCCGCTTTTTTATGGCAGGGCGACCACCCGCGGCGAATGGCGTTGGCGGGCGAAATGCCGCCGTGCCAGGATCAGGGCTATCGCCGTCAGTGCCGAACACAGGTAGTAGGGGGCTCCCACGCGCCAATCGTCAGCGGGCAGTTGGCTCACCTGAGCCAGCATCGGCGTTCCCAGCATCGGCGCGATTACCGCGGTCAGGCTGCCGAGGGCGGCGACCGCTCCCATCGCTCGGCCCTGTTCGTGCGCTTCGACCGAGCGCGAAATCAGACCTTGCAGCGTGGGTCCGACCAGGCCGGCAAACAGGTTGAGACAGATGATCAGCAGCGCGATCCAGCCGGCCTGTGCCAGGCCGTAGCCGAGGTAGGCCAGCATCGCCGACGCGATCCCGATCAAGACCAGGCGAGTTTCGCCATAACGCCGCAGCAGCCGCGGCAGGGCGAACCCCTGCATCAGCACCGCCACCGCTCCCACCGCAAACAGCGACAAGCCGATGTTGAGCGGAGTCCAGCCATAGCGGAACTCGGTATAGAGCGCCCAGGTGGTGTGTAGGAGGAACTGCGCCAGGGTGACGAGGAAGATCACCGCGACCAGCCGGCCCACGCCCTTGAGGCGGGCCAGTGCAGCGAGCGCGGAAAAGGGGTTGGCGCGCATCAGGTTCCAGCGCTTGCGCTCCCGCTGCGGCAGGCTTTCGGGCAGGACCAGAAGGCCATAAGCGAAGTTGATGCCCGAGAGCGCGGCGGCGACAAAAAACGGCAGACGCAGATCGATCTGCCCCAGCACCCCGCCTAGCGCCGGCCCCAGCATGAAGGCGATGCCGAACACCGCGCCCAACTTGCCGAAGCTGGCAGCGCGGTGTTCGGCTGGGGTGATGTCGGCGATATAGGCCTGCGCTACCGCGAGGTTGGCCGCGAACGCGCCACCCACCAGACGCGAGGCGAGCAGCACCCACAGCGAATCGCTCAGCGCCGGCGCCAGAAACATCAGCGCCAGGCCGGCGATGCCGGCGAGCAGCACTGGTCGCCGGCCCCAGTGGTCCGACAGGGCGCCCAGCAGCGGCGAACACAGGAACTGCATGGCGCCGTAGCTGATCACCAGCAGGCCGTACCACCACGCCTGGGCGTCGCGGCTCCCGGCGAGCTCGCCGACCAGGCGCGGCAGCACCGGGATCACCAGGCCGATACCTATTACGTCGAGCAAAACGGTAGCCAGGATGAAGGCCAGTGCGGGAGAACGAGAGGGCATGGACAGGACGGGGTGGCGGTGAGCAAGGGTGGTGCGGCCCGCCATTGTCGCTGCTTGGTCTCAATGAAAACCCTTGTCCATGGGTAGGGCGCGGTGTTTTAGCCGCGCGGGACAAGGCCGGAAGCGATTGGTGAAGCTCGCAATGAGGGTTTGTACTCAGGTCGCCGGCGCGTTTGGGATCGGTCAAGTTGAGGGAAAGCTCTGTGTGATGGCCGTCACATAAGGGGTCGAATCGGTACTACTGACTACCCACTTGGGGGAACAGTGTGGCCTCGCCCAGGGAATCCAAGAAATTGCCGGTTCTTCATAGGGTTGGTGCGTTACCCGGTCCTGGGGGGGCTGGGGGAACACCGACACGCAATCTCAGTGTGTTCGAGATTGGCAACTCCGCGGCCTGCCTGGACCGACCAACTCAAATAGAAACGAAGGAGGAACCGTGAATTTCAAGGTTCTGTTGGCCGCTTGCGCAACTGCGCTGGCGGGAGTGCTAGCGGCGCCGGCCGCGTTGGCGCAATCGGGTGATGCTGCGGCGTGTATCGCGTGTCACAAGTCGGCCGTGGAAAGCTTTGCCATGACCAAACACGCGGTCAAGGCCGACGCCAAGACGCCGGCCGGCAAGGGCAAGGACTGCCTGTCCTGCCACAAGGACGCGAGCGAGCACTTGAAGGATCCGAGCAAGAAGCCGGCCGCGATGAGCAAGGGCGCAAGCGCCCGCACCAAGAACGAAACCTGTCAGACCTGCCACAAGGGTGGTCACGTGCTGCAGTGGGAAGGCAGCGCGCACCAGCGCAACGACGTCGCCTGTACCGACTGCCACAAGACGCACAGCCCGAAGGACCAGGTTCTGGTCAAGCAAACCCAGGCCGGCGTCTGCTACGAGTGCCACAAGGATGTGCGCGCGGACACGATGAAGATGTCGAGCCACCCGCTCAAGACCGGTCAGATGAGCTGCTCTTCGTGCCACAACCCGCACGGGTCGTCGAGCAAGGGCCAGCTCAAGGAAATGACGGTTAACGACACCTGCTTCACCTGCCACGCCGACAAGCGTGGTCCTTTCCTGCAGGAACACCCGCCGGTCGCTGATGACTGCGGCACCTGCCACAAGCCCCACGGATCGAACGTCAAGCCGATGCTCGAGTCGCGTCAGCCCTTCCTCTGCCAGTCCTGCCACCAGGGCACGCACGGTCGGACTTTCTATGACGCAAACACGATCATCAACAAGGGGGACACCCACGCGATCGGCAGCGGCTGCACCAACTGCCACAGCAAGGTCCACGGCAGCAACAGCTCCAAGGGCCGGGACTTCTTCCGCTAACGGGCGACGCAGAAAGGAAAGCAAGATGAAATCGAATATGCAACGCCCGGTCCTGCGGCTCTGCCCGCTCGCCCTGGCCATGGGCCTGGCCTTCGGTTCGGCCGGTGCCTCGGCGCAGATGCTCTTCTCTGCGCCCTGGTACGGCGACGCGGACATGACGCCGTACAGCGAGAAGCACATCGAGTTCGGCATGGGCTACTTCGGCAATGGCGTCGGCGGCTTGGGCGGTGGCCTGGGCCAGTGGACCGGCCTTAGCGATTCCGGCTACAAGCTGTTTGGCAACCTGGTGGCGGGCGACCGCAACGAGACCACCGGCAGCTACTGGGACCTCTCGGGCTTCAACCTGGGACTCTCGTCGGCCATGGTGAACGCCGGCGTCGGCCAGCAAGGCGTGTGGTGGCTGCGCGGCGACTACCAAGGTATCACCAAGCTCGACGCGCGCGACGCCCTGATCCGCTACACCACAGGTGCGGTCCAGACCCAACTGCCGGGCTATGTCGCCGCCGACCCCGAGACGCGTCGCAGCACCTACAACCTGGCCGGCGGTTTCGGCTTCCTGGGTGACTGGAAGACCTTTGCCGACTACACGCTGACCCAGCGTTCCGGCAATTCGCTGACCGGGTCGCGTCAGGCGCAGCACAGCAGCCTGGCGCCGGTCGACGACGAGACCCAGCGCATGAAGCTGGGCGCGACCTACAGCGCCGACGCCTTCCAGGGCGAAGTGGCCTATACCTTCTCGCGCTACAACAACAACATCGGCAACGGCTACAGCATCGGCGGAGCCGCCAACGTCGTCAGCCTGGCTCCGGACAACGACTGGAACCAGATCTCGGCCAAGGGCGGCTACAGCTTCTCGAGCTCGACCCGCCTGACCGGCGCGTTGGCTCACAGCTGGACCTCGCAGAACACCGCTTTTGCCGATACCGGCAAGGTTTTCCTCGGCGGTCCCAGCGGCGAGCGCGTTTATTCGCTCGACGGCAAGGTCAAGCAGACGGTGGCCGAATTCACGCTCAACTCGCGCGTGATGAAGGATCTCAACCTGCGCGCCAGCTACCGCTACCAGGATCGCGACAACCAGTCGCCCTCGTATTTCTACGACGAGGACGCCAGCCCGGCCACCGGCACGCACAAGGGCTACACCCTGCGGCCCTCGGACACGAAGAACCGCGTGACCCTGGAAGGCGACTATTCGCTCGCGCGCCGGACCAAGCTCGCCGCCTGGTACCAGTACGAGTCGACCAAGTACAAGCACAACTACGCTGGCGTGGGCATCACCGGCTCGACCGATGCGGTGACGAACAAGGACGGCACCATCCGTGACGACCTGAAGAACAACCAGTTCGGCCTCGAGCTGCGTTCGCGCGCCAGCGAGTTCGTGACGGGTTCGCTGCGCTACCAGTACGACAAGCGTTCCGGCGCCGAGTACCAGTCGCGTGCGATGACCAACATCAACAACGGCACGCCCGACAACGCGACCCTGCGTCAGTACTGGCTCGCCGATTACGAGCAGAACCTGGTCCGTGCTCAGCTCAACCTGATGCCGCTCGAAACCGTCGCGATCCAGCTGCGTGCCGATTGGCGCGACCGCAATTACGACGGCATGACTTGCGGCGGCGTCTACGACATCGGCCTCGGCGCGGGCGACAAGACCTGCCTCGGCCTTACCGGTTCGCAGCGTCAGACCTACACGGTCGACACGCAGTGGAACCCGTCGGAAGCGCTGCAGCTGTTCGGCTTCTACACCTACGGCCAGCAGAAGCAGAAGCAGCTGGGCAACTCGAACGCCAACGTGGGGCTGGCGACCGCGTGGTGGAGCGACAGCACCTCGGACGACCACACCATCGGTCTGGGCGGCAACTACAAGTTCAACGAACGTTGGAATGTCGGCGCCCAATACAACTGGGTGAGCGGTGTCGAGCAGTATTACCAGGGCCAGGGCGGCATCGCCTCGGCGCTCCAGCTGCCGGACAACAAATACACCGAGAACCAGCTCCAGTTGCTCGCCAACTGGCAGTTCAAGCCCGATACCGCGCTGCGTCTGAACTACATCTATTCGCACGTGAAGGGCGCGAACTTTGCCTACGACGGCTGGGGCAACGGTTATCCGGTGGGCAGCCTGCCGTATACCAACGGCCTGCGTTCGGCTGACGGCGCCGACCAGCTCGTGTATTTGTCGCTCAACGTCCGCTTCAACTGAGCGTCGCCTGACCCCGGAGGAGGGGGGCGGCATCGGCGCTTAGGCCCGACGCCGCGTTTCAAGGCCCCGCCGGCCCAGCTGGCGGGGTCAGGTTCAACCCAGGGAGGGGTGGCGGGTGCACGCGAGTGTCCCCGCCTGCGAGAGGGCCCTGTCGGCAGTCAGCCGACAGGGCCTTTTTTTTGCGGATCAGAAGCCGTCGGTGGCGAGCCAGCGGTCGAGCTGGTCGAGACGGTCGTTGCCCCAGAAGGCCTCGTCGCCGACAAAGATGAAAGGCGCGCCGAACACGCCGCGCACGATGGCGGCATCGACTTGCGCCTTGAGCTCGTCCTTGACCAGCGGGTCCTGCGCGGCGGCCAGCACCTCGCCGCCGTCGAGCCCGCATTCGCCCGCCACGGCGCCCACCACCGCGGGGTCGGAGATGTTGCGGCCGTCCGCGAAGTAGGCGCGGAACAGGGCGTGCAGAAAGGCCGGAGCGCGCTGCGGTACCGCGTTCTGGACCCCGATCAGGGCCCGCGCCGCGGTCACGGTGGCAATCGGGAACGGCCGGGGCAGGGCGAAGGGAACGCCGGCAAAACGAGCCGATCGTGCGAAGTCGCGCACCGAATAACTGGCCTTGGGGCCGAAGCCGTCGGTGAGCGGGGCGCCACCGGTGGTCTTGAAAACTGCGCCGAGGAGGATCGGCTTCCATTTCAGCTCACGGCCGTGGCGGGTCGCGATCGCCTCGATCCGCTCGGACGCGAGGTAGGAGTACGGCGAGGAAAAATCGAAATAGAACTCGATCGGCGGGCTCATGGTGACTCCGGCATGGGCAAGGGCCGCCACGGTAACGCGGAGGGCGCTCCGGACCAAGCCGCGGCGGCGCGGCCACGACCTGGGCGTCGAGGGGCCTCAGTAAAGTGTTGCCGCCTGCCGCTGCGGCAAGGCGCGGTCGTAGGCCTCGCCGTCGAAGCGGCCCTGGCCGAGCGCCGAGAGGATCTCCCCCGGGCTGGGGATGCCGGTCGGCGCAGCCCTGCCCGCCCACAGCCCGGAGCGCATCGCCGCCCGTCCGCACTGGAAGAAGACGGTCTCCACCTTCACCTTCAGTACTGTGCGCGGCGGCTTGCCATCAACCGCGAAGCGCTCGAGCAGCGCCGGCTCGATGGAAATCGCCGCGCGTCCGTTGATGCGCAGCGCTTCCTTCACGCCCGGGATCAGGAACAGCAGCGCCACGCGCGGATCGGTCACCAGGTTGCGCAGGCTGTCGATGCGGTTGTTGCCGCGCCGGTCGGGGATGAGCAGGGTCGAGTCATCTTCGACGACGGCCACCGGCGGCGCGTCGCCGCGCGGGGATACGTCGAGCCCGCCCGGCCCGCTGGTGGCGAGCGCCACGAAAGGCGCCGCCGCTATCCACGCGCGGTAGACCGGATGCAGATGGCCGACCTCCTTGATCGTTGCGGCGGCTACCGGCGCCGTGTCGTAGAGGCGCTCGAGCTGTTCGATGTTGTTGACGAGGAAACCGTCGGCGGCTTCGGGGTTCATCGGTCTTCTGCTCCAGGGGTGTGGCCACTGTCTTGAAGTGCCAGGGATCAGAAGCTCGAACCCGGCTGTTTGAGGAACTCGATTTCCTCCGGGCTGGAGATCCGGCCGAGGACGGCATTGCGGTGCGGGTAGCGGCCGAAGCGGTCGATGATGGCCTTGTGCCTGAGCTCGAACTCGAGGTTGCCGGCGGGGGCGAACTCCCGGTACAAGGCTTCGGCCTGAACGTGGATCAGCCGGGACTCGCTGTGCATGTAGGGCAGGAGCAGGAAACTCCGCTGCGGCGGCGGGAGCAAGACCGGCACCCCGGCCGCGACCGCCTCCTGGGCCAGGGCCAGAGCCATCCCGTCTTGCGAGTAGGCCTGCGGCTTATGGCGGTGGATGTTGCGCGAGAACTGATCGAGCACGATCACTTCCGCCAGGCGACCGTGCGGGCTGGCCCGCCACGAATACAGCTCGCCCGCTGCCGCCTGCTGCAGCAGACCCGCAAAGCGCTGCCGGATCTGCTGGTCGAAGGCCGGGGCGGCGGCCCACCACATCTTGGGTTCGACTTCCTCGAACCAGAACGTCAGAACGGTGCTGGGCACGGCCGGCTCCTGCTTGCTGGTCACGGGTTTGGCGGCGGAGGTGGGCGGCGGCCAGGGAGCAAGGCCGGAGCCTACAGGTCGCGCGCGATGATCATCTTCTGCACCTCGCTCGTGCCTTCGTAGATCTGGCACACCCGCACGTCGCGGTAGATGCGTTCGACCGGAAAGTCGCTGACATAGCCGCTGCCGCCGTGGATCTGGATCGCGTCCGAACACACGCGTTCGGCCATCTCGGAAGCGAAGAGCTTGGCCATGCAGGCCTGGGTCAGGCAGGGCGCGCCGGCGTCCTTGAGGGCGGCGGCGTGCAAGACGAGCTGGCGCGCGGCTTCGATCTGGGTGGCCATCTCGGCGAGCTTGAAGCTGATCGCCTGGTGGCCTGCGAGCGGCTTGCCGAAAGTGCGGCGCTCGGCTGCGTAGTGGCGGGCGGCGTCGAAAGCGGCGCGCGCCATGCCGATCGCCTGCGCCGCAATGCCGATGCGGCCGGCTTCGAGACTGGAGAGAGCGATCTTGTAACCCTCGCCCTCGGCGCCGATTTGGTTGGCGGCAGAAACCCGGACCTGGTCGAACACGATCTGCGCCGTGTCGCTCGAATGCTGGCCCAGCTTGTCTTCGATCCGCGCCACTGTGTAGCCGGGCGTGGCGGTGGGCAGGATGAAGGCGCTGATGCCGCGCTAGCCCGCGCCCGGGTCGGTCACGGCAAACACGATCGCCACGTCGGCGTTTTTGCCGCTGGTGATGAATTGCTTGACACCGCTGATGACCCAGCCATCGCCGTCGCGCACCGCGCGGCAGCGCAGGTCGGACGCGTCGCTGCCGGCCTGCGGCTC
>JAEZVV010000021.1 GCA_023443095.1 Pseudomonadota bacterium
GACGAAGGATTTCCAATCCGGCAGCGGCAGCGGATTCGGCGCTGAAAACCTCGGGCGACTCCAGGTAGATCAGGCCTTCGGGCGCCAGGACCCCGAGCGCGGCGGCCAGGGCCTTGGGTTCGATTCCGGCCGCAAACGGCGGGTCGAGGAACACCAGGTCGAACTCGGCCGGCAACTGGGCCGCGGCGGCGAGCGCGTCGGCCTGCTTCACCTCGATCGCGTCGGCCTTGAGTTTGTCCTTCAGTGCGCGCAGGGCGCGGGCAAGCTGGGGGTCGCGTTCGATCAGCAGCACCCGCTGCGCGCCGCGGCTGGCGAGCTCGAAACCCAGAGCGCCGCTGCCGGCGAACAGGTCGAGCCCGCGCACGCTCGAAAAGTCGCCCATCAGGTGGCCGATCCAGTTGAAGACGGTTTCTCGCACCCGGTCGCCGCTGGGACGCAGGCCGGGTTTGTCCGGGACCGCGATGGGCGTGCGTTTCCACTGCCCCCCGATGATGCGCACCTGGCCGGCGGGACGGAGGGGGGTTGATAAACTCGGGGCCTGGCCGCGGCCGTTCCGCGGCGCCTTATCCTTATCTTTCTTGGCTCTCATCCACCCATGATAAGTCCCACTGCGCCCAAGTCCGGCTGGCTGTCGCGCCTCAAGGAAGGCCTGACGCGAACCCGCGTCAACATCGTCGGACTGTTCTCGGGCGGGGTGGTGGACGAGGACTTCCTCGAGGAACTCGAGTTCGCCCTGATCAGCGCCGACGTCGGCGTGGCCACTTCAGCCCTGGTGCTGCGCCGCCTGCGCGACCGCATCAAGCTCGAAGGCCTCAAGAGCCAGGACGAAGTCCGGGTCGCCCTGCGCGACGAACTGGTCAAGATCCTCTCGCCTGCCGAAGGCCGGCTCGACCTAGCCCGCGCCAAGCCGCTGGTGGTCATGGTCGCGGGCGTCAACGGCGCCGGCAAGACCACCTCGATCGGCAAGCTCAGCAAATGGCTCGCCGACGAAGGCAAGACGGTTCTGCTCGCCGCCGGCGACACCTTCCGCGCTGCGGCGCGCGAACAGCTCGCGGTATGGGGCTCGCGCAACCGGGTCGAGGTGATCGCTCAGAGCGGCGGTGACCCCGCCGCGGTGGTGTTCGACGCGGTGAGCGCGGCCAAGGCGCGCGGGCTCGACGTGGTGATCGCCGACACCGCCGGCCGGCTGCCGACCCAGGCCCACCTGATGGAAGAACTCAAGCGGATCCGGCGCTCGCAGGAAAAGGCCCTGCCGGGCGCTCCGCACGAAGTGATCCTGATCGTCGACGGCACCAACGGCCAGAACGCGCTGGCCCAGGTCAAAGCCTTCGACGAGGCGGTCGGCCTGACGGGCCTGATCATCACCAAACTCGACGGCACCGCCAAAGGTGGCGTCCTGGCCGCGATCACCCAGATGCGGCCCGAGAAACCCATCCCCATCCTTTTCATCGGCGTGGGCGAAGGCATCGCCGACCTGCAGGCCTTCAAGGCCATCGAGTTCGCCAACGCCCTGGTCGGCCTCGACTGAAAGTGCTCGGCCCGGATCGAATCCGGGCCGTTTCGTTTCACCAGCGGGCTCAGCCCCCGACGCAGATCGAGGCAAGGTTGTTCGGATCGTCCGCCAGCCTCTGGGCCAGATTGGCCTTGGCGCTAATCGCTTCGGCGCTCAAGGCCGTCGGTGCACGCAGATTGGCTGCCGCGCCAAGACCGCAAGCAACAAGCAGGGCAAGGGAAAGGACGGCGAGCGCAAATTCCTTGGAGTACGGCATCAGTCACCTCGACTTCATCAGATCGGCGATTGATGGCAGGCTCGCCGCAGCGCCCCGGCCGGGCTCCGACCGCAGCTCACTATACGAAGTCGAGTAGGCGTTTACCCTTTGTTTTACGGGTTTTCGAGAAGAACCCCTAATCCAACCAAATTACTCGGGATTCACTCCGTCCCGGACTCGCGCGCCTTATTGCGTGGCTTGGCGGGCGCGGGTCGGCGATTGTCGAGCAGGTGGCGCACCGCGCGGATCGGGTGGTAGATCATCATCCGCGGCCCGGCATAACGCATCATCACCCGAGCCTGCTCGCGTTCGGTCGGGCCGTAGCAATGGATCTGGCAGTTCTCGCAGGTGGGTTTTTCTTCGCCGTAGGGGCAGGACGCCAGGCGCTTGGTGGCGTACTCCATGAAGGCGGCGCATTCGGGGCAGAGGCCGTCGGCCGTGCCGTGCTGGTCGCGGCACCAGATCCGCGTCATCGCCTCAATCGTGCCGAGTTCGCGCGACAGGCGCGGCCCTTGCAGCCGCGCCAGGCGGCGGGCGGCGCGCTCGTCGAGCGGTGGAGAGTCTTGGTTCATGGCTGGGTTTTACGCTTGGAATTCGAGCAGGATGGAAGAGGCCGACCGCGCCGGGCTTGACCCTGAACAAGCCCGCCCACCGAGTCATACGACAGAGGTACGCCCCCCGTAGAATCGACCGACTCCCGCCCCCTTTGTGACTTCTCCCATGCTACTCGCCGCGGTCGACCTCGGCTCCAACAGCTTCCGGCTCGAAATCGGCCGCGTCGAAGGCGACCACATCCTGACCCAGGGCTACTGGAAGGAAACCGTGCGGCTGGCGGGCGGGCTCGACGACGAGATGCGGCTGTCAAAAAAGACCATGGATGCGGCGCTCGACACCCTGGCTCGCATGAACGAGCGCCTGCGCGGGCTGCCGGCGGCTCAGGTGCGGGCGGTCGGCACCCAGACCCTGAGGCTGGCGAGCAATGCACCCGAGTTCCTGGCCCGCGCCGAGGCCGCGCTGGGCTACCCGATCGAAGTCATCGCCGGCCGCGAAGAAGCCCGCCTGGTGTTCGAGGGCTGCACCCATACCCTGCCGCCGTCGTCGGCACGGCGCCTGGTGGTCGACATCGGCGGCGCTTCGACCGAGCTGATCGTGGGGCGCGGCTTCGTCGCCGAAAGTGCCGAATCCTTCAAGGTCGGCTGCGTCAACATCACGACCCGGTTTTTCAGGGACGGCAAGATCGACCGCGCCAGCCTCAAACGCGCCCAGGTGGCAGTGGCCGCCGAACTCGAAGAAGCGGCCAATGTCTTTTCCAGCCCGCAGTGGGACGAGGCCTTCGGTTCCTCGGGCACCGTGGGCGCGGTCTCGGCGGTCCTGCGCGCCCAGGCGTGGACCGACGGCACCATCACCGCGGCCGCCCTGCAGCAGCTGCGCCAGGCCTTGCTCGAGGCGGGCGACATCCGCCGGCTCCGGCTCGATGGGCTCAAGGCCGAGCGGCAGGAAGTGATCGCCGGCGGCGTAGCGGTGCTGTCGGCCGTTTTCGAGGTGCTCGGGCTGGATGAGCTGCGCACCGCCCGCGGCGCCCTGCGCGTCGGCCTGCTCTACGACCTGCTGGGCCGGCGCGAAAGCCGCGACGTGCGCGATGCCGCGGTCGAGCGCATGGTCTCGCGCCTCGCGATCGACCGCGAGCAGGCAAGCCGCGTCACGGCGATGGCCGCCTGCCTCTTTTCCGCCCTCGAACCCGAGGCCTCGCTCGAACAACACAAGACACTCGCCTGGGCCGCCCAGCTGCACGAGGCCGGTTTTGCGGTTTCCCACAACGACCACCACAAACACGGCGCCTATCTGGTTCGCCATAGCGACATGGCGGGTTTTTCGACGCCGGACCAGGAGCGCATCGCCACCCTGGTCCTGGCGCAGCGGGGCAACCTGAAGAAGGTGGCCAACCACCTGGCCGAGCGCAGCGGCGCCAACAAGGTCCTGGCGCTGCGCCTGGCCGTGATCCTGCTGCACGCGCGGCGCCCGGTGAACCTGCCGGCCTGGTCGCTGTGCCGCAACCACAATGGCGCTGAACTCACGCTCGACCGGGCCTGGCTCGGCCGGCATCCCCTGACCCAGTACCTGCTCGAAGAAGAAGCCGCCCTGTGGGACCGCGCCGGGCTGCCGCTCAAGCTGACGGCCCGCTGAGGCCGGCGTTCAAACCAGGTCGGGGTTGAGCACCGCGCGCAGCACCACCTGCGGGCCGCCGTCGCGCTCGCGCGACGAAAACCACCAGACTCCGCCTTTTTTCACCGGCCAGTCGCGGCTCGAACTCGACAGCAATCGCGCCGCCACCTCGCCCAGCGTCGGCTGGTGGCCGACGACCAGCACCGCCACCTTGGATTCGGGCCAGTCGGCGGCGGCGAGCAACTCGTCGACGCTTGCGCCCGGGGCCAGGGCATCGACCGTCTTGAACTTGCGCCCCGACAGCTCGCTCAGCGCGGTCGCGGTGGCGAGCGCGCGCGCTGCCGGGCTGACCAGGATGCGGCTGGTGTCGGGCAGGCGGGCGTGCAGCCATTCGGCCATGCGGCGCGCCTGCTTCTCGCCGCGCGGCGTGAGTTTGCGCCCCAGGTCGGGTTCGCCGATCTCGGCTTCCGCATGACGCCAGAGGATCAGTTCCATCTCAGTCTCCTGGCGCAAGCAGCGATTCGAGCAAGGCGTTCTGCGCCGAAAACGCGCCTTCTCGCGATGACGGCGGCCGGTACTCCCCGGTCGCCGTAAGACGCCACGACTCGGCGCGGTCCTCGAGGTAGACCTTGAGCCCTTCGGTGATCACGCGCCGCTTGAGCTTGGGGTCGAGCACCGGCCAGGCGATCTCGATCCGCCGGAACAGGTTGCGGCCCAGCCAGTCGGCGCTCGACAGATACACCTTGTCGGCGCCGCCGCTCTTGAACCAGAAGACGCGGCTGTGTTCGAGGAAGCGGCCGATCACCGACACCACGCGGATGTTGTCCGACAGCCCCTTCACACCCGGCCGCAAGGCGCACGCGCCGCGCACGATCAGGTCGATCTTCACGCCCGCCTGGCTCGCCGCGTACAGCGCCCGGATCGTGGCTTCGTCGCCCAGGGCATTCATGCGGGCCACGATGCGAGCCGGTTTGCCGGCGCGGGCATGGCGCGCTTCGGCCGCGATCGCCTGCTGCAGCTTCCGGTGCAGGTCGAAAGGCGCAAGCCACAGGTGCTTGAGCCGCTCGACCCGGGTCAGGCCGGTGAGGTGGAGGAAGACCTTGTCGACATCGCGGCAGATCTCCGCATTGGCGGTCAACATGCCGAAGTCGGTGTAGAGCCGCGCCGTGCCCGGGTGGTAGTTGCCGGTGCCGAGGTGGACGTAGGGCACTACTCGCCAGCGCTTGTGCCTCAGTTCGCGCCGCAGGACGAGCAGCATCTTGCTGTGGGTCTTGAGCCCCACCACGCCGTAGACGACTTGCACGCCCACCCGTTCGAGCCTTTCGGCGAGGTCGATGTTGGCCTCTTCGTCGAAGCGGGCCTTGAGTTCGACCACCACGGTCACTTCCTTGCCGCGCCGCGCCGCTTCGACCAGCAGATCGACCAGGGTCGAGTTCGCGCCAGTGCGGTAGAGCGTCATGCGGATCGCGGCCACGTCGGGATCGAACGCGGCCTGGCGCAGGAAGTCGAGCACCGGATCGAAGCTCTCGAAGGGATGGTGCAGCAGGACGTCGCCCAGGCGGAGCTGGGCAAAGATGTCGCCGCCCCGAGGCAGCCGCGCCGGCCATGCCGGGGCCAGCGACGGCCAGCGCAGGCCGGGCGCCCGCACCTGGTCGACCAGCTGGTTCATGCGCACCAGGTTGACCGGGCCGTCGACCCGGAACACGGCGGCGTCGGCCAGGCCGAACTGGCGCTGCAGCAGATCGACCAGCGGCGGCGGACAGGTGTTCAGGACTTCGAGCCGAACCGGGTTGCCGAAATGGCGCTGGGTCAGTTCGAGCCGCATCGCCTGGCGCAGGTTCTTGACTTCGCGTTCGTCGACCGCGAGTTCCGAGTCGCGCGTCACGCGGAACTGCGAGAAGCCGGCCAGGCTGCGCCCGGGAAAGACCTCGGCCAGATGCGAGCGGATCACCGACGACAACATCACGAAAGCCTGCTGCCCGGGCGCCGCGAGCCGGTCCGGCAAGGCGATCACGCGCGGCAGGATGCGCGGCACTTTCAGGATCGCCGCGCTGGCGGGGCGGCCGAAGGCGTCCTTGCCTTCGATCTGCAGGATGAAGTTGAGCGCCTTGTTCATCAGCTGCGGAAACGGATGGACCGGGTCGAGGCCGATCGGCGCCAGCAGCGGCCTGACTTCGCGCCGGAAATAGTCCCTCACCCAGGCGCGTTGCGCGGGCGTGCGTTCGGCGTGCCCCAGAACCACCACGCCGCAGCCCGCCAAGAGCGGCATCAGGTCCTGGTTGAAAAGCACGTATTGGCGCGCCACCACCCGGTGCGCCCGCGCCGACACCGCCGCGTAGAGCTCGGCGGCGGCCGAGTCGGGATGCGCCTGGGCGGCATCGTAGAGGTCGATGATGCGGATCTCGAAGAACTCGTCGAGGATGGACGAGACGATGCCGATGTAACGCAAGCGCTCGGCCACGGGCACGTCGGCGCGCTCGGCCTGCGCCAACACACGCTCGACGAAGGCGAGCTGGGAAAGCTCGCGCGGCACCAGATCCAGCTCGGCGCCCGGTAACGTCTTTCTGGCAGTCTTGTTCACAACACCCACCCTGACAGGGTCTGATGACGAATCGATGACGGCCCGACCTTTTACAATGCCCCGCTGGTGGATTTGTCCATCTCCCACCGCAGCGCCTGATGCCATTCTATTGGGCGAGCCATCCGCCCCTGCCCATGTCTGCCTCGCCTTTGTTGCCTCCTTTTATCCGCTTTGACCGCGTCTGCCATGCCTACGGCAGCCAGTCCGCCTTGATCGACGCCAGTTTCAGCGTCGACCGCGGCGAGTTCGCCCTGCTGCTTGGCCCCTCGGGCGCGGGCAAGTCCACCGTGCTGCGGCTGATCGCCGGGCTGCAGGCAGCCAGCTCGGGCCAGATCGAAGTCGGCGGCGAAGTTTTAGACCGCCTGCCGGCCAAACGGCTGGCCTGGCTGCGGCGCTCGATGGGAGTGGTTCTGCAGGACCCGATGCTGCTGCCCGACCGCTCGGCGCTCGACAACGTGATGCTGCCTGCCCTGGCGGCCGAACTTCCGCTCGCCGAAGCGCGCGAACGGGCGCTCGCCGCGCTGACCCGCTGCGGCATCGACGGTCGCGCCGGCGCCCGCCCAACCGAACTCTCGGGCGGCGAGCAGCAGCGCGCCGCCCTCGCCCGGGCCGTGGTCAACCGCCCCGCGCTGGTGCTCGCTGACGAACCCACGGCCCACCTCGATGCCGTTGCGGCGGCCGGCCTGCTCCAGCTGCTGGCCCAGTTTTCCCGGGCCGGCGTGACGGTCTTGCTGGCTTCGCACCAGCTGCCGCCAACGGACGGAGTCCGCGCGCGCGTGATTGCCATTGCCGACGGGAGGATCTCGGCATGAGCTGGTTCGCTTCCCGCCGTTATGCGGCCCACCGTGCCCTGCGCGGCATCGTGGCCGAACCGCTGTCTTTCCTGCTGGCGCTGGCTCTGGCCGCCGTGGCTTTCAGCATTCCGCTCCTGCTCGCCACCCTGGCCCATTCGGCCTGGCATTTGGTCGAGCGGCTGCCGACTCAGACCGAAGTCACGGTATTCACCCTGCCCGGCACCGGCCCCGGCGAGCTGAACTCGCTGAAAAACGAAATTTCCCGCCTGCCGGGGGTACGCGAGGTCAAACACCTGCCGCGCGACGCCGCGCTCGCCGACCTCAACCGCCGCGCCGGCATCAGCTCCGGCGCCGGCGGCAGCAACCCCCTGCCCGACCTGGTGGTGGTCAGCCTCGCCCCGGCGCTGGACCCGGGCGAAGTCGAACATCTCGCCACCCAGATGCGCAAGCTGGCGCGGGTCGACCTGGTGGCGATCGACACCGGCTGGGTGCGCAAGCTCGGAGCCGTGGCTCGCGCCGGCGCCGCCATCCTCGGCGCTCTGGGCGCGGCGGTGCTAATCCTCGTCGGCCTGGTCCTGGCGGGCAGCACGCGCCTGGCCGCCCGCGCCCAAGCGGACGAGTTGCGGGTCTTGCGGCTGGTGGGGGCGAGCCCAGGCTTCATGGCCCGCCCCTACGCCTGGCGCGGCGCGATGACGCTGGGCCTGGCGGCTGCCCTTGCCACCGGCCTGGTGCTGCTCGCCGTGATGGCGATGCAGCCGACCGTGCTGGCCGCCGCAGCGCTCTACGGCGCCGACCTCCGGCTCGACCTGCCGCCTGCGCTCTGGCTGGCCGGCTTTGTGGGCAGCGCCATGGTGCTGGGCTGGGCCATCGCCTGGATCGCCGCCCGCCTGAGCCTGAGCCGCCTCGATTGACCGACCCTGACCACCGCGGAGCTTCGATGAACGAGTTTTTTACGCTGGACCTGGGCGACGATGGCGTCGCCCACCTGCAACTCAGCCGTCCCGAGCAGCTCAACACCTTCGTGCCCGGCTTCTACCCGGCCTTCCGCGACGCGGTTCAGGCCTTGCACGACGGCGGCCGCACCCGCGCCCTGGTGATCAGTTCGACCGGCAAGCATTTTTCGGCCGGCATGGCGCTCGAGGTTTTTGCCGCCAGCGGCAATGCCATGTTGGACACCGGCAGCGCCCGCGCCCGGATCTCGTTTGCCGAATCGCTGCGGCGCCTGATGCACTGCTTCGACGTGCTCGACCAGGCGCGCTTCCCGGTGATCTGCGCCGTCCAGGGCGGCTGCATCGGCGGCGCGCTCGACCTTGCCGCCGCCTGCGACATCCGGGTCTGCTCGGCCGAGGCCTTTTTCACGGTGCAGGAGATCCAGATCGGCATGACTGCCGACCTCGGGGTTCTGCAGCGCCTGCCCAGGATCGTTCCGATCGGAGTCGCCCGCGAAATGGCTTATACCGGCGAGCGGATGGGAGCCGAGCGCGCCCTGGCCACCGGCCTCGTCAACGCCGTCCTGCCCGATCCGACGGCGACTCTCGAACACGCGCTGGCGCTGGCGCGAAGCATCGGAGCCAAGTCGCCGCTGGCGATCGCCGGCAGCAAGCTCGCGATCAACTACGCGCGCGACCATGGCACGGCCGAATCGCTGGCCCAGATGGCGCTGCTGCAGAGCTCGATCTTCGATACTCGCGAAATGATGGAAGCGATTCTGGCCTGGAAAGGCAAGCGCCCGGGCGAGTTCGATCCCCTGCCCCCGATCGCGGTCATCGAGGCCCCGACCGATCCTGTTCCGCCGCCCGGGTAAGGCCGGCAAGCCGGGGGCGAGCCCCGGGGACCGACCGCCCAAATCCGGTTCCCGGCCGCTTGGCGCTGACACAAGCCTTGTTAGCGAGTGCTCGCATTCAATGCAAACATTAATTCAAAAGGATTAACCTGGACAAGCGCAGAGCCACTCGGGCATATCCCAGCATTTCAGTGCGGATTGAACTTATCCGGCCGACGACCGTCCAATCTTTAGCACTCTCCAGCGACGAGTGCTAAAATTTTTCCCAAGGAGATGTCTAAGCCCATGAGCGACAAGTCCAAGACCGCCCGCAGCAACGCCCTGGTTCCTTATGCAGGAGATGCCAGCCTCGCGCTGAATCCGGGCAGCCTGGGCAATCTGGATGCCTACATCCAGGCCGCCAACCGCGTTCCTCTGCTCACTGCCGAGGAAGAGACCCGTCTGGCGCGCCGCCTGCGCGACCAGGGCGACGTCGATGCCGCGGGGCAGCTGGTCATGTCGCACCTGCGCCTGGTGGTTTCGGTCGCCCGCAACTACCTCGGTTACGGCCTGCCGCATGCCGACCTGATCCAGGAAGGCAACATCGGCCTGATGAAGGCGGTCAAGCGCTTCGATCCCGAGCGCGGCGTGCGCCTGGTTTCGTTCGCCCTGCACTGGATCCGCGCCGAGATCCACGAATACATCCTGAAGAACTGGCGCCTGGTGAAGGTCGCCACCACCAAGTCGCAGCGCAAGCTTTTCTTCAACCTGCGCAGCATGAAGCAGAGCAGCGGTTCGATGTCGGTCGCCGAAATCGAAGGCATGGCGCGTCAACTGAACGTCAAGCCCGAAGAAGTGGTCGAGATGGAAACGCGCATGTCGGGCGCCGACGTTGCGCTCGAAGGCCGCACCGAAGACGGCGAGGAAAGCTACGCCCCGATCGCCTGGCTGGCCGACGCCGATTCCGAACCTACCCGCGTGCTCGAGCGCCGCGCCCAGGACTTCATGCAGACCGACGGCATCCAGGCCGCGCTCGACGTGCTGGATCCGCGCAGCCGCCGCATCGTCGAGGCGCGCTGGCTCAACGAGGACGCCGACGGCAAGGTCGGCACCGCCACTTTGCACGAACTGGCGGCCGAGTTCGGCGTGTCGGCCGAACGCATCCGCCAGATCGAAGTGAAGGCGCTGCAAAAGATGAGGGCCGAGCTGGGCGAGCGCGCTTGAGCGCTTTAACCGCTGCCCCCAAGCCCCGGCCATGCCGGGGCTTTTTTTACGTCTGCCTCACAGCAGGCGCTTGAGGTCGGCCACCACCGAGTCGATGTCCTGCTTGTAACGCAGGAAGAGCCGCACCCGCCCCTCGCGGTCGAACACGTAGCTGCCGGCGGTGTGGTCGACCGTATACGAGGTCGGAGTGGCGCCCGGGACCTTCTGGAAGAAGACCTTGAACTCCTTGGCCGTCGCCGCGGTCTGCTCCGCATTGCCGATCAGGCCGACGAAGCTCGGGTCGAAGCCCGGCACGTATTGGGCGAGCACCTCGCGTGTATCGCGTTCGGGGTCGACCGTGACGAAGATCACCTGCAGCTTGCCGGCGTCGGCGCCGAGCCGGCGCTTGACCTCGACCATCTCGGCGAGCGTGGTCGGGCAGACGTCGGGGCACTGCGCGTAGCCGAAAAAAACCACCACCACCTTGCCCTTGTAGTCGGCGAGCGAACGCTGGGTCCCGGTGTGGTCGGTGAGCTCGAAGCCGCTGGCGTAGCTGGCACCGGTGATGTCGACGCTGTTGAACTTCTGCGGCGTGCAGGCGGCAAGCAGCCCGGCCAGGGCGAGGAGGATGAGCTTTTTCATGGTTCGATGATCTCAGATCGGCCCTGGCAGCGGGCGGATCAGAGGTAGTGATCGACGAGCAGAGCCGTGAACAGAACGGCCAGGTAAGCGATCGAATACGCGAAGGTCGAGCGCGCCAGCTTGTCGCTGTAGGCGCGCAACAAGCGCCACGCATAAGCAAGGAACACGGCGCCGAGGATCAGCGCCGCCCCCAGATAAATCCAGCCCGCCATGCGGATCGCAAACGGCAGCGTGCTGGTGGCCACCAGGGCGATGGTGTAGAGCAGGATATGGAGCCGGGTGAACTCGGAACCGTGGGTGAGCGGCAGCATGGGCAGGCCGCTCGCCCGGTAGTCCTCGATCCGATAAAGCGCAAGCGCCCAGAAATGCGGCGGCGTCCACACGAAGATGATGAGGGCCAGCAGCCAGGCCTGGGCCGGCGTCTCGCCGGTGACCGCCGCCCAGCCCAGCACCGGCGGCATCGCTCCCGACAGGCCGCCGATCACGATGTTCTGCGGCGTATTGGGCTTGAGCAGCACGGTGTAGATCACCGCGTAGCCGACGAAGGTGGCAAAGGTCAGCCACATCGTCAGTGGATTGACCTGGGTGTAGAGCACCCACATGCCGGCGCCGCCCACCACGCCCGAAAAAACGATCGCCTGCAGCGGCGTGATTTCTCCGCGCGCCATCGGCCGCATGCGGGTGCGCGCCATCTTGGCGTCGATGGTGCGCTCGATGATCGAGTTGACTGCGAACGCGGCCCCGGTCAGCAGCCAGATGCCTATCGTCCCCAGCAGGACCCGCTCCGGCGGCGGCAGCCCCGGCACCGACAGGAACATGCCGATCACCGCGCAGAAGATCACCAGCTTGGTGACGCGGGGCTTGGTCAGCGCCCAGTACTGGCGGACCAGCCGCGACAGGGCGAGAGGGTGGTGAGACACGGTCGAGTTCTGCATCGAGGAGCCATGAAAGTGGAAACTGCCTGCTGCGAGAAACACCCTGCTTGCGATTCTAGCCGTGGGCCCGGACCACACCCGCGGCGATTTCTCCGGCTCGATCCTGTCGTGCGGCCTGGGCGCAACGCAGGTTCAAGACCACCAGCGTCGCCACCAGGACCGCTGCGCCGCCGTTGTGAAGAACCGCGAGCAGCAGCGGCCATTCGAAGACGACGGTCGACAGCCCGGTAAGAAACTGCAGCACCAGCAGCAAGGCGAGCAGGCGTGCCGGCGCCGCCAGCCCGGCCAGGCGCCACGATCGCCAGACCAACCCGCCCGCGACGGCGAACACCAGCCAGGCAAAGCTGCGATGCACCCAGTGGATCGCGACCAGGGCGCTGAAGGGGATCAGCTCGCCGCCGGCATCGCGCCCAAGCTCGCGCCACAAGCTGAATCCGCGGGCGAAGTCGGCGGCGGGCAGCAGTTGGCCCTGGCACAAGGGGAAATCGGGGCAGGCGAGCACGGCGTAGTTGCTGCTGACCCACGCCCCCAGCCCCACCTGGATCACGGCCAGGCCCAGGGCCAAGAGAGCGAGAGGCCGCAGAGCGGAAGCGCGTTCATCCACCCGCGGCGCCGGGCTTTCTCGCATCGCGAGCCATACCAGGAGCGACAGCAGGCCCACGCCACCGAGCAGGTGCAGACTGACAATCAGCGGCTGCAGCTTCATCGTCACGGTAAGGGCGCCGAAAGCGCCCTGCACGCACACGGCCAGGAACACGGCGCTCGCCAGCCAGGGCGAGCCCTGGCGCGACTTCGACCAGCGCCGCCACGCCAGCAGCATCAGCACCACGATCAGTGCCCCCACCGCCATTGCGAAATAGCGGTGGAGCATCTCGATCCAGGCCTTGGTCAGCGTGACCGGGCCCGAGGGCAGGGCCGATTCGGCGGCGCGGATCGGCTCGCCCGCCGACCAGGGGTTCGAGTGGCCGTAGCAGCCTGGCCAGTCGGGGCAGCCCAGGCCCGAATCGGTGAGCCGAGTGAAAGCGCCAAACATGATCAGGTCCAGCGTCAGAAAGGCGGTCAGCCACGCCAGCCGGCGGTGTTTGTCCGACGCACGCGAGCAAGCCACCAGCGCCAGCGGCACGGCGGCCACAAGGGCGCCTTTGAGCAGCAGCCAGAAGGCGGGCGCGAGGTCGACGTTCATCCGACCCGCGAGGCCTTGAGCAGTTTGCCGAGGTCCTTCTTCATACGATTGGGATCGGCGTCGCGCGGCCAACGCAGCATCAGGTTGCCGAGCGGGTCGATCAGCCAGATGGGGTCGGCGAGGCGCGCGTTGGGCTCGGCCAGCAAGGCGAGGAAAGCCTCGAGTTCGGCCGTCTGCGCCCGCAGGAAACGGGTGCCGTCGTATTCGCGCATCAGCACGGTCGACAGCGGCGCCGAATCGGTGATCAGCCACACCCGTTCGATGCGGTCGCGGTCCTTGCCGGTGGTGGTCCGCACCTGCCGCATGGCATAGAGCTTGGCCGCGCAGGCCGCGTCGCAGTCGCCGCTGTCGACCTGGACCATCACCCATTTGCCGCGCAGGCGCGCCGGGTCAAAAGCCTGGCCGTCGAGGTGCTTCAGGTTCAGCGCCGGCAGCGCGCGCTGCGGTTCGACCAGATCGCCGTAGTTGGTGCGGCCGCTGGGCGGCGAGAGGTAATACATGAAATACGAAGCGACCGCAGGCGCAAGGCACACGGCCAGCACCAGCCACAGGAGGCGGTAGCTGCGGCGCGGCGCGGGCGAGGTTTCAGTGCTTGCTTGCATGCTGGCCACGGCGGAAGCCGAAAAAGAGGGTGAGCCCGGCGATCAGCGCCGCGATCGCCCACCACTGGAAGGCGTAGGCGCGGTGTTTTTCGACCCCGGTCGCCGGCGGCGTGAATCCGCGCCGCAGGCCGTCTGCGCTGTCCGACTGCTGCAGGACCAGCAGGCGGGCGACGGGCTCGCGACTCGCGGCTTCGAAGTCATCGTAATCGAGGTTCTGCCAGATGCCGGGCAGGCCGGGCTTGGGCCCAGAACCCAGCTCCAGCGAACGCGTCGCATGGGCGAGCGCCACGCCGTTGATCTCCACCATACCGGTGGCCGGCAACGCCGCCGGAAGCCGGGTGCGATCCGCCGGATCCCGAGCCGCGAAACCGCGGTCGACCAGGACCAGCGGCGCAGCACCCGCCAGGCGCAGCGGCGTGATCACACGGAAACCGGCCACGCCGTCCTGCATGCGGTTGTCGAGGTAGACGGTGTAGGCAGAAAGGAACTCGCCACGCAGTGCGACCCGGCTCGGCAGGGCCACGCCTTGCGCCAGACGGTTGGCGTCGAGCAGCACCGGTCGCGCCGCCAGTGCCGCGTCCCACTGCGCCTGCAAGGCAAGCTTGTCGTTCGCTCGCTGCGTCTGCCATAGCGCCGCGGCAACGGCGATCGCCGTGCCGGCCACGCCGGCGCACAGCGCCAGACCGAACTTCAGGTTCACGCCCGCCTCGCTTCCAATGCCATACTCGAAACGCCACTTCGGAGCCGCGCCATGAGAATCGTGATCGTCGTCGGTCTGCTGGGCGTCGTTGCGGCGCTGGCTTCGGCGCTGGTTTTCCTCATGCGCGACGGCGGCCGCGGACAGCGAACCGTGCAGACGCTCACGCTGCGGGTCGGGCTGTCGATTGCCTTGTTTCTTTTCATGCTGTTTGCGGTCTGGATGGGCTGGCTCGAGCCGCGTTCGTATTGAAGCGGATCCGCCGGCAAGACGGCGCCCGCGGGCGCCGTCTTGATCGTCGCCCGGCGTGCCCGCCTACAGCATGTAGACGACGATGAACAAGCCGAGCCAGACCACGTCGACGAAGTGCCAGTACCAGGCCGCGGCTTCGAAAGCGAAGTGGTGCTGCGGCGTGAAGTGGCCCTTCATCAGCCGCAGCAGCATCACGCTCAGCATGATCGCCCCGACGAAAACGTGGAAGCCGTGAAAACCGGTGAGCATGAAGAAGGTTGAGCCGAAGATTCCCGATGACAGCCTCAGGTTCAGGTCCGAATACGCGTGGGCGTATTCGTAGATCTGGACGCACAGGAAGGTCGCCCCCAGCACGATGGTGAGAAAGAGCCAGAACTGCGCCTTGCCGCGCCGGTTGGCCAGCAGGGCATGGTGGGCGATGGTGAGCGTCACGCCGGAAATCAGCAGCAAGGCCGTGTTGATCGCCGGCAGCCCCCAGGGGCCGATCGTGGTGAAGGCGTCGACCAGGCCCGCCGGTCCGTTGTGCGGCCAGGTCGAGGTGAAATCGGGCCAGAGCAGCTTGTGGTCGAAGTCACCCAGCATCGGTGCGGCGATCACCCGCGCATAAAACAGCGCGCCGAAAAACGCCGCGAAGAACATCACTTCCGAGAAGATGAACCAGGCCATGCTCCAGCGGAAGGAAACGTCGACCTGGCCGCTGTAGCGCTGGCTTTCGGACTCCCGCGCCACCGCTCCGAACCAGCCGACCATCATGTAGATCAACACGGCCAGCCCGGCGAGCAGAAGCACGTAACCCGACTGATGGTCGTTGACGACCGCCGCTGCGCCGAAGCCCGTGAGCCCCATCGCGATCATGCCCACCATCGGCCACTGAGAAGGCTGCGGAACGAAGTAGCGCGAAACCGCGCTCGTGCTAGCTGCACTCATCGGATTTCCTCCCTGTTTCAACTGATCACGATCTTCACGATCGCGAGCAAGACCAAGACAAATAGCGCGGCGGCGACGATGCCCATGAGGATCACGTGCACCGGGTTGAGCTGCGCCGCGTCGGACTCGTAATCGGACCGCTTGCGCACGCCGAAAAAGCTCCAGAAGACGGCTTTCGCGGTCCGGGCCAGGCCGGCCCGGCGCGGCGGCGGTGGGGTCGGCTCGGCCATTTCAGAGGCTCGCGCCGCTTCCGGCCTGGGTCGTTTGCTGCACCGCTCCGGCCACTTCGAAGAAGGTGTAGGACAGGGTCACGTCCTTCACGCCGGCCGGCAGCTCGGGGTCGATGAAAAACACCACCGGGAACTGCCGCACCTCGCCCGCCGCCAGGCTTTGCTGCTGGAAGCAGAAACACTCGAGCTTCTTGAAATGCGGCGCCGACTGCAGCGGCGCGTAACTCGGGATCGCCTGGCCGACCATCACCTTAGCCTGCAGGTTGACCAGGTCGTAGGTCACCGTCACCAGTTCGCCCGGGTGCACCTTCAGGTGCGAGACGTGTGGCCGGAACCGCCACGGTCCGCGTTCGTTGGCGTCGAACTCGACGGTGATGGTTCGGCTGGTGTCGACTTGGGTGTTGCGGGCGCGGCCCTCGACCGTCGGATCGCGGTTGGTCACCAGGTTGATGCCGGTGATCTCGCAGATCTTGCGATAGAGGGGAATCAGAGCCCAGCCGAAGCCGAACATCAGCAGCGCCACCACCACCAGCTTCTTGAGCAGGGTGCGGTTGTCGTGGCGCGGCGTCGTTTCCACGGCCTTAGCGGAAGAGCGAGTGGCGCAGGACCACCGCGATGAAAAAAACCAGCGCCACGACGACCAGCACCAGGGCGGTGCGGCGGTTGGCGGCGCGGTAGCGCTCGATCTGGCTCATGATTTCCTCAGGCCGCCGTGGGTTTGGGGTCGGGCGCGGTCAGCTTGGGCGGAGTCTCGAACGAGTGGTAAGGCGCGGGCGAGGGCAGGGTCCATTCCAGGCCTTCGGCGGCGCCCCAGGGGTTGTCGCCGGCAGGCTTGCCGCCCTTGATGCATTTCAGGACCGCCCACAGGAAGATCAGCTGGGTGAGGCCGAAACCCAGTCCGCCGATCGAGGCCAGCATGTTGAAGTCGGCGAACTGCAGCGGGTAGTCGGCGTAGCGGCGCGGCATGCCGGCCAGCCCCAGGAAATGCATGGGGAAGAAGGTGATGTTGAAGAAGATCAGCGACAGCCAGAAGTGCCACTGGCCGAGGCGCTCGTCGACCATGTGGCCGGTCCATTTCGGCAGCCAGAAATACGCGCCGGCGAAAAGCGCAAAGAGCGAACCGGCGACCAGCACGTAGTGGAAATGCGCCACTACGTAGTAGGTGTCCTGCAGCTGGATGTCGATCGGGGCCACCGCCAGGATCAGGCCGGTGAAGCCGCCCATGGTGAAGACGAAGATGAAGCCGACCGAAAAAAGCATGGGCGTGGGGAAGGTCATCGAGCCCTTCCACATCGTCGCCAGCCAGTTGAAGATCTTCACGCCGGTGGGCACCGCGATCAGCATGGTCGCGTACATGAAAAAGAGCTGGCCGGTCACCGGCATGCCGGTGGTGAACATGTGGTGCGCCCACACGATGAAGCTGAGGATCGCGATCGAGGCCGTGGCGTAGACCATCGAGGCGTAGCCGAACAAGGGCTTGCGGGCGAACACCGGAACGATCTGGCTGATGATCCCGAAGGCGGGCAGGATCATGATGTAGACCTCGGGGTGGCCGAAGAACCAGAAGATGTGCTGGAACATCACCGGATCGCCGCCGCCGGCCGCGTTGAAGAACGACGTGCCGAAGTGGCGGTCGGTGAGCGTCATGGTGATCGCGCCGGCGAGCACCGGCATCACCGCGATCAGCAGGAAGGCCGTGATCAGCCAGGTCCAGCAGAACATCGGCATCTTCATCAGCGTCATGCCGGGCGCGCGCATGTTGAGGACGGTGACGATGATGTTGATCGAGCCCATGATCGAACTCGCGCCCATGATGTGCAGGGCGAAGATGCCCATGTCCATGCCGGCGCCCATCTGGATCGAGAGCGGCGCGTAGATCGTCCAGCCGGCCGCGGGAGCGCCGCCGGGAACCAGAAAGGAACTCACCAACAGCAGCGCCGCCGGCGGCAGCAGCCAGAAGCTGAAGTTGTTCATGCGCGCGAACGCCATGTCGGGCGCGCCCACCTGCAGCGGGATCATCCAGTTCGCGAAGCCGACGAAGGCCGGCATGATCGCGCCGAACACCATGATCAGTCCGTGCATGGTGGTGAGCTGGTTGAAGAATTCGGGCGCGAAAACCTGCAGGCCGGGCTGGAACAGTTCGGCGCGGATGCCGAGCGCGAGTACGCCGCCCGTCAAAAACATCGTGAACGAGAACCACAGGTAGAGCGTGCCGATGTCCTTGTGGTTGGTCGCGAACAGCCAGCGCCGCCAGCCGTGCGGGTGATCGTCGTGGGTGTGGTCGGCGGCGTGCTCGCCGGCATGACCATGGGGCAGGACTGCGCTCATGCGGGTCTCCTCGATTCCGGGGCGGCGGGCGACTACTTGGTCGCGGCCTGGACGTCGGCGGGCTGGACGGCTTTGCCGGTGGCGTTGCCCCAGCTGTTTTCGATGTAACTCGTGACCGCCGCGATCTGGGTCGCGCTCAACACTCCCTTCCACGCCGGCATCGCGTTTTTGCCGTTGAGGATTTGAGCGATCAGCTCGCCCTGCGGGCCGTTGACGATCTTGCTGCCGTCGAGCGCCGGGAAGGCGTTGGGCAGTCCCTTGCCGTTGGCCTGGTGGCAGACCTGACAGTTGGCTTCGTAGACCTTGGCGCCGATCTCCTTGAGTTCGGCCAGCGTGTAGGTCTTGCTCGGGTCTTCGGCGGCGGCCGCCATCGCCTTCTTCTTGCCTGCGGCCCAGGTCGCGTAGTCGGCGACGGACTTGACCTCGACCACGATCGGCATGAAGGCGTGATCCTTGCCGCATAGCTCGGCGCAGTCGCCGCGGAAGGTTCCGACCGTGTCGGCGCGGAACCAGGTGTCGCGCGCAAAGCCCGGGATCGCGTCCTGCTTGACACCGAAGGCCGGCACCCACCATGAATGGATCACGTCGGCGGCGGTGGTGATGATGCGGATCTTCTTGCCCACCGGAACCACCAGCGGTTCGGTCACTTCCAGCAGGTAGAAGTTGGTCTTGGGTTGGTCGCCCGTGATCTGCGACATCGGCGTCGCCAGCGCCGACACGAAGCTGATGCCTTCGCCTTCGCCGCGCAGATAGTCGTAGCCCCACTTCCATTGGTAGCCGGTGGCCTTGATGGTGAGGTCGGCGCTCGAGGTGTCCTTCATCGCCACCACGGTCTTGGTGGCGGGAATCGCCATGCCGATCACGATCAGGAAAGGGATGACGGTCCAGATCACCTCGACCTTGGTGTTCTCGTGCCAGGTCTCGGCCACCGCACCCTTGGACGCCCGGTGTTTCCAGATCGAATAAAACATGACCCCGAACACGCCCACGAAGATCACGCCGCAGATGATCAGCATCAGCGTGTGCAGCGAATAGATTTCGTCGGCGATCTGGGTGACCGGAGGAGCAAGGTTGTACTTGCTCTGGATCGGCAGCACCGCGGATGCGGCACCGGCAAAGCTGGCGGCGGCCGCGGTGGCGGCAGCCCGGACTGCGAGCTTGGACTTCATTGTGGCTTCACCGATTCAGCGCCAGATTCCTGGCTTGTCTGTCTTGTAATGACTACCGGCTACTTCATCGCACCCGCGGGTTCCAACTTCCCGCAGGGCCGCTTTCAGCTCCCGAGCCCAGCCGCCAGGCTTGCTCGTCGAGCCGAAACCGACCAACTTCCTCCACCGCTGCCCGCCCCCCAGCTAGTTCAAGGGAAGGCCTGACACGCGGCCGAGTGCTGCTCTCCACTGTCACTCCGGGCCTGCTGGCCTGGGCTGTTTGCCGTCGCGGTTCGATCGCCGCTTGATTGACGGAAGCACAGCCGAAGCACTGCAAGCCGCTGCCGCGACCGGCGTCTCCAGACCGGTACGGCAGCGCCACCTTCGATCCGCTGCGGCAAAAACAACAGAACTCCAGTGGGCGGGAGCCGGAATCCGGACGCCGTTCGCGATCCTGTCGCGGACTTGTTCTGGATCAAGCCCCACTACCCGGCTTTTGCCAAAGTGCCAACTGCAGCATTGGGTCGACCTCAAGGTCGGCGCAGAGTGGGCAGAGTATAGGTTCGGGCCGAAAACCCGAGCAACGACTCTGCCCTTTTTTGTTGCGTTCTTCCCCAGTCGCTATGGTGCAAGCGCGTCGCTTGCGTTATGCGACGGGGCGCCCGGGCGCGGCCAAGTTGGCGCGCAGCCGGTCGAGCGAGACCGGTGTCGCACCCAGCGGCCGCGGCACCGGTTTCCACGCGTGCCCGTAGGCCACTTCGAAGCTCAGCCCGATGCGGCCGTCGCTATCGCGCCTAGCCTCGAGCGCCTCATACAGGCGACGTGCGCGCGGGCCCGAGATCAGGCCGGCGATGCGATCGTCGCGCGGGTTCGCCCCCAGCCCCCGCACTTCGGCGACCAGCTCGCGCGCGCTGGCATAGGTGAGGCGGATCGTCTCGACATCCATCACCGGGGTGGCGAAACCGGCAGCGACCATCATGTCGCCGAAGTCGTGCATGTCGACGAAACTCATGGGTCGGCAACGCGGCTCGACCTCGAGCATCGCGGCGCGCAGTTCCTTGAGCGTGTCGGGGCCGAAGCAGGAGAACAGCAGCAGGCCGTCGCTGCGCAGGACCCGCTTCCACTCCGGGAACAGGCGGTGCGGCTCGGGGTGCCAGTTCGCCATGAGATTGGAATGGACCAGGTCGACCGAAGCGTCGGCCAGCGGCAGGGCGCCGCCCTCGGCGCACACCCGCAGCGGCGAACGGCCGAACCAGCACTGAAGCTTGGCGCGCATGCCGGCCGGCGCCGCGCTCCCGAGCATGGCTTCCGACAGATCCAGCCCCAGCCATTCGGCCTGCGGGTAGCGCCGGGCAAAACGCTCGCGCGAAGCGCCGCTGCCGCAGCCGATGTCGGCCACCCGCTGCGGATCGAGTTTCATCAGATCGAGCCGGGCAAACAGGCGTTCGCCGATTTCCTGCAGCAGGAAGTCGTGCGCCAGCACCCGCCGGGCACGCTGGTTGAACTGCCGCCGCACCGTTTCGATGCGCGCCGGAATCCGCGGCGGATCGATCAGGCTGGGCGTGATTTCCGAAGTACCGGGACCGAGCGCCATAAGGGCTCGCAGTGTATATGCTCGACCGACCTGCCCCGAGAAGCCATGCCGCGCCCCACACTTGCCGCCCTGCGTCTGCGCTTCGGTTCCTGGCTGCGCCCGCGCTGCCTCGCCTGCGGCCTGATCCCGGGCGACCCGGTGTGTCCGGCCTGCCGCGCCGATTTTTTTCCGGCCGAACTGCGCCGGTGCTCGCGCTGCGCACTGAGAATCCCCTTCGGCGAGATCTGCGGCGCCTGCCTGCGCAAGCCGCCGCATTTCGACGCCACCTTGACCTGCGCCGACTACCAGCCGCCGCTGGCCGGCGTGATCCTTGCCCTCAAGTCCGGCGCCCGGCTCGAACTGGTCGAGCCGCTTGCCGAGCTGCTGGCTCAGCGCTGCGCCGGCCGGCTCGAGGCCGGGACCCTGGTCACCGCCGTGCCGCTCGCTTTCGAACGCCATGCCGAACGCGGCTTCAACCAGTCGGCCGAAATCGCCCACACCGCCGCTAGGCTGCTCGGGCTCGCCTTCGAGCCCGGGCTCGTGCTGCGGGTCCGGCACACACCGCCGCAGCAGTCGCTCGCCCTCGCCGCGCGCCGGCGCAATATGCGCGGCGCTTTTGCCCTGGCACGGCCGTTCGCCGACCGCGCCGTCGCCGTGGTCGACGACGTCATGACCACCGGCGCCACACTCGACGAACTGGCGCTCGTGCTCAAGCGCGGCGGCGCCACGCGCGTGAGCAATCTCGTGCTCGCCCGCACGCCATAATGGCGGCATGTTCCATATCGTCCTCGTCGCGCCGGAGATCCCGCCCAACACCGGCAACGTCATCCGTCTCGCCGCCAACACCGGCTGCCAGCTCCACCTCGTCAAGCCGCTCGGCTTCGAACTCGACGACAAGCAGCTTAAGCGCGCCGGGCTCGACTACCACGAATACGCCACGCTCAAGGTCCACGAGTCCTTCGCCGCGCTGATCGAAGCCGAACGCCCCGAACCCAAGCGCATGTTCGCGCTCACCACCAAGGGCTCGCACCCGTTTGCCGAATCGCGCTTCGCGCCCGGCGACTGGTTCGTCTTCGGCCGCGAATCGGCCGGCCTGCCCGAGGAAGTTCGCGCGCAATTCCCGCCCGAGCAGCGCATCCGCCTGCCGATGCGCCCCGGCAACCGCAGCCTCAACCTCTCCAACGCGGTAGCGGTGGTGGTGTTCGAGGCGTGGCGGCAATCCGGCTACGCGGAAGGCGCTTGAACCGATCGCGACAAGCGCTAAGGCACCACGTATTTCCAGTCGTGGCACTGGAAGCAGAAGTTCTCCGATTGGGTGTGCGCCTTGTGACACAGGTCGCAGGCGAGATCGCCCATGTGCGAACCGTGGACCTTGGGGCTGGTGGTGTTGATGCGATTGGCCAATTGCGCGGTGTTGGCGTGGCAGCCGGTGCAGACCTCGGCGGCCGGGGCTGCACCTTGGCGCGGCGCCGGCTTGCCGTGACACGCCGCGCATTTCACCCCGGCCAGGGCATGGGTGTGTGCCAGCGGCATGGTGCTCGCCAGGGGCTTGGCCGCTGCGGTATGGCAGTTGCGGCAGTCCTTGAGCGTCATGCCCCGCGTCGCGGGGTGCTCGCCTGGCAGCATCGTTTTGCCCGCATGGCAAGCCTTGCAGTCCCCCGGGGCGGCCTTGAGGTTGCGCGTCTGCGCCTGCCCCAGCAGCGGCAGGACCAGGGCCAGACAGCACGCGACATGCAATAGCCCGGTCAGGAACGACCGGAGTCTTCCAGTAGTTTTCATGTCTGAAGCCTCGTCAGTGCTCCGGCGCTTGCGCGCCGGAGCTTGGCTACTCGATCAGGCCATCGGCTTTTCGCGTGCGGCGTTGATGCCTACCGCGCGACCGAAGACGATGCAGTCGGTGGTGGCATTGCCGCCCAGGCGATTCGACCCGTGCGTGCCCCCGGTCACTTCGCCGCCCGCATACAGGCGAGGAATGACCTTGCCTTCGCGGTCGAGCACCTTGCCCGTCGTACCCTGGGTGCGCAGCCCGCCCATGGTGTGGTGCACACCGGCCTGGGTCGGGCTGGCGTAGAAGGGCGGCTTGAGAATCGGCTTCAGGTTGGTGGGCGCCTTGCCGAAATCCGTGTCCTTGCCGGCCGCGGCCATCTCGTTGTAATGCTTGACGGTGGCCAGGAAGGTCGCGGACGGAACCTTGAACTTGTCTTCCAGGATCTTGGCCAGCTCTTCGAGGGTGTTGGCGCGGAACGAAAGCCCATCAGCCAGAATCTTCTCGGTCTGCTCGGGGCCGAAACGCTTCTTGCAGTTCTCGTCGGCGATCCACAGC
>JAEZVV010000092.1 GCA_023443095.1 Pseudomonadota bacterium
AAACGCCTCCGCGCCGATGATAGTGGGTTGCATTTCCCGCGAAAGTAGGTCATCGTCAGGCTCTCCCTTAAAACCCCTCAGACCCCACCCGGTCTGAGGGGTTTTTGCTTTCCCGATCCCGCAAAACAACCTCATGTAATCGCCGATGCGCACCAGTGATTGCTGGCGAGCGCTGTTCGGGCCAGCGAAGTACGAGGCTGAAACATGGGTAAACCCTTGATATTTACCGAAATGGGTGCAGAGCGACTCGCGGGGCTTGATCGAAGGCAAGGCACGAATGTTGCAGTGCGATAGCCTGAGCGCCTCTCGACTCTGAAAGCACGTTATGCGATTCCGCTTATTCCAACGCCAGAGCACTCTGGCACTCGAATCTTCGCTCGCCGCGCTGGCCGCGGGTTATCTGCTGGTTGTCGCCGGTCTGGTTTGGCCGGTGTTGTCCTTCGTTGGCATCGCGGTGATGCTCGCTGGACTGGGTGTTGTGTTTGACATGGGTTCTGGGCGCTCGGAAGTACCTGCCCAAGTGTGGCCTGCTTCTTAGGCCGGCGAAGCCGACGGCTTTTGCCTCTCACGCCGACGACCGCTTGAACTGCGCATCGCGCACGCGTCGTCGGCGCTGATCTGACTCTTCCTGATTAGCCCGCCCGTACGAGACTCAGCGCTCGTTTCAGCGCGGGATCCGGTTCTTCCCCATCGAGATAGGCTGCCAGCAGCCGTTGCTGGGACGCGCTTTGCAGCCCGGCTTGCGCTTGCCACTGCTCGCAGTAGTAGGTCTTTGAATACCGATTCCCCGCATCGCACAGGATGGTGACGACCGAACCGTTCTCGCCGCGCGCCCGCATCTCGTGCATGCAGGCGAGTGCGGCGACGAGGTTGGTGCCGGTGCTGCCGCCGACTTCGCGGCCAAGACGGCGGGTCAGTTCATGCATCGCGGCGAGCGACCACAGATCGTCGACCTTGACCATGGCATCGATCACCTCGGGCAGAAAGGACGGCTCGACCTGCGGCCGGCCTATGCCTTCGACGCGGGAGCCCTGGCCGCAAGTCAGGCGCGCGTCGCGCGAGAGATAGAAGTCAAAGAACACCGAACGCTCGGCGTCGGCGCAACACACCTGGGTCGGGTGCTGGCAGTAGCGCACGTAGCGGCCGAGGGTGGCAACCGTGCCTCCGGTGCCCGCGCTCGAGACCAGCCAGGTGGGGCAGGGATGCCGTTCGAGCTTCATCTGCTGGAAGATCGAATCGGCGATGTTGTTATTGGCGCGCCAGTCAGTCGCCCGTTCGGCGTAGGTGAACTGGTCCATGTAATGGCCGCCGAGTTCGTCGGCCAGGCGCTGCGACTCCGAATAAATCGCTGTCGGCTCGTCGACCAGATGGCAGCGCCCGCCCTGGAACTCGATGGCGCTGATTTTCTCGCACGAGGTCGTGGCCGGCATCACTGCAATGAAGGGCAGGCCGAGCAGGCGGGCGAAATACGCCTCGCTGACCGCAGTGGACCCGCTCGAAGCCTCAACCACGGTACTGCCTTCATGCAGCCAGCCGTTGCAAAGCGCATAGAGGAAAAGCGAACGTGCCAGCCGATGTTTGAGGCTACCCGTCGGGTGGCTCGACTCGTCCTTGAGATACAGGTCGATACCGTCGAATGCCGGCAGGCGGAGCGTGATCAGGTGGGTATCGCTGGAGCGCTGGAAGTCGGCTTCGATGCGACGCACCGCTTCGCGCGTCCACTGGCGATTGATCTGGGAGTTGCGGGTCTTGATGAGCATGGTCCGTCGAAATTAACACGCCGCCGAGACCAGCCGCGCCGGGGTGTCTGATGCGCGGCAAGCCCATCGGAATCTCGGACTGAGTCCTTGCTTCGTTGTCGCGCCGCCACGCGCAAGGGGTTAGGTACCCAATGCGAGTAGAGCGCTCTCTCCACTGATGGCTTCCCCCTCTGAACGGCGGGAAGACTGCTTCGGTTGGTGTCTGCTCTCGCCGACGAGCGGGCGGTCAAAGGCCTTGCCGGCGCGGCGAACGCAGGCGCCGGCGGCGCCCTCAACCGCAAGCACGGCCTGACCGATCTGTCACTGCGCAAATTCAAGCTGCACTGCGGGGAACCCCTGGGATAGACTCGTTTCGCCTAAGGTTTTACGAGTATTGGGCGCTCGCGCGGGCGGGGCCGTCGCTAGGCAGCAATGTCTTGGAGGGAATCTCATGCGGTGGAATCAGGCAGGGTGGTTCGGGCGGATCTCGCTCGTGGCGATGAGCATCGGCTTGTTCGGCAGCATTGCCGCTTGCTCGAGCACCGGGTCGCACCCGGCCGCGCCGGCAGCCGTGTCGATGAGCGACTACCGCTACGTGATCGGCCCGCTCGACAACGTCAACGTCATCGTCTGGCGCAATCCTGAGCTCTCGATGTCGGTGCCGGTACGTCCGGACGGCCGCATCACCACACCCCTGGTCGATGACCTGGCCGCCAGCGGCCGCAATCCGGCCGACCTTGCCCGCGAACTGGAAAAGGCGCTGGGCAAATACATCCGCGATCCGGTCGTGACCGTGATCGTGACCGGCTTCCAGGGGCCGTTTGCCGAGCAGATCCGCATCGTCGGCGAAGCGACCCGGCCGCAAGCTCTGCCGTACCGGCTCGACATGTCGATGCTCGACGTGATGATCCAGGTTGGCGGCCTGACCGACTTCGCCGACGGCAACAGCGCCGTTCTGGTGCGCGGGTCGGAAGGCGGCAAGCAATACAACGTTCGCCTGCGCGATCTGGTCCGGCGCGGCGACATTTCCGCCAACGTCCCGGTGCGCCCGGGCGATGTATTGATCATTCCCCAAAGCTGGTTCTAGGCGCCGGTTGCCACCGTAGCCCCTGATCGCGGCCCTAGCGCGAGGTTGATTCGTGGAAGAACTGATCCAACAGGCCTTGTCGATCCTGCGCGCCATGTGGCTGAGGCGCTGGGTCGGCCTGATCGTGGCCTTCATCGTGGCCATCGTGGGAGCGGTCGTGGTGGCCCGCCTGCCGGACCGCTACGAAGCCAGTGCCCGCATCTACGTCGATACCCAGACCGTGCTCAAGCCGCTGATGTCGGGGCTGACGGTCCAGCCCGACATCAACCAGCAGATCGGGCTGCTGGCCCGCACCCTCATCACCCGGCCCAACGTCGAAAAGCTGATGCGTTCGGCCGATCTCGATCTGGCCGTGACCACGCCCGAGGCCAAGGACGCCTTGATCGAAGACCTGACCGCGCGCATCAAGCTCTCCGGCGGCGGGCGCGAGAACATCTACGACGTCTCGATCCAGGACACCAGCCCCGAAAAAGCCAAACGCATCGTCCAGAACCTGGTGTCGATGTTTGTCGAGTCCGGCATCGGCGGCAAGCGGCGCGACAGCGAGACCGCGCGCCGCTTCATCGACGAACAGATCAAGTCGCACGAGAAGCGCCTGCAGGAGGCCGAGCAGCGCCTCAAGGAGTTCAAGCTGCGCAACATCAATACCGCGACTGAGGCCGGCGGACAGGACTACTTCGGCCGCATCTCCAGCCTCAACGATGAAATCGCCCGCCTCAAGCTCGAGCTGCGGGCGGCCGAGCAGTCGCGCGACGCGATCAAGCGTGAACTCGCCGGCGAAGACCCGGTGATCCTGCCCGAGCCCGGCGGCAGCGGCGGTTCGCCGGTGCCCGAGATCGACGCCCGCATCGAAGCCCAGAAGAAGGGGCTCGACGAACTGCTGCGGCGGTTCACCGAGCAGCACCCCGACGTCACCGCGGTGCGCCGGCTGATCGCCCAGCTCGAAGATCAGAAACGCCAGGAGCTCGAGGCGCGCAAGAAGGCGGCCAGCTCGTCGACCGGGCGTTATTCGGCCTCGACCAACCCGGTGTTCCAGCAGCTGAAGATTTCGCTCGCCGAGCAGGAGGCCAACGTGGCTTCGCTGCGCGCCCGCCTGTCCGAGCAGCAGTCTCGGCTCGAGCAGTTGCGCGGCGCCGCCGGCAAGGTGCCCGAGCGTGAGATCGAACTCACCCAGATGAACCGCGACTACGAGGTTCTCAAGCGCAACTACGAACAGCTGATCACGCGGCGAGAATCGGCGTCGATGTCGGAAGACGTCGACTCGACCGCGGCGCTGGCCGATTTCCGCGTCATCGACCCGCCGCGGGTCTCGCCCAAGCCGGTATTCCCCAACCGCCTGGCCTTCGTCGGCCTGGCCCTGCTCGCCGCGCTGGGGGCCGGAGTGGCAGCCAGCTTCGTTTATTCGCAGATCTTTGCCGTGGTGCAGGACGCCAAGACCTTGCGCACGATTTCGAACCGGCCCGTGCTGGGCAGCGTCGGCCTATTGATCGACGCCGCCACGCTACGCCGCGACCGGATCCTCAACCTCGCCTTCGCGTCCGGCGCAGCCTTTTTGGTGCTGTGTTACGGCTCGTGGATAGGCTGGATCGCACTCTATCGTGGCTGACAAGCGCACCCCCAGCATCATCGAGCAGGCGGCCCGGCGGCTGGCCGAACTCCAGCGCGCCGGCATCTCGCTGCCGGCCGAGCCCGCGGTCGCCGGCAACGGCACTGCGGCCGCGGTGGTCGACTTGCCGCCGCCCGTGGCGCCGGTGGCGTCGGCCGCCGAGCCGGTGCGGGCGCCGCGGGTCGAGATCGACCTGGGCCGGCTCCAGACCATGGGTTATCTGGCGCCGGGCGCGCCGCGGACCCAGCTTGCCGACGAATACCGCGTGATCAAGCGACCGCTGCTCAAGAACATCGTCGGCACCTCGGCTGCCGGCGTGGCGCGCCCCAATCTCGTCATGATCACCAGCGCCCTGCCGGGCGAAGGCAAGACCTTTTCGGCGATCAATCTTGCCTTGTCGATCGCCAGCGAGATGGATCGCACGGTCTTGCTGATCGACGCCGACGTGCAGCGCCCCGCCGTGCTCGACCGCCTCGGGCTGCCACACGCCAAGGGGCTGCTCGATGTCCTGACCGACCCCGAGGTCGGGGTGCAGGACGTGCTGTTGCGCACCAACATCGAGAAGCTGTCGATCCTGCCGGCCGGTTCGCCGCAGTCGCACGCCACCGAACTTCTGGCGAGCGACGCCATGGCCCGCCTGGTCGACGAGATGGCCAGCCGCTACCCCGACCGTGTCCTGATCTTCGACGCGCCGCCGCTCCTGCCTTCGACCGAATCGAGGGTGCTCGCCACGCACATGGGGCAGGTCGTGATGGTGGTGGCCGCCGACCGCACGCCGCAGGCAAGCGCAATGGAAGCGCTCGCCACGATCGAGTCCTGCCCTCTGGTGATGACGCTGCTGAACAAGGCCAGGCGAAGCGGTGCCGGCTCGTATTACGGCTACTACGGCGGCTACGGTTACGGCTACGGAAGTTGAGCAAGGATGCCGAGCGTGCCAGTGCAATTGCAAGGGGAAGGCCAGTGAGCAGCGTGATCCGGGGAGTGGTCTGGGGCAGTCGGGTCCTGGTCCTGGGGCTGGCGGGCGCTCCGGTGGCGGCGCAGCAGACGCCGACCCTCACCGCGACCATCGGCGGCGAACTCAACTGGTCGAACAACATCAACCAGAGCGTCTCCGAACTGGCGCAGAGCGAGTTCAGCGTGAACGTCTCGCCCGCGCTCGGCATCAATTACCGCAGCGGCCGCGTGCAGGCGAGCGGGACGGCCGGGCTCACCGCCTACCACTACTTCGGCGGTACGCAGCCCGACACGGTTTATCCGAACGTCGCACTCACGGGCTCGCTCGAGGCGATCGAGCACTTTCTGTTCGTCGACGCCTCGGTCGACGCTTCGCCCCAGTTCATCAATCCCTTTGCCCCGCGCAGTTCGGGCCAGGTCTCGGACAACACGTATTCGGCCTACAACTACCGGGTGGCGCCCTATATCAAGGGAGCCTTCCTGGGCGAGGCGAGCTACGAGCTGCGCAGCGACAGCGCCTGGAGCAGCAGCGGCAGCGGCAGAGGCAACAACAGCGCTTTGTCCTCGAGTTATCAGTGGGTGGTCGACGGTTCGGTCAACCGCGCTCCCAAACCCCTGGGCTGGGGCGTGCAGGCCCAGCACACCCTGCTGCAGCAGGACGTCGAACCCGACTACACCAACGACAACGCGCGCCTGATCCTGAGCTATCTGGTGGGCGAGGATTTCAGCGTCTCGGCGCGCGGCGGCTACGAGCAGACCCAATACGGCCTGCTCGACACCAATAACGCGATCTACGGCGGCGGCCTGTCCTGGCGGCCGACCCCGCGCACCAATGTCGATGGGTACTGGGAGCGGCGCTACTTCGGCGATGGCTGGCAGCTCACGGCCTCGCACCGTATGCCCTTCCTGTATTTCAACCTCGGCACTTCGCGCGACGTGACGACCACGCCCGACACGTTGTTCACCGTGCCGGGCGGAACCAACGTCTTCGAATCGCTCGAAAGCCTGCTGACGACCCGCATCCCCGACGCCAGCGCGCGGGCCGCCGCCGCCCGCCAGATCATGCTGCAGCAAGGCCTGCCGCCGCAGCTCGCGGTGCCGGTGCCGATCTACTCGCAGAACGTTTCGCTGCAGACCCGCTACGACGCCGCGGTCACCCTTTCCGGGCAGCGCAACTCGCTCGCGTTCAACGTGTATTACCTGCGGACCGAGGCGATCACCGGAACGGGAGTCAATCTGCCGCCCGCGCTTGTCTTGTTCGAGAATTCGGTGCAGCGTGGCGCCGCCATCACCGCCAGCCACAGCCTGACGCCCCTGACCAGCATCAACGGCAGCGTGTTGTGGCAGAGGACCCAGGGCATAGGCAGCCGCTCGGACGACTTGTCGCGCCAGCTCACCTACCGGATCCAGCTCAGCCGGCAGCTGGGCCCCAAGTTCAATGCCTATACCGCCTTGCGTTACGAGACTTTCAATTCGAACGTCACGAACGACTACAACGAAATCGCCGCCCTCGTCGGGCTGACGTACGCGTTCTAGGAGCCCTATGTACGAGGCTTATTACGGACTCAGCGGCAAACCCTTCCAGCTCAACCCGGATCCGACCTTCTATTACGGCTCCAAGGGCCATACCAGCGCCTATTCGTACCTGCAATACGGCGTCTACCAGAGCGAGGGCTTTATCGTCATCACGGGCGAGATCGGCACCGGCAAGACCACCCTGGTGCGGGCCCTGCTCGAACACCTCGATCCCGGCAAGGTGATCGCGGTCCAGCTGGTGAGCACGCTGATCGATGCCGACGACTTGCTCAAGGCGGTGGCCACCGCCTTCGGCATTCCGATCAAGGGCACCGAAAAAGCCGAACTGCTCGCCACGCTCGAAGCCTTCCTCACCTCGCTGGTCGGGCAGAACAAACGTGCGTTGCTGGTGGTCGACGAAGCGCAGAACCTCACCCCGCGCGCGCTCGAAGAGCTGCGCATGTTGTCGAATTTCCAGTACGGCGACCGCGCCCTGCTGCAGAGTTTCCTGGTCGGCCAGCCCGAGCTGCGTCAGCTGCTGCGCGCCCCGGCGATGGAGCAGCTGCGCCAGCGCGTGATCGCCTCCTACCACCTCGGACCGCTGGCGCCCGAGGAGACCGCCGCCTACATCCAGCACCGGCTCCATCACGTCGGCTGGAAGGACGACAACCCGGCTTTCGAGGCCGACGCGCTGGCGGCGATCCATGTCGCCTGCGGCGGCATCCCGCGCAAGATCAACTCGCTCGCCAACCGCCTTCTGCTCTCGGCCTATCTGGCCGAGAAGCGGGTGATCCAGGTCGCCGACGTCGACGCGGTGACACGAGAGATCAGCGGCGAGCTCGGCGCCGGCCACGGCCGCAAGCCGGTGAGCGCCAACAGTCCGGAACTGCTGCGCGAGTCCGCGGCGCGCAACAACGGTGCGCTGGCAGCGATATCGGCGCGGCTCGACCGCATCGAGCGCAGCCTGGCCCTGGTGCTCGACGCGATCCGGCCCGAAGTCGCGTCCAAACCCGAGCGACGAGCCGGTGGCGCCAAGGGCAGCCGCCCCGCGAGGCTTTGATGGGACACGCAGAACCCACGCTGGGGGCGATCCTGTGCGTCGTCGGTGCCCGCCCCAACTTCATGAAGATGGCGCCCCTGCTGCGTGCGCTGGCCGCGGCGCCGGGCGCGCCGCCGGCGCTTCTGGTGCATACCGGGCAGCACTACGACCACGCCTTGAGCGAGCAGCTGTTTGCCGACCTCGGTCTGCCCGCTCCCGACGTCAATCTCGAAGTCGGATCGGCCTCGCACGCGGTGCAGACCGCGGAAGTGATGCGCCGCTTCGAACCCGTGATCGACCGCTTCCTGCCGAGCGCGGTGGTGGTCGTGGGCGATGTCAACTCGACCCTGGCCTGCGCGCTGGTGGCGGCCAAAAAAGGCGTTCCGGTCGCCCATGTCGAAGCCGGCTTGCGCAGCTACGACCGGACCATGCCCGAGGAAATCAACCGGGTGTTGACCGACCAGATCTCGGACCTGCTCTACACCACCGAACGCAGCGCCGCGGCCAACCTGGCGCAAGAAGGGATTCCGCCCGAGCGGGTGTGTTTCGTCGGCAACCTGATGATCGATTCGCTGCGCGCGGCCTTGCCGCGGTCAGTGCCGCCAGCCCAGGTGCTGGCCGCCACCGGCCTCGACCCCGCCGCGATCGCGTCGGGCTTCGGCCTCGTGACCCTGCACCGCCCGTCCAACGTCGACGATCCCGCCACGCTGTCCGCCGTGCTCGCCATCCTGGCCGAGACCAGCGACAAGCTGCCCCTGGTGTGGCCGGTCCATCCGCGCACCCGCGCCGCGATCGAGCGCGCCGGCCTGGGCGCGACCCTGGCCGCAGCGCGCATCCTTCTGCTGCCTCCGCAGGGCTA
>JAEZVV010000055.1 GCA_023443095.1 Pseudomonadota bacterium
GGGTAGAGATGCCATCGGTCGAGTCCGGTCCTGTCCTTGGGCCGGCCCCATTCACCCGTTTTTCCGATGTCGGCGTAAAGCAGATGAAGTGCCGTGCCGCGATCGGGCGCCGACACCGCCGCCTCGACCATGCGCACCCATTCGAGGCTGGATTCGACCGAAACGATGGTCTTGACGCCGAGCTCCGCCGCGTAAGCCGTGCTTCCGCCGGCGCCGTATTCGAGGAACACGTTTGTCCGCCGCAAGTGCTGCTCAAGCGCTGCCAGCGCTGCTGCCGGAAGTTCAGGAACTAACTGTTGGTCCAATCGCATGCGCAGCCCCTAAGCAAGAGAGCGGCCATCCGGCCGACGAAACCCCATAACCCCGTCGAGACCTCAGTTTCCAGGCCGCCTGCGCACCCATCGCCTCGAGCGATCCGATCGGAACGGGAAAACTTCGACCACATCGGCGCAGCGCCGAAACCCTGCTCGTTCGAACGCCGATACCGACGCCCGATTCGAGTGCCAGACGCGGGCAAAGACCTTGGAAAAACCTTGCCCGAACATGGCCCGCGTCGCTTCGCGGACCAGAATCGTTGCCGCACCGCGACCGCGAGCGGCGCGGATCGTGAGCAGTTGCACGAGCTTTGCCTCGCCCGCCCGCAGCGGCCAGAAATTGCGCTGCCGGTAGCGCTCTCCATGCCAGAAAAAAGCTACAGCTATGAGCGCACCGCCATCACGGCAAGCATAGGCATGGCATTCCGGACCGAAATACCAGTCCAGCTCCGACAACTCCTCCCCCGCCTGCGCAAGTTCTTCAGGCGCCAGCGGGCCGACCTCGAAACTCGGCGCATCGTTCGCGCCCAACCAGGGCGGCTCGCAGACATAGACCCGGTAGATTCCGTAATCCCCTAACAACACCCGGGCGAGCCGTTTCAGAGTGCGCACCAACATTTGCCTCAGCCCGCCCCGCGAATCCAGCGCCTGACTCCGGCCCCCAGTCCGGCCCGGTCGAGCCAGTCGCCAGCGGCGGCCGAGAATTCGCTCAGGAAATGATGCAGCCTCAGCGTCATGGCATTGCCCACCCTGGCTTGCAGGAAATAGACGTTGCCGCACAGCTGGCTTCCGGTCGCAAACAAGCGTTTGTGCTCCGATTGCCCTTCGGTGAAATCGAAGAGGCGGAACCGTGCTTCCGCAAAAATGCTCTCCAGCGCCAGCCACTGCAGGACCGTTCCGACCGACCACTCGGCGCTGGTCGGCGCGTAACCCAGGTAGGCGTAGAGCAAAACGCCGTCGTCGACCGGGCAATACAGGTAGGCGACCGGGCGGCCGCGATCGAACAGCAGGTAGGCCCGCGCCCGGTCCGCCTGGCCGCGCTCGACCAACTCGGCCAGGAACTCGGGTTCGGTCGGCAGCCCTGCGTCGAGCAGGCGCTCCTGGTAGGTGTGCGCCGAGACCTGGCGCGCCAACCCATGGAACTCGAGCAGTTCGTCGGCCGACCGGTAGACGCGCCAATCCAGTTCGCCGCCGCAGTGTTCGGTCCAGCGCCGCAGCTTGCGCTGCAGGGTCGAGCGGGTCTTGGACGAAAACTTGGCCTTGTAGGCCTCGAATCCGGATTCAAGGTCGACGTAATAACGCTGGTACTGAGCCGGGACGTAACGCAGAAAATCCCCTTGGCGGGTCAGCGCCGGCAGCTCGGCCACCAGCGGCAGCGAACGCATCAGCCACCCCGCGCAGCCGCGCGGCAGTTCCCCGGCGGGCACGACCGGCTCGCTGCGGGGTGCTTGACCCAGACCGGACTCGTTCACCAGCAGGTCGAGCCGGCGCGTGAACAAGGTCTTGTCGCTGAGCTGGAACCTCAGTTCCACCGGGCGGCGCTGCCAGGCCGTCATCCGAACCTCCGGCGCCCGGCCTGCTCGGCGATCCGGCCCAGCGAGTTCAGCACCGACGCCGACAAGGGCTGAAGCGGCGCGGGCTGACGCGGCATCCCGGCATCGCCCAGTCGCGGCGTGCCGAAGCGGTCGCGGTGCTTTTCCAGAAAGGCGCACAGGCGCTGCATGCGGTCGACCACCACCGGGTCGGGGGCGTTTTTCGCCTGGTTCATCAGTTCGAAGTTGTGGCTCAGGATCACGAACGCAGGCCAGGCCTGCTCTGCCGCCTGCCACAGCAGGCGCTCCATCTCCGACCACGAGGTCGCGCCCATCTGCACATGGCGCAAGCGCCCCAGGCCGTCGCGGTAGACCGCCATCGGCAACTCCAGCACGCCGTCGACCGAGATCGGTCCAAGCAAAGTCTGACCGCCCCCCACGCCGCTGTCGGGCCCGAACATGGTGGCGTTGTAACTGGCGTCGATGGCGATGCCGTTGGCGACCAGGGCGGTCAAGGTATCGGCGTTAAAGCCGAAACTCCCCGCCCGGAAAGCCTTGACCTGATTCACACCGGCCTGCTCGAGCAGACGTTTCCCCAGCGCGATCAGGTGCAACTGCTCATCGAGCGTGAACTGGCGCAGCAGCGGCCGCTTGACGCCTGCCATCGGCAGCGGCGAGGGCTCGATTTCGTCGACCCATTCGGGGTGAAGGTGCAGCTGGACTTCCTGCCCCGCCCCCTGGATCAGGGCGACGATCTCGCGCAGGTAAGACTCGCCAAAACGCAGCGAGAAAAGCGGCTCGACAAAAAAACAGGCCTTGAGACCGTGTTCGTTCAGGAGCCGCAACTGGTACGGCAGGCCGTAGTCGCCCCGCGCCGTACGACCGTAGACGTAACGATCGAACGCGGCCGGAAACTGGGCGTCAAGCTTGAGCCAGTCCTCGCACCAGACTTCGACATCGACGGTCAGATGGACGGCGAGCATCAAGGCTCACCAGTGCGCGAAGCCAAGGCACTGCGCGAGCGGCTTGCAGTATTACCCCAGCGTGCGTTCAGCCAGTTGCGCGCCGGCTGCTCGACCCAATAGAACGACACCAAACCGACCACAAAAGCGCAGACCAAAGCCGCACTCCATGGCATCGCCGTCTTTCCCCAGACGTAAAAAGGCTGCTGCCATAGATAGAGAGAAAAGGACCAGATCCCCAACTGACGCAGCGGCTTCCAGCACAACACCGCTTTCATCGCCGCTGCAGATTGATCCAGGTGATTGACCGCGAAAGCGAGAAGAAAAGGCGGCGCCAGCATGCTGAGCCACCAGGGCGCCATATCGGTGTAGCACAACGCCCCAGCCAGTAAGGCCAGGGGTGGCATCCACGGCTGGACCCACGACGTGAAGCGGTACTTAATCAGAGAGTAGCCCGCCGACAGCATTAGGTGAGCGGCCGCGGTGTCAGTGCGGATCCCTGCCATTTTCTCGCCCAACAACCATGGCATTTGCGGCGCATAAAACCGCAGCCACAGGCTCAACAAGCCCAGACCGCACAAAGCGACCCATGCGCCTCGATTCTTGAAACATGGGAACAAGGTCAGCAGACCCATCACGATGTAGCAGTGCTCTTCGACGTTGAGCGACCACAGATGCTGGAGCGGCAAGCTCGAGTCCCAATAGTCAGGAATGGAAGGAAGATACGAACGCAGAAATAGAAGATTCGGAAGCAACTCGTTCCACGGAACCGCAAGCCCCCAGGCCCACGCCCCCAAAAACACGCTCAGCACGTATAGAAGAAAAGCGGGAACGATCCGACTAAACCTCCGCAAATAGAAGATCGAGAGGTCGGTTTTTCGAATGAACAGGAGGTTGGCCATCAGCAACCCCGAGAGAACGAAAAAGAGATCGACCCCCAGACGCCCTAAAGCAATATTCGTCGCCTCAATAAAGTGGGACCACAGGACACAGACAATGGCCAGACCGCGCCAGCCATCGAGCACGGCGATGTGCGAAGTCGTCCCCTCACGCCCCATGGCGTCGACAGACATCAACGCCAAATCCCCGCCCCCCGAGTCGCCGCGCAGGGATTTTTCTTGATCGTCATTGCGCCCCACTCATTTGAGGCTTGCTCGGCATCGATCCCTTTCTCGCCAGTTCGACACACAGGCGATCGAGCTCGGCCACGTTGCGCGCCAGGTCAAAAACCCGCTCCGCCCTCTCGCGCCCGGCCTGCCCCAGGCGCCGGCACAACGCCGGGTCGCCGGCCAAGCGCTGAATGCTTGCAGCCAGGGCATGCTCGTCGCCCGCGGGGGAAAAGAAGCCTGTTTCCCCCTCGACCACGCTTTCGCGCGGGCCGGGAAGGTCGCTTGCGATCACTGCACGGCCGGCCGCCATCGCTTCGATCACCGTGGTACCGAAAGGTTCGACCAGGGACGCCAGCACGAAGGCATCGGCGGCTTTCATGATCGCGAACACGTCGCTGCGGAAACCCAGGAAGCGGATGTGATCGGCAAGGCCGAGACGAGACGCCTGATCGTGCAAGCTGCGGCGGTAGGCGTCGGGGTCGCCGTCCATCAGGGTCGTGTCGCCAGCGGCCAGAACCTTGACCGGAAGACCCGCCGCACGCGCGCGGGCCACCGCATCGAACAGGACTTCCCAGCCTTTCTGCGGCACCATGCGTGCGACAAAAGCGATCACGAACTCGTCCGCGCCCCACCCCGATTCCGCACGCAAGGCTGCGCCGGCTGTCTCGTCGGCGTAGCGATCGAGGTCGACGCCGTTGTGTACTACGAAGATCTTGCCGGGCGACACACCGGCAGCCTGCATCAAGCGCGCTTCGTAATGCGTGGTTGCAACGATGCGGGCGACCCGCCGATTGAGAAATCCCACCAGCTCATGCAGGCGCTCGGGCTTCCACTCGTGAACCTCGGTGAAGGTGTCTGCGCGGGCCCGCCACACGACGGTCCAGCCCAACGCCGCGGCCACCCGCCCGGTGGTCTCGAGGTCGGGGAAGGTATTGGCGACGAACACCCCGCGCGACGTGCCGAGCAGGCGGAGTGCAACGCGCAGCTTGGCGCCGTACCAGTGAACCTGGCGCGCCGGCCAGGAGCGGCCGGCCTTCCAGCGTATGACCTGGCTGCGAACGCCGAGTTGACGCAAGGCCAGATCCAGCTCGCCCGGAGCTTTGAGCAGGGCACAAATCCGCTCTTTCGGAAAGCGAGTATTCCGCATGTGGTCGAGCAGGCGCAGCTCGCCCCCGCCCAGGTCGCCATACCAGGCCGAAAACACGAGACTCGCTTTCGCGTGAGCCGACAAAAGCCACTCCCATCGAACTGAAGGGATTGAGC
>JAEZVV010000081.1 GCA_023443095.1 Pseudomonadota bacterium
GATCCGCACCTTGGGCACTTCGGCGCAGGCGCTCACCCCCAGGTCGAGCAGGGCGTTCTGCAGGTCGTGCAGCAGCTGGCGTGCCCGCGGTTCGAACTCGCGGCCGACGGCGGTGAGTTCGACCGAACGCGTGGTGCGGTCGAACAGGCGCAGGCCGAGCGACTCTTCGAGCTTGTCGATGCGGCGGCTGATGGCGGGCTGGGAAACGTGGATGGCGTCGGCAGCGGAGCGGAAGGACGAGCGTTCCGCAACGGCGACGAAGGCGCGCAGGTCATCGAGGCTGAAGTTCACCGCACGACTGTAGGGACAGGTTCTGGCCGTCCGCTTGATCTGCCGCAGCGGCGGCGCTCGGCTCGGCGTTAACCGCGGTCGGGTCGAACCGGGGGCCGGCGCAGCCGGCCCCCGTCGGGCTTATTTCGTCGTGAGCGGCTCGAGGCCGGTCTTGCTGATGATGGGGGCGGCGGCCGGCGACTTGAAGAAGCGGATCAGGTCCTGCGCGGCTTCCGGGTTCTTGGCGTTCGTCGCGATGCCGGCCGAGAAGGTCGTGACCTTCTGCACTTCGGGCGGCAGCACGCCGACGAAGTCGGTGCCGGGAATCGGCAGCAGCTCGCTCACCTGCTGAAAGCCGATCTCGGCGTCGCCGCGGGCGACCACGGTGCCGACGCGGATGCTGACGACGCGCTGGCTCTTGTCCTTGACCTGGTCGAGAACGCCCAGCTTTTGATAGAGCTCGTTGGCGATGTAGGTGCCGCTGGCGCTGGCCGAATACGCGATCGACTTGGCATCGAGCAGGGTGCGCTTGAGCGCCTCGACGCTCGAGATGTCGGGCTTGGGCGCGCCGGCGCGCACCGACATGCCGATCTTGGAGTCGACCAGGTCGACCCGGCTGCCGGCGCGGACCTGGCCTTTGGCGATCAGCTTGTCGAGCGCAGGAGCGGCCAGGATCACGATGTCGACCGGTTCGCCGCGGTCGAGCCGGCTCGGGATCGAGTCCGGCGCGCCGCCTTGCGAGGCGCCGTAGGCGCTGGCGACGGTATTGCCGGTGGCGCGCTCGTATTCGGGGACGAGCTGCTTGTAGGCGGCGGTGAAACCGCCCGAGGTCATCACCCTGATTTCGGTGGCGCTGGTCACGCCGGCGAACAGGAGCGCGCCGGTGGCGACGGCAAGCGTCTTCAGGAGAAAGCGGCGGGAAATCGATTGCATGTTGGATTCCTTGCTGGCTGCGGGAGGGGCCGGTATCAGGCCTTGATGTAGGCGACCGCTTCGCGTGCGGCGATCGGGCCGAAGGTGAAGAGGGCGGTCATCGAGTTGCCACCCAGGCGGTTCTTGCCGTGCACGCCGCTGGTGACTTCGCCGGCGGCGTACAAGCCCTTGACCACACTGCGGTCGGCACGCAATACACGGGTGCGCGGGTCGATGCGCACGCCGCCCATGGTGAAGTGGATGCCGGGCTGGATCTCGATCGCGTGGAAGTCGGCGGCGACCAGGGGACGCGGCATGTCGGCGCGGCCGAAATCGGCGTCCTTTTTGTCCGCCTGGTAGCGGTTGTAGGTCGCGAGGGTGGCGGCCAGACCCTGGGCGTCGACACCGATGGTCTGCGCCAGGGCCGCGGGGGTAGCCCCGGACTTGATCAGGCCGAGATGGTCGTAGCCGTCCATCATCTTCATGCTGGTGCGCACGCCGTGGTCGAACACCAGGAAGGCGGTGCCACCGGTCTGCTTGAGCACCGCGGCCGAGGCGCGGTCGCGGGTCGTGACTTCGTCGACGAAACGGCGGCCTTCGCGGTTGACGAGGATGGCGCCGGCGCCGCGCACGGTTTCGCTGATCAGGGTCTTGGAGCCGACCGCCTGGGTCGGGTGGATCTGGATCAGGTCGAGGTCGTAGACGTCGCCGCCCAGGCCTTGCACCAGTTCCTGGCCGTCGCCGGTGGTGCCGGGCTGGCCGGTGCTGGTGAACTTGGCGAAATCGGGGCGGTACTTGGCGACGCGTTCGGCGTTGCTGCCGTAGCCGCCGCTGGCAATGATCACGGCCTTGGCGGCGATCGTGTAAGGCACGCCGCGGGCGTCTTTGACCACCACGCCGGTGGCGGCGCCGTCGTTGCCCTTGACCAGTTCGACCACGCGCGAGCGGGTGCGTACCGTGATGCCGCGCTTGAGCGCCGCGGCATACAACACGCGGGTGACGTAGGGGCCGAAGGCATGGCCGCCGGCGGGCTGGTGGGTGCGCACCGCGCTCGCGCCGCCGCTGCGCTTGAGGTTGGGGAACTCGCCGCCGATCGCGGTGAGCCAGTCGACCGCGTCGGACGAGCCGCGGGTCATGATCTCGACCAGGGCGGGGTCGTTGTGGTCGCGGCCGCCCTTCATGGTGTCGGCGTACATCGAGCGCCAGTCGTCCTTGACGTCTTTCTTGCTCTGCAGCTTGGTGCCGGCGGCGTTCATCCCGCCCGCGGCGAGCTGCGTATTGCCGCCGATCACCGGCATCTTCTCGAGCACGATCACCTTCGCGCCGAGGTCGGCCGCGGTCACCGCCGCGGCCAGGCCGGCGCCGCCGGCGCCCACCACCACGATGTCGCAGCTTTCATGCCGCGCCGCGGCCTGGCCCAGCGCCGGCAGCAGCATGGCCGACGAGCCCACGATCAAAAAGTTTCTTCTCTGCATTTCGCTTTCCTTCACTTCTTGGCCTGGCCGGGCATCGGCATGTTGAACGAGTGGCATTGCAGGCAATACGACTCGCCTTTCTTGTGGCCGGTGTGGCAGGTCAGGCAGTCGATCTGGGCCAGATGAGAGTCGTGCGGGTTGATGTATTGGTTGGCGAGTTTGGGGCGGGTGATCTCGGCCAGCTTCTTCATGTCGCCGTGGCAGCTGATGCAGGCCTGGTTGGTCTCGGCCAGGCTTTGCTCGGCCGGCAAGGCCGTCGGGGTCGAGTTGCTGTGGCAGGCCGCGCAAGCGATCTGGCGCTGGCCATGGGCGGAGGCAAGGTCGGCCGCGGCCGGCGCGGCCTGGGCGGTGAATGCCGCCAGGCCGAAAGCAAGCGCGGCGAGGCGGGTGGTCAGGGAGTTCATGGGTCGCCGTGTTTCGCGCCGGGTTCGGCGCTGGGTGGATGACGGCGTCATTGTTGGAATCCGGCCGCGCGCGCGGAAGTGAGTTCTTTGCAAGGATTGATGCGGCGGAGCGATCAATCGATCGGGCGGATGCCCGGCAAGCGAGAGTTGGCGCGGCTCGGCGGGAACCGGCGAGCGTTCCGTCGATCGCCCGCCGAGGCGAATTCAGGCGGGAAAACGTGGCGGGAAAATGTCGGCGCGCGTGATGCGCGCCTGCCGAAGAGCGGCGGTATCAGTCGCCGATCGACAGCTGCAGGGCGCGCGTGCTGGGGCCGCGCGGCAGGGGTTCGACGCGGTAGCGCAGCGCCACCACGGTGCCGCCCGAAGCCAGCGAGTCGACGCTGAAGGTGGCACCGATGCGGCCGGCGCGAGTGCGCATATTGGCCAGGCCGCGGCCGCGCGGACTGTCGGGCGGAAGGCCGCGACCGTTGTCGGCGACGCGGATCGCCAGCCACTGGGTGAGGCCGTCGTGTTCGACGGCGAGCGTCACGCGCACGATGCTGGCGTGGCTGTGTTTGATTGCATTGGTCAGCGCCTCCTGCACCACGCGCAGGATGGGGAGCACGGCTTCGGAGACGATCTCGAGTTCGACCGGAAGGTCGCGCGCGTCCCACTGCAGTTCGATGCCGGCGGCTTTCAGGCGCGGGTCCATGCGGAAGCGCAGATTGCCGAGTGCGGCGAGCAGGTCGGCGTCTTCGGTGGCGAGGGTGTCGATCGCCAGCCGCATGTCGTCGATCGATTCGCGCAGGACCTGGGCCACTTCTTCCTTGGTGATCGCGCCGCGTTCGACCAGCATCAGCGACGACAGGAGCTGCGAGCCGAGGCCGTCGTGCATGTCCTGCATGATGCGCTGGCGCTCGTGGGCGCCGGCCTTGATCCGCTCGGACTCGCGCACTCGCTCGAAGTTGCGCTTCAAGAGCCGTTCGCGCTCCTCGATCCGGCTCTCGAGTTCGTGATTGATGCGCTCGACATCGGCGAGCGAGGTGACGAAGCGGTCGATCAAGGCGGCCGCCACGGCAAAGAGCAGGATCGGTACGGCGATGTTGAGCAGCGGCGGTTGGTCGTAAGGCAGGAGGCCGATGTTGACCAGATAATCGTGCAGGGCGGCGACCAGGGCGAGCAGAACCGCCACGGCAATCGCCTTGACCAGGGCACTGCCCCGGCGGAAGGCGGTCCCGACCGCGATCGCCACGGCCAGGCTGACGATGCCCAGCATCACCCCCTGCCAGACCGCTCCCGCCGTTTGTTCGAGCCGGTCGCCGCCGAGCCAGTAGATGAAGGGGCCGGCAGCGGCGGTCGCCACGATGGCCGCCTCGATCCAGGGGCGGCGATGCTCGGACCAGCGCAGCGCGGCGATTGCTCCCATCGCGACAAAACCCGCGGTGCCGACGTAATACGCGCTTCGGGTCCAGACCAGCAGCGACTGCGGCACGGCTTCGAAGGCGAAATCGGCGTTGCGCAGGACCCAGAACGCGGCCGCGAGGCCGAGCAGACCGTAGACGGTTTCGTTGCGGCGCCGCCACCAGAGCGCGGCAAAGCCGAGCGCCACCAGCACCACCAGCAGCGAGGCGATCCAGCGCAGCGTGTGGTTGAGGAAATAGTCGTGGGTGTAATGCCGCAGCAGCTCGTCGCTGGGGCCGATCTCGAGCGGAGCGAGACCGTGCACCCCGGCGCGGAAGTGGGTGTGGATCAGGATCTCGTTGTGGCCGGCGCGCAGGAACTCGGGCGGCAGGTGGATCAGGTGCGGGCGACGCCAGCGCACGTGGGTGCTGGAGCTGTCCTGCGGCAGTTCGGCCACAGGGTGGCCGTTGAGGCTGATAGCCCCTCCGGTGGGCAGGCGCGGCACCAGCAGCGACCAGGCCTCACGCGGCGCCTGCGGCAGGTCGAATCCCAGCCTCAGCCAGCGGCCACGCGGCGTTTCGGCCGACGTTGTCCAGCGCAGCGGCAGCGTGTGCGATTGCCATTGCGCGGCAGCGGGGGGGCCGGCCTGGCGTTCGCCATCGGCCAGTTCAGCCCGGTCGAGCGTGATGGCAGCCAGCGCAGGGCCGAGCGCCAGCCACAGCAGAAAAGCGAGCAGCGCGCGCAGCTCACGCGTCGGGCGCCGGAGGGGGCGCGACCTTGCGGCCGCGCGCAAGAAGCTCGCCATGGGGCCCGCTTTACGCGCGCAAAAGCCCCATCTGCCCGGCCTCGTAGACGGCTTCGCCGCGCGAATGCACCTGCAGTTTGCGGTAGATCTTCTTGATGTGAGCGGTCACGGTGTGCGGCGAGATGCTGAGGATGTCGCCGATCTCGTTGAAGCTCATGCCCTTGGCGAGCAGCTGAAGGATCTCGGTTTCGCGAGCCGACAGCGGGTTCGGTTCGGTCGGCGTGTTCGAGCGCGTGACTTGCGGGCTCATCCGGTTGCGGATCGCTCGCAGCACGCTGCGCGCCACCACCGGGCTGACCGGGCTGCCGCCGGCGCGCAGCAGGCGGATGCACGAGATCACGTCGGCCGGGGTCGAGTCCTTCAGGATGTAGCCGGTGGCGCCGGCTTCGATCGAACTGACTACGTGTTGTTCGTCGCCGAACACGGTCACGACCATGATGTCGACGTCGGGCCGTCGCGCCGAGACCTGGCGGATCAGGTCGATGCCGGAACCGTCGGGCAGGCCGAGGTCGATCAGCATCACGTCGAACTGCTCACGCTCGATCAGGGCGGCGGCGTCGCGCTTGTTGGCGGCGCTGCCGGCCAGCCGCATGCTGGGCTCGTCGTCGATGATGTTTTCGAAGCGGCGGCGGAACTCCGGCTCGTCCTCGATCACGATGATGGAAAGTTGGGCTTCACTCATTACAGGATCCTCGACCCCACGGGGCTCGGGCACGAATAATAGTGGCCCGCCTTCATTCCATAACCTGGAAAAGACCCGGGAAAGTCTGTTTCAGGGTGCCAAACGTGCGCGATGCCAATTGGCTGAGTCCAGGGTATACGCGAGCCGGTCGTGCAGGCGCGAAGGGCGGCCCTGCCAGAACTCGATCCGCTCGGGGATCACCCGGTAGCCGCCCCAGTGCGGCGGCCGGGCGGGGTTGAGGCCGTGACGCAGGCCCATCTCGGTGGCGCGGGCAAGCAGCCAGGTCTTGCCGCTGATCGGCTGGCTCTGCGGACTGGCCCAGGCGCCCAGGCGGCTCGGCAGCGGCCGGCTGCGGAAATACTCGTCGCTGTCGGCTTCGCTCACGCGTTCGACCCGGCCGTTGATCTCGACCTGGCGTTCGAGTTCCGGCCAAAAAAACAACAGTGCGGCACGCGGATTGGCGGCAAGGTCCAGACCCTTGCGGCTCTCGTAGTTCGTATAAAAGACGAAACCGCGTTCGTCGAAGTCCTTGATCAGCACGGTGCGGGCGCTGGGCCGGCCGTCGGCGTCGGCAGTGGCGAGCGTCATCGCATTGGCTTCGAGCACTTCGGACTTGAGCGCTTCGTCCCACCAGCGGGCGAACTGGCGGATGGGATCGGGGTCGGACTGCGCTTCGTCGAGCGCGCCACGCTTGTAGTCGGTGCGGATGTCGGCAATTTTCATGGGCCGAGTCTAGTGCGGCGAGGGTTGCCGCTTCTGCGGGGCATCAAGCCTTGCGCGCGAGCCGGGCCAAGCGCTCCAGACCGCGGTCGCGCAAACCCTCGGCCTTCAGAGCGGCGATCGTGTGTTCCAGATAATCGAGGCTGGACCCCTTCTGGCCGCGGGCGGTGCGCAGGACGGTCGCCAGCTCGGCCTCGTCCAGGCCGCTGCAGTAGAGCGGGGTGTGACGGTTGATCACGAACGCGAGGGCGGAGAAGGTCGAACCGCCGGCGCGCACCGGCAGCCAGCGCGGGACGTACGAGTTGAGGAACATCTCGCGCTGCCACAGCAGAGCGAACTGGCGCCTGACCGTGGCGCCGGGCAGGCGGAACGCGACGCCGGCGCAGGAGCCGCCGCGGTCCAGCCCGGCCACCAGGCCGGGCGCGTCGGGGGTGCCGCGATAGGCGATCGAACGCAGGCAGAGCCGGCGATGGTAGCCGTGGACTCGGACCGGCAGGCGTGCGTCGAACTCGATTTCGGGCTTCCAGATCAAGGAGGCGTAGCCGAAGACCCACAGCGGCGAGTGGCCGTCCCAGTGGGCCAGGGCCCGGTCGCACGAGGCCTGCAGTTCGCTGGGCCCCAGCTTCATCGGCAGCTCACTGGAAGCGCTCGCGTTTGGCGGCTGCTGCGCTGCCGCCGCCCAGCAGGGCTGCCATTGCGAAAAACACCGCGCCGGCGCCGATCACGGCACCGGCGGCACCGAAGATCAGGGGCAGGGCGGTGTGGCTGGCGTTCATCAGCATGGTGCGCAGACCCAGAGCTTCGCCGACGCGGCCGGGGGGCGATTCGGCATGCAGCAGCGACAAGACGTTGGGCTGGGAAGCTCCCAGACCGATCCCGAGCAGAAAGGATACGGCGAGCAGGGGCAGCAGTGAGGAAAACAGCGGGAAGAGGCCGTAGGCGACGCCCGCCACCGCCAGCGCGGCGATCATGACCTGCCATTCGTCGAAACGCTGGGACAACCAGGGCATGGCGAAACGAATCAGGAAAGTGGCGATGGCAAAGCTGCCGAGCAGCCAGCCGATCTCGGAGGCCGACAGGCCAATCGAAGTGCCGTAGACGGGAACCATGAAAGTCTGCAGATCCCACGCCATCGAGATGATGGCGCTGGCGATCAGGACGTTGCGCACCCGCGGCTGGCGGAAGAGGTCGAAGGCCTTGGCCTTGGTGGCAGGGACCGGATCGCTGGTCCAGTGGTGCGGCAGCTGGCGGCGGTGGTGCCACAGCAGCGCGGCACCGATGGCCACCGCGGCGAGAGCGGCGACATAGGCCCAGCGGTAGCCCGCGTGGTCGATCACGTAGCCGCTCGTGACCGGACCCAGCAGGCCGGAGACCGAATACCCCATCGCCAGCCAGGAAAACGAAGCGGCGCGGCGGGTCGGGTCGGCCAGGTGGCCCACCAGCTGCAGCGCGGTCATCTGCAGGTACATGAAACCGGTGCCGGCCAGCACGCTCGAAACCAGCAGCGGGGCGATGTCGGCCACCGCGTAGGGGAAAAGCGCCGGCAGCAGGGCGCCGCCCGCGACCAGCACCAGGCCGAGCAGCAGCGGCTTGCGCGGTCCCACCTGGTCGATCCAGCGGCCGCTGCGCACCGCGAGCAGCATGGGAACCAGGGCGATCAGCGCCATCAGGACGCCGACGGTGAAAGCCGAAGCCTTATTCGAGAGGGCGTAGAGCGAGGTGGTGACACGCAGCGCGGCAAAGGCGGTGTGGGTGAGGACAACAAAAGCGACGATACGGACGAGTGTCATGCAGCAAGGGGCGGACGGCACCGCGCCACCGCCGGCGCCGCAACGCAGGGGGTGAGGACGGTGTCGAGCCCGGGACTCCGGTCGGGTGAGTGTCGAACATCGCCGATTTCGCCGTGCCGACCCTGACGGAAGTCAGGGGGATGCGTGAAGCCGTGGCGCCGGTTGGATCCCGGTGCGCGGCCGTGGGCCGAGGCGCCGGCGGGCTGGGTGGCAGGGCGGAGGCGAGGATGGAGGCCAAGCGAAAACAAGGTGTGAACGTAGCGGCGCCGTCGCCGCCAGAACGCAATCATCGCACTGTCGCGGACCGCTGCCGGAAACGGACGGGGGCGCCAACGGCGCCCCCGTGGTCATAGGCAGGCGGGGCCTATTGCTCGAGCTTGATGCCCTGGCGCTTGACCAAGTCGATCATCTTGGCGCGTTCGGCCTCGATCTGCTTGCGGAAATCGGCCGGGCTGTTGGCCACCGGCGTCGCGCCTTGCAGCCGCAGCTTCTCCCGCATCTCGGGGGTGTTGAGCACCTTGGCGGCCGCTTCCTGGATCTTGGCGACGACGGCGTCGGGCGTGCCGGCGGGAGCGACCAGGCCGTACCACGCCATGTCGTTGACGGGCGCCATCTTGAGCTCGGCGAAGGTCGGCACGTTGGGCAGGATGTCGATCCGCTTGGGCGAGGCTACGGCCAGAGCGCGCAGCTTGCCGTTCTGGATGTGCGGCACCGACGAAGGCAGGTTGTCGAACATGATCTCGACCTGGCCGGCAAGCACGTCGTTCAAGGCCGGCCCGGCGCCGCGATACGGGATGTGGGTGATGAAGGTGCCACTGGTGACTTTGAAGAGTTCGCCCATCATGTGGCCGATGCCGCAGGTGCCCGAGGTCGCGAACGAGAGCTGGCCGGGCTTGCTCTTCAACAGGGCGACGAACTCGGCCATGTCCTTGGCTGCCACTTTGGACGGATTCACCACCACCACGTTCGGCACGGCGGCAAGGTTGGTGATGGGCTTGAAGTCCTTGAGCGAATCGTAGGGCAGCCTGGGGTTGCAGGCGGGGTTGACGGCCATGGTCGAAACCGTGGCGATGCCCAGCGTATGGCCGTCGGGTGCAGCCTTGGCGACCTCGAGCGCGCCGATCGCGCCGCCGCCGCCGCCGCGGTTCTCCACCACTACCGGTTGGCCGAGCTGCTTGCCCAGCTGGTCGGCGAGCAGGCGGCCGACGATGTCGGTGGTGCCGCCGGGCGGGAATGGAATCACCAGCCGGATCGGTTTGCTCGGGTAGGACTGGGCGGCCGCCAGCGCGGGCAAGGCGCCCACCACCAGGGCCGCGGCGAAGCGGCGCAAAAACAAGGACATGAGGTCTCCTGATTGTTCTTGGACGGCGCGGAACAGCGCCGGCGCGGCAAGAATAGCGGGAAATCCCTTGCTTTTTCCGCGAGCTTCGCCGAGAGCAACAAGCCAAGGGGCGCCGCAGCGCCCCTTGGTCATGGCCGCGACTGCGGCGGGTTCAGGCTTCGCGCACCAGCAGCAGCGGCACGTTGCCCTGGGCGGCGACGCGGGTGGCGGTCGAGCCCATCACGGCCGCTTTGAAAGCGCCGTAACCGTGCGAGCCCAGGATCAGGACGTCGAGCTTCTTCTTCTTGGCGTAAGCGGCGATTTCGTCGCCCGCATTGCCAACCAGGCAGATCTCCTGGGGGGTGATGCCGGCCTTGGCGAACAGGGTTCGCAGTGGATGGACTGCGGAGTTGAACTCCTTCTTCTGCAGTTCCAGCACTTCGGCTTCGGACAGCGCGGGCAGGGCCATGCCGGCCATGTCCGGCATGATGGCGCCGGCGTAATCGGACGCCACGTGGATCAGGTTGAACTGTGCGCCGGCGCCGAAAAGGTCGTGGTGCTTGAGGGCGTAACGCACGGCGGCGCGGCCGAACTTGCTGCCGTCGACCGCGATCCCGACCTTGAGCGCGTCGCCGGAAGGGGCGGCCTTGGCGCGCAGGATCAACATCGGCTTCTTGGTCTGGGCGAGCACGGCATTGGTGACCGAACCCAGCAGCAGGCCCTTGAGCGCCGAGCGGCCATGCGAGCCCATCACCACCAGGTCGACATCCTTGCCGTCGGCCACCTCGGCGATTTTCTCGGCCGGGCTGCCGACCACGTGGCGGGCGATGGCGTCGATCCCGGCCTTGGCGAGTCTGACCGCGGCGGGCTTGAGTGCCTTTTTCGCTTCGTCCTCGTAGTAGCCGGTGATAACTTCCTTGCCCACCACGCGGGCGGCGCGCTGCGGCACCGGCACCTGGACGTTGAGCAGTTCGATATGGGGTTCGGCGCCGATCAGGGTGGAGCGGCTGGCGACGAAGTCAACCGCGTTGGCGCTGTAAGGACTGCCGTCGACGGGGACGAGGATCTTCATGAGGAGCGCTCCTGGGTCGAGTTGTGAAGCCAGTCTAAAACATGCGGCTCCGAGCGACGTGACCGGCAACAAAAAACCGCCCGGATGCGCGGGCGGTTGTTGGCGGAAATGTCAGTCTTTTACTTCGGCGCCGAGCTGAGGGGGCAGGTGTTCAGCCCGATCAGGCTGTAGAGCGGGCAACGGCGCGTGAGGCCGGTGAGGAGGGGCACGACCCCGACCCATCCCCAGACGCCGATCAAACCGAGGGCGGCGAGCACCACCAGCAGGGCGCCGATGCTGATGCGCAGAACGCGATCGATGCCACCGACATTGGTCTTGAACATGTTGACTCCGAGGTAAGCGCCGGCAGTGGCGACGCGGCCACCTTAACCTCGGGTCGCCGATCCGACAGTGATTGGGCTCACCGGCCCGAGATCGGATCGCCTGCCGCGACCTGGCGCAGCTGCGCGGGGTCGATCAGTTCGATTTCGCCGCGGCCCAGGCGCAACCAGCCCTGCACTTCGAACTGCTTGAGCAGGCGGCTGACCGATTCGCGCGAGGCGCCCAGCTCGGTTGCAAGGTCCTGGTGCGACAAGGCGAGCTTCTGGCCGCGGCCGAGCAGGGCAGCGGCCAGGCGCCGATCCAGGCGCTGGAAGCCGACCGCTTCGACCAGTTCCATGAGCTGCATCATGCGGTCGCCAAAGACGGCGAAGATCTCTTCGCGAAACGGGCGGTGCTCGGCGACCAGGCGGTCGAAGGTCTCGCGCGGCAGGATCACCAGGTCGACGTCGGTCATGCAGTCGCCGCGTGCGCCGTAAGGGGTGCTGCCGAGCAGGCAGCTGGTCGAGATCACGCAGCTCTCGCCGTCGGCGACGTCGTAGAGCGCCACCTCGCGCCCGCTTTCGAGCAGCTTGGAGACTCGCACCTTGCCGCTGATGATGATGGGAAAGCCCATGCATTCATCCTTTTCGCTGAACACGGGCGAGCCGGCGCTCAGCCGAACCCGGCGCACGTGGCGGGCCAGCTCCTCGGAAAGGGCGGGCGGCAAGGTCGCCAGCGCGGGCAAAGCGCGTCGCAGCGCTTCGATGGCGTCGAGGGAGGTGCTGTTCATGGCGTCGTCTGAAGGGGGCTGTAACTTGGCATTATCCCTTGGTAGCGCGTTGCGCTTGAACCTGGGGAGTTCCTTAAGGCCGGCGGCACAGGGGCTCCTGTGTCACCAGCCCGTCGGTCTTGCGTGCCGCCTAGAATCGCGCCGTGAATACGATCAAAGACATCGACAGCTCGCGCCGCTTCGGCGGCGTGGACCGACTCTACGGCGAAGCGGGAGCCGCGCGTCTGCGGGCCTTGCACGCCGTGGTGGTGGGCGTGGGCGGCGTGGGTTCATGGGCGGCCGAAGCGCTGGCCCGCTGCGCCGTCGGACGCATCACCCTGATTGACCTCGATCATATCGCCGAAAGCAATACCAACCGGCAGATCCATGCCCTGGGCGACGAGTTCGGCAAGGCCAAGGTCCAGGCGATGGCCGAACGGATCCGCGCCATCAACCCGGACTGCCAGGTCGACACCATCGAAGAGTTCATCGATGCCGACAACGTCGCGGCGGTTCTGCCCGCGACCGATCTGGTGCTCGACTGCATCGATCAGGTCACCGCCAAGGCGGCGCTGATTGCCTGCTGCCAGAGCCGCGGGGTCGCCGTGATCACCAGCGGCGCGGGGGGCGGCCGGATCGACCCGACCCGGATCGCGGTCGGCGACCTGGCCCGGATTCAGGGCGACCCCTTGCTCGCCAAGCTGCGCCACAAGCTGCGCCGCGAATACGGCTACCCGCGCGAGGATGCCCGCGGCCGGGTGCCGAAGTTTGGTGTGCTGGCGGTGTATTCCGACGAACCGGTGCGGCGGCCGCAGGCCAGCTGTGGCGTCGACGGTTTTGTCGCCGGGCTGGCGTGCGCGGGTTATGGTTCGTCGGTCGTGGTCACGGCCAGCCTGGGGCTGGCGATGGTGGCGGCGGCGATCGATGCCGCGCTTGCGGTCGCGCCGACCCCGGCCGAGCCTGTTGCCGGGCCTGCTTGATGCGAGTCAAGCGGCACAGGGGCTGAGCGCTTACCCTAGGTTCATCGAAATGAAAGGGACAAACATGTTCAAAAAGATTCTGGTGCCCACCGATGGTTCGGAGTTGTCGGACAAAGCGGTCGAAGGCGCGATTTCCTTGGCCAAGTCCCTTGGCGCGAGCATCGTTGCGGTGACGGTCAGCGAGCCGTATTCGTATTCCAATCTTTCCGAATACCGCCCTGAGAGCATCGACGATTACGAACTGCGCATGAAACACCTTGCCCACGAGCGGCTCCAGAAAGTCGAGGCCGCCACCGCCGCGGCGGGGGTGCCGACCGAGGTCGTGCAAGTGAAGTCTTTCTCGCCTTTCGAGGCCATCATCAACACCGCCAACGAGCGTCAGTGCGACGTCATCTTCATGGCGTCTCACGGCCGCAAGGGTCTGGCCGCGGTGTTGCTGGGCAGCGAAACCCAGAAGGTGCTCACCCATTCCACGATCCCGGTGATGGTCTACCGCTAAGCCAGGGCCGCCGCGAGCGGCCCCTCCACGGCGATCCGTCGCCGCGTGGCCCGGCAGGCAGAAGCGCCGGGCCTTTTCTTTGCTGCGCTCGATTCTTCGGGATCGACCTAGTCGATTGCCCTATATCAATCCGCCCGGCGCGACCGCCTTTAGCCTCGTGGCGATGCCTTTCCGTAAGGGAGACCGCCATGGGCATGACACCCCAGCTGTGTGTGCGGCATGACGCCATTTTCGTCGGCTTCAAGCCGATCGACGATCTGCACAAAGAGTTCCAGGACATCCTCGATGCCTTGAACGATCCGTCCGAAGCCGATTACGGCCGCCATCTGCTTGCTCTGCACGAGCACATGCTGCGACACACCGCGGCCGAGGAGACCTGGATGCGGCAGGAGGGCTTCGAACATTTCGCGCGCCACAAGCGTGCGCACGACCACCTGCTCGAGTCGATCTCCGAGATCCGCCGCCGTTTCGACAGCGGGGACGTGGCCGCGGTGCGCTCGTACGCCGCGGACCTGATGAACTGGTTCGCCATTCATGCGCAGGAAGAAGACGCGCCGCTGGCCCAGTTGTTGAAGGGCGCCCGCGAGTGAAGCGGCCGATGGGCGTCGTGCTCGACTTCGCGCCGATCGACGCCTTGCACGCGGAGTGGGAGCAGACCCTCGCCTGCCTGGAGCAGGCCAACGGTCGGGCCGCCACGGCCGCGGCTCTGAGCAGCCTGATCGCCCACATCGAACGCCACTTCGGCGCCGAAGAGCGGTGGATGAGCGAGTCGGGCTTCGGCGCTCGCCAGTGCCACGCGCGCGAACACGCGCAGGTGATCGAGGTGGTGCGCGACGTGATGCGCCGCTTCGAGGCCGGCGACGACGGCATTGTGGTCCGCCTCGCCGCCGAGCTGCCGCGCTGGTTCGAACTTCACGCCAGCAGCATGGACGCAGCGCTGGCGGCCCATCTGCGGCAGTTCTCCGGCCAGCCGCGCTGAAGCGCCGCGTTGCCGCGGCGGCGAGGGTGAGACAATCGTCCACCCCACTTACCATCCCTTTTCGGAGAACCTCTCATGGCCGACGCCATCAACGACAGCTCGATGGATGCCGCCTCGCTTTACCGCGAGGACGTTTTCACCGACCGCAAGGTTGGCACCATCCGCGTCCTCACCCCGGTGCTCGCGAGCGGCGCCGCCGACGCCGCCCGCCCTGTGATCTATGTGGGCGAGGCCCAGATCATGACCCAGATGGGAGCTCTGCCGATCACGTTCGAGATCGAAGCGGCCGACCTGGCCGCCGCGGTAGCGGGTTACGGTGCCGCGGCCAATGCGGCCGTCGAGCGCACCATGCGCGAGCTGCAGGAGCTGCGCCGCCAGGCCGCGTCGTCGATCGTGGTGCCGGGCCAGGCCGGCTACGGCGGCATGCCGGGTGCGGGCGGCAAGATCCAGATGCCGTAACTCAGGGCGCGCCCGGGGCGAAGGTGTTGCAGGCGGCCAGCTGGCCGCTTTTCCAGCCGGCGCGGAACCAGTGCGTTCTCTGTTCCGAGCTGCCGTGGGTGAAGGAGTCGGGCACGACGCGCCCGGCGGAGCGCTTTTGCAGGGCGTCGTCGCCGATTGCGGTGGCGGCCTGCAAGGCTTCGTCGATGTCGCCGGGTTCGACGATCTGGCGCGAGCGGTCGGCGTGGTGCGCCCATACCCCGGCCAGGCAATCGGCTTGCAGCTCGAGGCGCACCGACAAACGATTGGCGTCGACTTGCGACGAAGCCTGCTGCAGCCCTTGCACCTTGCTCATGATGCCGAGCTGGTTCTGCACGTGATGGCCGACTTCGTGGGCGATCACATAGGCCTGGGCAAAGTCGCCGGGGGCCTTGAAGCGATGCTGAAGCTCCTCGTAGAAAGCGAGGTCGATGTAGACGCTCTGGTCGAGCGGGCAATAAAACGGCCCGGTCGCGTGCTGACCGACTCCGCAGGCCGTTGGGGTGGAATCAGAAAACAGCACCAGCTTGGGCTCGCGGTAAGACTGCCCGGTCGCCCGGAACACCGCGTTCCAGGTGTCTTCGGTGTCGGCCAGGACCACGCCGACCAAACGTGCTTTTGCGTCGTCGGCCGGCGGCTTCCGCCCGCTCGGCGCCGGCAGGCTGGCGGGAGCCGGACCTGCGCCCTCGCCCAGAAGATTCAGGACGATGCGCGGATCGAGACCGAAAAACATGGCGATGACGGCGATCACCAGCACACCGATGCCGCCGCCCACCAGGCCGCCGCGCCGCGCCGGACCCTGGCCGCGGCGGTCCTCGAGATTCTCGCTTTGCCTGCCGTCGGTTCGCATGGCCTGACTCCGTCGAGCGAAGCGCCGATTGCAGCATGCGGCCGACGCCGGGCCCAGGTGGATCGGGCCCGCCGCGGGCGAGTTCAGCGTGGAGGTGGCTTAGTCGCGCCGGCGGCGCGGACGGTAGCCGTCGTCATCGTCATCCCAGCGGTCGCGATGCTTCCAGTGGTCGCCGCGCCAGTGCGGCCGATGCGGGCGCCAGTGGCCCGGCGGGCCCCAGTAGGGCGGGCGAACCACGGGCGGCGGCACCACCACCACGGGCGGACGAACCACCACCGGCGGCGGATAAGCCCCGTACCAGGGGGGGCCGACGGCCACACCCCAGCCCGGACCGCCGATCGAGATCGAGACGTCGGTGTGGGCGAAGGCGGGCGTGGCGCTCAGTGCGAGGGTGGCGGCCGTGGCGGCGAGCAAGCTGCGAAACATATTTCCTCCCGAGTTCTGTTCGTGTGGACTATGTGACTCCAAAACGCCCGGCAAGTGCCGCCGGCTGACGTACAGAGAGGTGAGAATCGTGTCGAGCTGTAACGCCGGTCGGGCCGACCGGTTCTGAAGGAATGGACAAGTCCCGTCGCATTGCTCATCTCGACATGGACGCGTTCTACGCGTCGGTGGAGCTGCTGCGCCGGCCCGAACTTCGGGGCCGGCCGGTGATCGTGGGTGGCCGCGGCGATCCGTCTCGCCGCGGTGTGGTCACCACCGCCAGCTACGAGGCGCGCCGGTTCGGCGTGGGCAGCGGCATGGCGATGAAAATCGCCGCCGCCCGCTGTCCCGACGCGGTGTTCCTGCCGGCCGACTTCGACGAGTACCGGCGTTTGTCGCGCCTGTTCAAGGCGGCGATCGCGCGGCTGGCGCCGGCGATCGAGGATCGCGGCATCGACGAGGTCTACATCGACCTGAGCCAGGTGCCGGGGGTCGAGGTCGAACACGGCGGCCTGCTGGCCCGCGAGATCAAACACGAGGTCTACCGCGACACCGGCCTCACGTGTTCGATCGCGGTGGCGCCCAACAAGCTGCTGGCCAAGCTCGGGTCTGAACTCGACAAACCCGACGGCCTCACCGTCCTGCTGCCGCAGGATCTCGAATCGCGGGTCTGGCCGCTGGCGGCCAGCCGGATCAACGGTGTCGGGCCCAAGGCGGCGGCGCGCCTGGCCGAGATGGGGATCGCCACCATCGGGCAGCTGGCGGCGCGGCCGGCGGCCGAGCTGATCGCCGCCTTCGGCCAGAGCTACGGCGCGTGGTTGCACGCGGCAGCGCACGGCATAGACGAGCGGCCGGTGGTGCTCGAACGCGACCCCAAGTCCTTCAGCCGAGAAACCACGTTCGAACGCGACCTGCATCCGGTGCGGGAGCGCAGCGAAATCGAGGCGGTACTGACGAGTCTGGTGCAAAGGGTGGCGGCGGACCTCGCGCGGCGCGGCTGGGCCGGCCGCACGGTCGGCCTCAAGCTGCGTTTCGCCGATTTCAGCACCCTGACGCGCGACCTTACCCTGCCGCAGGCGACGGCCGACGCGGCCGCGATCGAGGTGGCGGTACGCGACGGCCTGGCCCGCATCGAACTGCGGCAGAAAGTGAGGTTGCTCGGGGTTCGGGTCGGCGGCCTGGTTTCGCGTGCCGAGATCGAGGCCGGACCGGAATCGCTGTCGCTGTTCTGAGCCGAGCGCTGCCGCACCGTGCTGGTCGGCAGCCGGCTTGCCGTTAGCGGGGGCGCGTGCTCGAATTGCCGCTCCACTCCCGGGAGAACGAGATGGACCCCTTCAAGACGGCAGGCGCGTTCAGCTGGAACGAGTTGATGACGACCGACCCGGAAGCCGCCAAGGCTTTCTATGGGCCCCTGTTCGGCTGGACCTTCAGCGAGCATCCGATCGAAAACGGCGTCTACCACGTCGGCGCGGTGGGCGAGGCGGCCCTGTGCGGGATCATGAAGATCGGGCCGGAGATGGCGCCGATGCCGCCGGCCTGGGGTTCCTACGTCACGGTCGACGATGCCGACGCTAGCGCGAAGAAGGCCGTCGAGCTGGGCGGCAAGCTGCTGGCCGGCCCGTTCGACATTCCCCAGGTGGGGCGGATGGCGGTGTTGCAGGACCCGCAGGGCGCGGTCATCAGCGTGATGGCGTATTCGTCCTGACAGCGTCCCAAGCGGCCAGCAGCTCTGCCTCTCGGGCCGGGGCGAGCTTGCCGGCGCGGCGGCGGTCGTCCATGGGCGGCACTCCGGCGGCAAGGATGTCGTTCATGGTCTGCGCCAGCGGCCGCGTGCGCAGGCCGGCGCTGCGGGCGCGGCCGAGGTCGGCCGAATACAGGCCGCGGGTCTGCGGGTCGGACTCCGGCAGCCACAGCGGCAGTTCGGTCCAGGGTGCCACGCCTTGCGCGAGCAGGAAGTCGTCGCCCACCCATTCGATTTCGCCGGCGCTGCCGGCAAGATCAAGCGCGCTTTCTATCAGTTCGCCGAGCGAACCTCCGGCGTCGCCGCAGACCGGGCCGGTGGCGTTGAAGCTGCCGCTGCCGCCGACTTCGAGCAGGTCGACCAACCAGGCCGCGAGGTCGCGCGCGTCGATGCACTGGATCCTGCGCCCGGCCCGGCCCGGCGCGAGCACCCGGCCGCCCGCGGCGCCGCGCCAGACCCAGTAGGAGAAGCGCCCAGTCGGGTCGTCGGGCCCGACGATCAGCCCGGGTCGGACGATCAGCGAGCGTTCGCCGAAGTGGCGCGACAACACGCGTTCGCACTCGGCCTTGAGCGGGCCGTAGTTGGCGCCGGACACGGTTTCGGTGTCGTGGTCGTCGAGCGCCGCGGCGGGGTCGGTTTCCAGCAGCGGCGCATGAGCGAGCGAGGCGTAGGCCGAGACCGAGGAGACGAGGCAATAACTCGCCACCGAATCGCGCAGGGCGGTGCACGCGAGTTCGAGGTCCTGCGGGCGGTAGGCGCAGGTGTCGATCACCGCGTCGAAGCGCCGGCCGGCGAGCGGCGCCAGACCTTGGGTACGGTCGCCGGCCACCGCCTCGACCTCGATCGGCCAATACGCCCGGCTGCGGCCACGGTTGAATACGGTGACCGAGTGGCCGCGAGCCACTGCCGCGTCGAGGCAGGCGCGGCCCAGGAAGACACCGCCGCCGAGGATCAGGATTTCCATGGTCATACTCTAGCCGGCCGGCGCCGCGGGCGCGGCGGTGATAATTTTGGTCTTTG
>JAEZVV010000084.1 GCA_023443095.1 Pseudomonadota bacterium
TTGTTGGGCTGCTTGAGCACCCCTTCGGCCAAGACGTCGCGGCGAGCGTCCTCGTGAACAAAGCGCTTGCCCTCGGTGTTGATGAAGATCGCCGAGTCGATGCCCAAGTTGGCGAGCGAGCCGTATTTCTTGGTGAAGTAGTTGCAGGCCACCAGCATCTGGATGTAGTCCATGCCGGAGACGTCCGCACCCTCGTTCTGAGCGGCCACGAGCGCTTCGCCGGTGGCACTCGGTACGTTGGTGGTCGGGACATCCTTGCCCAGCCGCGGGTCGTGTTTGGAGCGCATGGCCACGTCGGCGCTGAAGCCGCCGGTAGCCAGCACCACCGCGCGGGTCGCCTTGATGTGGACGCGCTTGCCCTTCTCGGAGACCACCGCTCCCAGCACCGGGCCGTCCAGCGTCTTCTGCCGCACCACCGCTTCCAGCTTGGTGTTGAGCTGGATCGGGATCTTGCGTGCATCGACCTGGGCCTTGAGGCCTTTGACGATGGCGCCGCCCCGCCCCTTGTTGACGGGGTCGTGGCTGCGCGGCCAGAGCGCGCCGATCACGGTGTAGACGGTGGGCTCGAAGGCCACGCCCATCTTCTCCAGCCATTGCAGTCCGGCCAGACCGTTGTCAGCCAGGAAGCGCACTTTTTCAGGGTCGCCGCGGAAGTCGCCGCCGGCGATCGTCTGCTGGAAGTGAAGCTCGGGCGAATCTTCGATGCCTTGCTTCTTCTGGCGCCCAGGGTCGGCGCAGTTCAAGGCGCCGCTGGCAATGATCGAGTTGCCCCCGACAAAGGCGTTCTTTTCGATGATGGTGACTTTGGCGCCCGCGTCATGCGCTTCGATCGCTGCGGCCAGCCCGGTGAAGCCACTGCCGATGATCAGGACTTCGGTCGTCTTGTCCCAGCGTCGCGGAGGCTGAACCGCTTTAACTTCCGTGGGCAGGACTTGGTTGAGCACGACGGCCCCGGCGATCGTTGCGCCGGCACCCTTGAGAAAACCGCGACGGGTTGGAGTGACGTCGTTGACGGACATGATGATGGCTTCCTTTCATGTATGGCCTCCCTAATGCCGGGATGCCGTCCGTCTCTTTTGGACGGCGCGTCGTTAGGCGGCATCCAGGACCCCGTTGTCTCTGGGGCAAATCAAGCCTAGTCCTCACAGAGGCCATCGTCAGTCGAGGCCTGCCCGGCAGTTAACCGCGGTCAAGCGCCCGCGGCCCTGCGCGTGCAGTGATTGACCGGAGGCAAGCTCGCCTGCCGATGGGCTCCGGCAAGCGCAGCCTCAAAAATCTTGTCAACGCAGTGGCGGTGTTCGATACATGCGGCGATGCCGTTGCGCGGCGAGCGGCTGAGCAACAGCCTTGCACCTGACACAGCCCCACGACGCGCTCGTTCGATTGGCCGACCAAGACTTCCTGGCCCGCCCATCGACGCAAGGCCTGCAACTCATTCTTCGTCGGCGGAGTAGCCCAGTTGCTCAAGCAGCGGCGCCACACCGGGCGAGTCGTCCTGACGCATGGGACGGATGGCGATCGTCATGACGGCGACCTCATCGCAACGCTGAGGAACACCCACAGGGCGTCGGCACAAAAAGCGAGCCAGCGCGATCAACGGCAGAAGTACATATAGACAACCGCTGCTACAGCGGGACCCAAGCCAAGCAACGCTACGCCGATCAAGTAGCGGCGCCTGGCGGCGAAGTAAGTGATGAGAAACATGTAGCTTGCGACAACTGCCACGCCGACCAAGCCTCTAGTTGAGTTGAAAGCTGCAGGAGCAAAACATTCCTAACCCAACCCAGACGATAGCGACTCGGAGAATGGGAAAGAGCAATGATTCGCGGCCATCTCGCGGGTCTTGAACAAGAACCGTTCCGGCTAAGACGACGGGACATGCGAATCGGGCCCAAGCTTCTATCCAAGGCACCGACGCCACGAAGATAGAAGTCTTGCCGACAACGTAGACAACGACCTCTCCCGTGGTAGCGGCAGACCATCCCGCTAAAAGAGTGGAGATCAACGCTGGAACAAATGCCACGAACGCAAGCATCCCGAACCGCCCATCAACTTCACGAATGCGATCGCCGATCGACATTGGGTTACGAAATGAAATGCCGGTCCCGCCGCCGCCTCACTTCGGCGGACAGATCGAACGATGAGCGACCCAAGAAATCGATTGCGAGTCCGCCGTGTGCGAAGGGAGTAACCATGAAGGCAATTGTTGCGGCGGGGATCACTCTTGCCAAGAACGCCGTGCGGTTCAACGCATCGACTGATGCCGCCGGCGGCGAGCAGTCCCCACGGAACAGCTACTGGTTGGAGATTTGGCTAAGCACTTCTGTGCTTCGCGTATCGCTCGTAGACCAGGCGCTCAAACGCCAGCAAGCGGCTGCTCTCGAACAGCAGCAACCCGAGCGTGCCAATGCCAGCGACGAATGAAAGGTACAGGCCTGCAACAAAATACTCAGCACCGCTCTCCGTACGAGAGGTCATGAACGCTCGCATCAGTGGCCCGCCGAACCAACTCAGCAGCGTGCCAACGACCCCAACGTACATTGCAGCAACGCCGAACATACGAATGAGCGAAGCGATTCCAGAGACCGATGGTGAGCTGAGCGTGCTTGGGAACCGGGCGACCAAGTAGACCCGGTAGCCGCCAATCGCCAGAAACAGAAGTGGGCCAACAACCGGAACGGCACCAGCCAGGCTCGAACCCCGCGCCATTGCGACCCAGCTGGAAGCGGTGAGGCCGACTGGCAAGATGAAGCCCAGCACGACCAGGCAGTAAACCACACGGAGTGAAGTAGAAGGGGTCTTGAGCAAGTCCGCTCTCCGATTGATGAGCTCGTTGAGGTGCCTCACGCAGTTTCACAGTGAGTCAAGAAACGGGCGTGAAACATTTGCTGCATTCATCGAAACGTTCAGCGGCTCAGCCTCGCCCGGCTTGTTCTGTATGCATGTGCAGTGCTGGTCACCCACGAAAGCCACGCTGCGCAACCGCTGCTAGGCAGCGGCCTGAGCCTCGGTTGACCGTGATTCTGACGTCGATGCGCGTCCGCGTCGGTTGGTTTTTCGCTTCATCTGGAAGATTCACGCCGCAGGCGTTGCGCAACACCGACAGGGGCGGCGGGGAATCCAAAGGGGTGGCCGTCCACCTCTTTGGGGCTCTGCGGCAGCCTGAACCGCTGAGCCCCGCGCATGAGCGCAATCGTCGACTGCGCAGCGACGACGCACACAAAAAGGGCCGCGAACCCGCGACCCTTTTCGCATTCACGCCGCAGCGCGAATCAACCGCCCTGAGCCGCCGCCAAAGCCTGCTCCAGATCTGCCCTCAAATCCTCAACGTGTTCGATCCCGATCGACAGCCGAACCATGTCCTCGCTCACGCCCGCGGCGATCAGCTCCTCGGCGTTGAGCTGCCGGTGCGTGGTCGAGGCCGGATGGGTGGCGAGGCTCTTGGCGTCGCCGATGTTGACCAGGCGGGTGACAAGTTGCAGCGCGTCGAGGAAGCGCTCGCCCGCGGCGCGGCCGCCGCGGATGCCGAATGACAACACGCCCGAGGCGCGGCCCTGCATGTAGGCCTGCGCCACCGCGTAGTCCTGGTGCGAAGGCAGGCCGGCGTAACGCACCCAGCCCACCGCCGGATGCGCTTCGAGGAAGGCCGCGATCGCGGCGGTGTTGTCGTTGATGCGGTCCATGCGCAGGGCCAGCGTCTCGATGCCCTGCAGGATCTGGAAGGCATTGAAGGGCGAGATGGCCGCGCCGGTATTGCGCAGCGGCACCACGCGCGCGCGGCCGATGTACGCGGCGGCACCCAGCGCTTCGGTGTAGACCACGCCGTGGTACGAGGCGTCGGGTTCGTTCAGGCGACGGAACCGTTCGCTGTGTTCGGCCCAGGGAAACTTGCCCGAGTCGATGATCGCGCCGCCGACGCTGGTGCCGTGGCCGCCCAGGTATTTGGTGAGCGAATGCACAACGATGTCGGCGCCGTGTTCGATCGGGCGCAGCAGGTAGGGGCTGGCGACGGTGTTGTCGACGATCAGCGGAATGCCAACCTTGTGCGCGGCGGCGGCGAGCTTGGCGATGTCGGCCACGCGGCCCGAGGGATTGCCGATCGATTCGACGAACACCGCCTTGGTGCGCGAGTCGGCCAGGCGAGCTATCGCGTCGGCATCACCCAGGTCGAAGAAGCGGGTCGTGATGCCCTGCTGCGGGAAGGTGTGGGCGAACAGGTTGTAGGTGCCGCCGTAGAGCTGGCTCGCCGACAGGATGTTGTCGCCCGCTTCGGTGATGGTCTGGATCGCGTAGGTGATCGCCGACATGCCGGAGGCGAGCGCCACCGCCCCGATGCCACCTTCGAGCAGCGCCACGCGTTGCTCGAGCACGGCATTGGTCGGGTTCATGATGCGGGTGTAGATGTTGCCCGCGACCTTGAGGTCGAACAGGTCCGCGCCGTGCTGCGCCGAATCGAAGGAATAAGCCACCGTCTGGTAGATCGGCACCGCCACCGAATGGGTGGTGGGGTCGGGCGTGTAACCGCCATGAACGGCGATCGTCTCGATACGCATGAAAGCTCCTGAACGTGCGGAATGGGCGGCGCCTAGCTTAGCCGGCGCCGGCCCGTGTCCAGATTCCGAATCGACATCAACTGATGTCGATGCCGGGCCGGCTCAGCTGCGGCCGAGGTTCTGGCCGAGCAGCTCGAGCGTGGCCGCCGGCCGGTGCAGGCGCAGCCGCTCGATCAGCAGCTCGGGGCTGGACTCGACAATGAGCAGGTCCCAGTGCTGCGGCCGGATGAAACCTTCCCGCGCCGCATGCCGCAGGAAGGCGAGCAGGTGGTCGTAATAGCCTTCGACGTTGAGGATGCCGACCGGCTTGGCGTGCAGCTGCAGCTGCAGCCAGGTCACCATCTCGAACATCTCCTCGAAGGTGCCGTAGCCGCCGGGCAGGACGATGAAAGCGTCGGCGCGTTCAGCCATCAGGCGCTTGCGCGTGTGCATGCTGTCGACCACGTGCAACTCGGTCAGCGCCTGGTGCGCGACCTCGGGCCGCATCAGGTGGTCGGGGATCACGCCCACCACGCGACCGCCGCCGGCGAGCGCGGCGTCGGCCACCGCACCCATCAGTCCGACATGGCCGCCGCCGTAGACCAGACCCAGGCCGGTGGCGGCCAGACGGGCGCCGAGAGCGCGCGCGGTTTCTTCGTATTCGGTGCGCGCTCCCGGCTGCGAGCCGCAGAAGACACACACGGATGAGATCGGCTTCATGCCAGTTCTCCTTTGGGGTCGCGCGCAAGCAACTCTTCGAGCGCGGCCTGTGGCGTGAGCAAGCCCTCGAGCACCGCGCACACGCCGGCGGTGATCGGCATCTCGACCCCCGCCTGCCGCGCCCGCTCCAGCACGGCCGGCGCCGTTCGTACGCCTTCGGCAACGTGGCCGAGTTCGGCCAGCGCCTGCGCCAGCGCCACGCCGCGGCCCAGCTTCAGACCGACGCTGCGGTTGCGCGAGAGTTCGCCGGTGCAGGTGAGCAACAGGTCGCCGACGCCGGTAAGGCCCATGAAAGTCTCGGGGCGGGCGCCCAGCGCCACGCCCAGGCGGGTGATCTCGGCCAGGCCGCGGGTGATCAGGGCGGCGCGGGCATTGGCGCCCAGCTCAAGCGAATCGGAAATGCCGGTGGCGATCGCCAGCACGTTTTTCACCGCGCCCCCGACCTCGACCCCGATCACGTCGGCGCTCGAATACACGCGCAGGGCGCCGGCGTGGAGAGCCTGGGTGACGGTGGTGCAAAAGCCGGAGAAGCCGGCCACGGTCAGGGCCGTGGGCAGACCGCGCGCCACTTCCAGGGCAAAACTCGGGCCCGACAGCGGCCCGGCGCGGTTGCGCAGGAAATCGTCGCCAAGCTCGGCCGCCACCACCTGATGCGGCAGATCGCCTGACTCGCGCTCGAAACCCTTGCACAGCCAGGTGACCGGGGCACGGCTGCCGTGTTCGCGAGCGGCGCGGGCCATCGCGCGCAGGGCGGCGGTAGGGGTGGCGATGACCAGCAGGCCGCCCTCGGCGTGAGCCAGGGCCGCCGAGAGCTCGGACGAAATCGAAAGGGATGCGGGCAGGGCGATGCCGGGCAGGTAACGCTCGTTGCAGCGGGTCTGGCGCAGGCGAGTCGCCTGCGCGGGATCGCGCGCCCACAGGCAGACGGCGTGGCGCGCCGCGGCGGCGCAGGCGATCGCGGTGCCCCACGCGCCTGCGCCGAGCACCGTGATCTTCATGCCCAGCCTTAGTTGAGCGTGGGGCTGGCGGCGCCGGCGGCCTGGGCCTGCTGAGCGGCCAGACGCTGCTGGTAGAAGGCTTCGAAGTTGACTTCGGCCAGATGGACCGGCGGCATGCCGGTGCGCGACAGCAGGTCGCTCACGTTCGAGCGCAGGTAGGGGTAGATGATGCCCGGGCAGACGATGCCGGTGATGGGCTCGATCTGCTCGGCCGGGATGTTGCGGATCTCGAAGATGCCGGCTTCCTTGGCTTCGACCAGGAACAGGACCTTGTCCTTGATGCGGGCGGTGACGGTGGCGCGCACCACGACCTCGTGCATGCCGTCCTGAGCCAGCGGGTTGTGCGCGACTTCGAGCTGGATGTCGATCGTCGGCGCGTCGGCTTCCAGGAAGATCTGCGGCGCATTGGGCATCTCGAGCGACGCGTCCTTCAGGTACATGCGTTGGAGCTGGAACAGGGGCTGTGCCGCCTCGGCGGCGGTATTGGTCTCGGCCATGGTGACTTTCAGTGAAGCCGGCGGCGCCGGCGCGGTTCAGGAATTGAGGAGCGGAAGCAGCTTGCCGGCGTCGTCGAGCGCCTTGAGGTCGTCAAAGCCGCCCACGTGGGTCTCGCCCACATAGATTTGCGGCACGGTGCGGCGGCCGGTCTTGGCGATCATGACATCCCTGAGCGCGGGGTCGGCGTCGATCAGGATCTTTTCGATTTCGGTCACGCCCCGGCTCTTCAGCAGCATTTCGGCGCGGGTGCAGTAGGGGCAGACGCGGGTGCTGTACATCACGACTTTGGCAGTCACGGTTTCCTCCAGCGACAAAATCAGCGAACCGGCAGGCCGGCTTCGCGCCAGGCGGCGATGCCGCCGGACAAGACGTAGACCTCGCCGTAACCCATGCCGCGCAGCAGGGCGGCGGGGCCGGCGGCGCGGGCGCCGGTGGCGCACACGATGATCACCGGCTTGTCCTTCTTGATCTCGCCCATGCGGTCCTTCAGCGCCGCCGCCGGAATGTTCTTGGCGTTGGCGAGCGAGCCGGTCTTGAACTCCTCGGGCGTGCGCACGTCGACGACCTGGGCGTTCTTGTTGTTGAGCAGCTGGGTCGCCTGCAGGGTGGTGAGCGCCGGCCCGCCAGCGCGGTTGCGCACCATGGGCCACAGCAGCATGCCGCCGGAAATGAGGGCGATGGCGATCAGGAGAAGATTGTCGGTCAAGAACTGAAGCACGGGTATTCCGCGCAGCGAGCGCGGCCGGATGGCGGGAATCGTCGGATTATAGAATGCGCCATCAACCCAGGCCGCTCATCAAGTGCGGCCGCTCACCTGCCCCCGACCGCCATGCACAAGCTCGTCCTCATGCGCCACGGTGAAAGCCAGTGGAACCTCGACAACCGATTCACCGGCTGGACCGACGTCGACCTGACCGAACGCGGCCGCGACGAGGCCCGTGCCGCCGGCGAACTGCTCAAGCGCGAAGGCTACGAGTTCGACATCGCCTATACCTCGGTCCTGAAGCGCGCCATCCGCACCCTGTGGATCACGCTCGACTCGCTCGACCAGATGTACCTGCCGGTGGTGCACAACTGGCGCCTCAACGAGCGCCACTACGGCGCGCTGCAAGGCCTCAACAAGGCCGAAACTGCCGCCCAGTACGGCGAGGATCAGGTGCTGGTGTGGCGGCGCGCCTACGCGATCGCGCCCGAACCGCTTGCCCCCAGCGACCCCCGCTGGGCCGGCAACGACCCGCGCTACAAGCACCTGAAGCCGGAGGAGATCCCCGCCACCGAGTGCCTCAAGGACACGGTCGCCCGCGTCGTTCCGTTCTGGAACGACTCGATCGCGCCCGCCCTGTCGCGCGGCCGCCGCGTGCTGGTCACCGCCCACGGCAACTCCCTGCGGGCGCTGATCAAGCACCTCGACGGCATCGGCGACGAGGAGATCGTCGGCCTCAACATCCCGACCGCCCGCCCCTTGGTCTACGAGCTCGACGACAACTTGAAGCCGATCCGCCACTACTACCTCGGCGACCAGGACGAAATCGCCCGCGCCATGGCGGCCGTCGCCGCCCAGGGCAAGGCCAAGGCCTGAGCCCGGGAGCGACGAACCCGTGGTGAAGCCAGCTTGGCCGGCGGCCCTCGCCGCCGCCCTTGCCTGTTTGTGGCTGGCGGCCGGAGGCGCGCAGGCGCAGGACCGCAAGGCCAAGCCCCCGGCCAAGACCAAGTCCCAGGCGCCGGCGGCCACGCCGGCGCGCCAGAAGGCCTTGCAGTCGGAGCACAAGACGCTTCAGCAGAAGCTCGGTCAGCTCAAGCGCCAGCTGGCCGCGACCGAAGCCTCGCAGACCGAGGCCGCCGACGCTCTGGCCGAGTCCGAAGCGGCGATTTCCAACGCCAACCGCCGCCTGCGCGAGCTCGCGGGCGAGCGTCGCCGGATCGAGGAGCAGTTGGCCGTCCTGGCCGAGCGCAACCGCGCTGTCGGCGGCCAGCTCTCGGCCGAGGAACGCGAACTCGCCGCCCTGGTGCGCGCCCAGTTCCTGGCCGGCCAGCGCGAACCCTGGCAGTTGCTGCTCGAAGGCGCTAACCCCAACGAAACCGCGCGCGACCTGGCGGCGTATTCCTACTTGGCCCGTTCGCGCAGCCGCCTGATCGGCCAGCTCGAGAACCGTCGCGCCGAAATCGAGACCCTCTCGGCCGAAACCCGGTCGCGCCAGGACGAACTCGAAGCGGTCGTGCTCGACGAGGAGAAAGGCCGCCGCCAGCTTCTCGCCGAACAGGGTTCGCGCAAGAAGACCCTCGCCCGCCTGGAAAAGCAGATCGCCAGCCAGCGGGCCTCGATCGGCAAGCTCGAACGCGACGAAAAGCGCCTCAGCAGCCTGGTCGAGCGGATTGAGAAGCTGCTCGCCGAGCAGCAGCGCCAGGCGCGTGCGCGAGCAAAACGCACGCCGCCGCCCAAGGCGCAGGCCAAGGCCGCGCCCAGCGCGCC
>JAEZVV010000139.1 GCA_023443095.1 Pseudomonadota bacterium
GCACTACTACGACCGTTTCGTGCCGGGTTCCAATCGCGACGGGGTGCGTGATTTCCTGCTGACCGCGGCCGCCGTGGGGCTGCTGTACAAGTACAACGCCTCATTGTCGGGCGCCGAAGTCGGCTGCCAGGGCGAGGTCGGCGTGGCCTGCTCGATGGCGGCGGGCGGCCTGGCGGCGGCCTTGGGCGGCACGGTCGAACAGGTCGAGAACGCGGCAGAAATCGGGATGGAGCACAATCTGGGCCTGACCTGCGACCCGGTGGGCGGGCTGGTCCAGATTCCCTGTATCGAGCGCAATGCGATGGCCTCGATCAAGGCCGTCAACGCCGCGCGGATGGCGCTGCGGGGCGATGGCCAGCACTACGTGTCGCTGGACTCCGTCATCAAGACCATGCGCGAAACCGGCGCCGACATGAAGACCAAGTACAAGGAAACCGCGCGCGGCGGCCTGGCGGTGAACATCGTCGAGTGCTGAAGGGCGCGGCTGTCTTTGCGGAGGGCGTCCAGGCAACCGGCCGCCCTGCCGCGGGCCTGGCTGGTTAGATCACGCGCGCATTCTGCAGCGCGGCGATACGGGCCGGAATCGGCGGGTGCGAGGCGAACATGGCGGCCAGGCCGCCCTTGCCGGTGATGCCCGAGGCTTCGAAGGACTTGGGCAGTTCGCCCGGCTCCAGGCCGCCCAGGCGGGCCAATGCGCGGATCATGGGTTCGCGGGCGCCCATCAGGTGGGCCGAGCCGGCGTCGGCGCGGTATTCGCGCTGGCGCGAGAACCAGGCCACGATGATCGAGGCCAGGACGCCGAAGATGATTTCACAGACCAGCACGGTGATGTAGTAGCCCGGGCCGATGCCGCGTTCGTTCTTGAACACGGCGCGGTCGATGAAGTAGCCGACCACGCGCGCGAGGAACACCACAAAGGTGTTCACCACGCCCTGGATCAGGGTCAGCGTGACCATGTCGCCATTGGCGATGTGGGCGACTTCGTGGGCCAGCACGGCGGCGACTTCTTCTTCGCTCATTCTTTCCAGCAGGCCGGTCGACACGGCGACGAGGGAGTCGTTCTTGAATGCGCCGGTGGCAAATGCGTTGGGGGCGCCTTCATAGATGGCGACCTCCGGGCGGCCGATGCCGGCGCGGTCGGCCAACTGGTGCACGGTGTCGACCAGCCAGGCTTCGCGTTGGTTGCGGGGCGAGTTCGGGTCCAGAACCTGGGCGCCGGTGCTCCATTTGGCCATGGGCTTGCTGATCAAGAGCGAGATGATCGCGCCCGTGAAACCCACCACCGCCGAAAAAATCAGCAAGGCATTCAGGTTCAGGCCATTGGCGGTGATGTAGCGGTCCACGCCCAGGATGCGCAGCGTGGCCGACAGCACGAGCATGACGGCCAGGTTGGTCAGGACGAACAAGACAATGCGTTTCATGTTTTTTGTGTTCCTCTGCGAGCAGGATATGCCGGGATTCGACATCGCGGCGGCCCGCCAGTTCCCCGACTCGCCGGCGCCGCTTCCGGTGACGGAGAGTATAGTATCGCTTTCCCTTATTCCTCCTCACTTTTCCCTTAGCGTAGACCCCCATGCAGGCACTTTGGATGTTGCTGGCGTCCGCCATGTTCGCCATCATGGGTTCGTTCGTGAAACTCGGCACCGAGCACGGCGCCTCGTTGCCGCAAGTCGTGCTTTTTCGCGGACTGCCCTCGGTCATCCTGCTGCTGATCTGGGCCCGGGCCGGCCGCCAGTCCATCATTCCCGTCAGCTGGAAACTCCACCTGTGGCGCAACCTGTCCGGCGTCACGTCCATGTGGCTGGGGTTCTTCGCCATCGCCCATCTACCCCTTGCCACCGCCACCAGCCTGAACTACACGGCGCCGCTGTTCATCGCCTGTTGGATGCTGGGGTGGGGCGGCGCGCAGCGCGACCCCGTGCGCATCCTGGCGGTGGCATTGGGTTTCCTGGGCGTGATCGCGGTGCTGCGCCCCAGCATCAACGAGGACCAGTGGCTGGCCGCGCTGTTGGGGATGACCGCTGGCGCCATGTCCGCCATCGCCATGATGCAGATCCGCCAATTGGGCCGGGTCGGCGAACCGGAATGGCGCACGGTGCTGTTCTTCTCCGTGGCGGTTTGCGTGTCCAGCCTGGCCGGGCTGGCGTTCGAAGGGTGGGGCCAGGCCGATTGGACGGGCTACCTGTCGCTGCTGGGCGTGGGCCTGTCGGGCCTGTTCGGTCAGTTGGCCATGACGCGCGCCTTCGGCCTGGGCTCGGCGCTGCTGACGGCGGCGCTGCAGTACAGCACCATCATCTTCGCGGCCCTGCTGGGCATGGGATTCTGGGGCGAACAGCTGGACGCCCTGGCCTGGGCCGGCATGGGCCTGATCATTTTCGCGGGTCTGCTGTCGATATGGCGCACCATGCGCGACCCCAAGCCGGCCTGATCCACGGTCGCCACCTTCCCTCACAGGAGCACACCGAATGACGATGACCCTGATTTCCGCCGCCGACCTGGCCAAGCGCCTGGACGCGCCCGACGTGCGCGTGTTCGATGTGCGGCACGATCTGAGCAACCACGCCGCGGGCCGCCAAGCTTACGATGCCGGCCATATTCCCGGCGCGCGCTACCTGGACCATGAAACCGAGCTGTCCGCGGCCCGCACCGGCAAGAACGGCCGCCATCCGTTGCCCTCGCGCGCCGAACTGGCCGCGCTCATGGCTGCCCACGGCGTGACGCCCCAGACCCTGGTGGTGGCGTATGACGGCAGCGGCGGCATGTACGCGGCGCACCTGTGGTGGATGCTGCGCTGGATGGGACACGATCAGGTGGCCGTGCTGGATGGCGGCTGGCAGGCATGGACCGCGGCCGGGCTGCCCACCACGACCGTACCGGCTGCCCCCGTGCGCGCAGGCCAGCCGGTCGAACCCGGCCCCTCGCTGGCGGCTGCCGTGGATGCCCGGACGGTGCTGGAG
>JAEZVV010000144.1 GCA_023443095.1 Pseudomonadota bacterium
GTACTGGCGCGTCGCATCGGTGCCGACGGCGGCGACGAGCGGGTGCCCGCGCTCGAGCTTGCTGCGGGCGATCGGATCCGCGTTTTCGCTGGCGAAACCGTGCCGGCCGACGGGACGATCGAAAACGGGCGCACCGAAGTCAATGAAGCCCTGCTCACTGGAGAAGCGCGGCCGCGCCCACGCGGACCGGGCGATCCGCTGCAAGCCGGCAGCCTCAACCTCGAGCAGACCGTGGACCTGCGCGTAAGCCGGGTCGGGGCCGAGAGCACGCTCGGCCAGCTCAATACCCTGCTCGAACGCGGCCTGGCCAGCCGACCTGCCATTGCCGAACGGGCCGACCAGCTCGCTGGCCCGTTGGTCGGCGTGGTGCTGGCGGGTGCGACCCTCACCTACCTCGGCTGGCTCGCGGTCGACCCGGCACAGGCCCTGCCCTCCGCGATTGCCGTCCTGATCGTCACCTGCCCCTGTGCCCTGGCGCTGGCGACACCGCTCACGCTCGCTCTGGCGGCGGCTCGCCTGGCCGAGCAGGGCGTGGTGGCGCTGCGGATCGGTGCGATCGACGCGCTGGCGAGCGCGCGTATCGCTGTCTTCGACAAGACCGGAACGCTCACTCGCGGCGAACCGGCGTTGAGCGCTGTCCGCCCCTGGGGCGGACTCGGTAGCGAGCAGGCGCTGGCGCTCGCCGCTTCGCTTGAGGCCGAAAGCAGCCATCCGCTGGCGCTCGCTCTGCGCGCGGCCCACCCCGCGCCGACACCGGCTCACGAGCTCCGAAGCCACGCCGGCCAGGGCGTGAGTGGCGACATCGAGTACTGCCGCTGGCGCCTCGGCCAGCCAGATTTCGCGGCGCCGCAGCTGCCGACACAGGCCCGGGCATGGGTGGAGCAGGCGCGCGCCGCCGGCCACCTGCTCGTGGTCCTGGCCGACGACACGGGCCGCGGCGCGGTGTTCGAGTTCGACGATCTGCCCCGTCCCGGTCTCGCCGGGCTGGGGACGGCGCTGCGCGATCTGGATGTGGACGTACTGGTGTGCCTGAGCGGTGACGGCAGCCGCGCGGTCGAACGCATCGCCAGCGCGGCCGGATTCGACCAGGCCTGGCCCAGCCAGTCTCCCGCCGCCAAGCTGGCCTGGGTCTTGCAGCATCAGGCGGACGGCGACAAGGTGCTGATGGTCGGCGACGGGCTCAACGACGCCGCCACCCTGGCCGCCGCCGACGCTTCGCTCTCTTTCGTCCAGGCGCCCCAGCTGGCTCAATTCTCGGCCGACTTTCTGATCGCCGACGACAGCCTCGAGGCCATCGTTCGCGGCCGCCGCGTCGCCCGCCGCGCGCGCGCGCTGCTGCACCAGAACCTCGCCTGGGCCGCGGGCTACAACCTGCTCGCGATTCCGCTGGCCGCACTCGGCGCAGTCAGCCCCTGGCTGGCGGCGCTGGGCATGGCGGCCAGTTCGGCCTTGGTGGTGGCCAACGCGCTGCGCCAGGGTCCGGAGCCGGCTAGCTCCGCGAGTCTTCCTCGCCCGCCACGATGACCCGCCCTTCGAGGTCGACGATCCCGCGCAAACCCACGCCGTAGGGACGCAACCCCTCGGCTTCGCCGTAATAGCGGGTCTCGTGCTGATGGCCGTGGAAACTCGCGGTCGCACCGATCTGGCGCGCCAGCCGGTCGATCAGGCCGAAACCCTTGGCGTGCCACGAGGGCGCTTCGTGAGTGATGAGGACATCGGCCCTTTGCTTGGCCAGGGCTTCGTAGGTGGCGGAGAAAATCGTGCTGCGGTGGCGCCGCGGCAGGCCGCCCCGCCACAGATTGCCGCGCCCGGCACGCGCGATGAAACTGGCCGGCGTCGGGTAGTTGGGCTCGGCCGGCGGCATCCAGATCTGACCGCGGAACACGCCACCCAGGCCGGCGATCCTGACCCCTGCCACTTCGGCCACGCGGCCGTGCAGGTTGCGGGCGCCGAGCGACGAGCGCCACAGGCGGTCGTGGTAGAGATCGCTGTCGGTGTCGTGATTGCCGGGAATCCACCAGATTTCGGTCAGGTCGAGCACGCGCGCCATCACTTCGTCGAGCGGGCCTGGCGGCTGCAGATCGCCCAGAAACACCACGGCGCGCGGCCGGTGCTCGAGCACCGCCGCGATCACGTGCTCGAAGCGCCCGTGCGGATCGCCGCAGAAGAAGATGGATGCCATGCGCGGATTATCGGCTGCGGCGCCGGCCTGTCGGGGCCGGCACCGGGTTCTCGCCCATAAGAGGCGCAGCCTGCCGGCGCGCGCGGCCCGGCGTCGAAGAGCGGAGACAACACGCCGCCCGCCTCAGGCCACCCACAGCGCCAGCGGCAGCGCACACAGGCAGGCCAGGAAAACGAGGCGGTCGGAACTCAAATGGGCTAAGCGGAACATGGTCGACTCCACGGAAAGGGGAGGCCAGCTTGCCTGCCCGCAAGCTCAAGGCGTGAGCCCGGCGCCGCTCAGCGCGCCGCATAACGCGCAGCGGCGGCGGCCAGACGTTCGGCCACGGTCCGGCGCAGGGCGGCGGGCGAGATCACCTCGACGTTTTCGCCGTGACGCAGGATGTCCATCTCGAGCTCGGGCGACTTCGAAAACGGCAGCTTCAGCTCCCAGCTGCCGTCGGCCAGCTCGCGTCCCTGCTGTTCCTCGTGCCAGACCTCGGCCCGTACCCAACGCGCGGCTTCGGGCGTGAAACGCAGGGTCGCCCACTGCGTGCGCTCGCCGCGGTAAATGCCGTAGCCGCTGCCGAGCTGGGCGTCGACCTCGCCCAGGGCCACGTTGCGAGCCGTTTTGTCGAGCAGCTCGGCGTGTTCGATCGCATCGAGCGCAAACACGCGCAGCGCCTCGCTCGAATGGCACCAGGCGTCGAGATACCAGTTGTTGCGCCAATGCACCAGGCGCAGCGGCGACACTTCGCGCTCGCCGCGCTGGTTGCGCGAGCGGGTGTAATAGTCGATCAGGAGACGCTTGCGTTTGACCAGGGCCGAACCGACCCGCTCGAAACACTTGGGTGCGACCCGGCGCTTCTGCGCCGCCATCAGCCTGACCCGCTTGATCACTTCGCGCGCCGGCGCCTCGCTCGAGTCGAGCAGGCCGGCGAGGCGCGCCATCAGCGGTTTGATGTGCGGCCCGAGCACCCCACCCTCGTCCAGGGAATCGAGCAGCTGGTGGGTGCTCATCAGGGCGTGAATCTCGTCGGCCGAGAACCACAGCCCCGGCAGCTGGTAGCGCGGGCCGACCGCCTTGCTGCCCTGGTCGAAGCGGTAGCCGCCAGTCTCGCGGTCGAACACGATCGGGGCATGCAGGCGGTCGCGCAGGTACATCAGGTCGCGTTTGACGGTCGCGCGCGACACACCCAGCGCTTCCTGCAGGTCGACAAAGGAGATCGAACCGCGGTCGTTGATCAGCTGATCGATTCGGTAGAGGCGTTCGTTCTGGGTCATGGCTAGGGCTCGGTTCGGTGCCAGCCGTTGCCCCGGCGACGCCAGGCGACATCATGCCGCGGGCTCGACGCCTGAGCCCGGTGGCAGATCAAAGCTTGGCTAGCTAGCGGTCTTCGAGCACGTCGGCGCCCTTGGGCGGAGTGAAGCGGAACGCGCCCGGCTCGAGCCTGGGGTTGCGTTCGACCTTGGCAAAAGCCAGACGCGAGGTCTGGCCGAAGCTGTCCGCCAACTCCATCGCCGCCGGCAGACCGTCGCGGAAACCGATGCGGATCTGCTGGAAGCTAGTGTCCTTGTTGCGGGGGCGGGCGAGGATCCATGCCACGCCGTCCTTGGCGCCGTCGTCGCTGACTTCGAACTCGCGTTCGAAGTCGTTCGAGCCGAACAGGATCGAGGCCGGGCTCGCCGGCAGCGCCGCCGACAGCTTCTTGACCGTGACCTGGTTCAAGTCCTTGTCGTAGAGCCAGAGTTTGGCGCCGTCGGAGACGATCACCTGTTCGTAGGGCCGGGCGTAGGTCCAGCGGAACTTGCCGGGGCGCTGGAACTCGAACTGGCCCGAGGCCGGCGGCTGGGTCGCCTTGCCGTCGCGGCCGCTCACCCGCTGGCTGAAATCGCCGCGGGCGGACTGGGTCTGGGTCAGGAAGCTGCGCAGCTGATCAATGCCGTCGGCGGCCTGCGCCGGCAGCGTCTGGGCCAGGGCGGCAGCGGCCAGGGCCGCTGCCAGGAAGATCTTTTTCAAAGGAATACTCCGTCGAAGCGGCGGGCCATGCCCGTTGGTGCCGAGGTCTCGGCCGACTCACTCATCCCGCTGCGGGATCAGGATCTCGCGGTTGCCGCTGCTGGTGAGCGAGGAAACCAGCCCGGCCTTCTCCATTTCCTCGAGCAGGCGGGCGGCGCGGTTGTAGCCGATGCGAAGATGGCGCTGCACCAGCGAGATCGAGGCCTTGCGGTTCTTGATCACGACCTCGACCGCCTGGTCGTAGAGCGGGTCGCTTTCACCGCCCGCTTCGCCGCCGGCGGCGGCATCGATCGAATCTTCGGGGGCGTCGAGCAGACCGTCGACATACTGCGGTGGCCCCTTGGCCTTGAGGACTTCGACCACGCGATGCACTTCGCCGTCGGAAACGAAGGCGCCGTGGACTCGGGTCGGCAAGCCGGTGCCGGGGGCCAGATACAACATGTCCCCCTGGCCGAGTAGGGCCTCGGCCCCCATCTGGTCGAGGATGGTGCGCGAGTCGATCTTGCTCGAGACCTGGAAGCTGATGCGGGCCGGGATGTTGGCCTTGATCAGGCCGGTGATCACGTCGACCGACGGCCGCTGGGTGGCGACGATCAGGTGCATGCCGGCGGCGCGTGCCTTCTGTGCGATGCGAGCGATCAGCTCTTCGACTTTCTTGCCGGTGACCATCATCAGGTCGGCGAGTTCGTCGATCACGACCACGATCATCGGCAGGGTGTCGAGCGGCTCGGGAGCGTCCGGCGTGAGGCTGAAGGGGTTGGCAACGAACTCGCCCTTGGCGCGCGCCTCGAGGATCTTGCTGTTGTAGCTCGATAGGCTGCGCACGCCGAGCTTGCTCATCAGTTTGTAGCGCTTGTCCATCTCGGCCACGCACCACTGCAGAGCGTTGCCGGCCTTGCTCATGTCGGTGACGACCGGCGCGAGCAGGTGCGGGATGCCCTCGTAGATCGAGAGCTCGAGCATCTTGGGGTCGATCAGGATCAGCCGCACCTGCGACGGGTCGGCCTTGTACAGCATGGCGAGGATCATGGCGTTGATCCCGACCGACTTGCCCGAACCCGTGGTGCCGGCCACCAAGAGGTGCGGCATGCGCGCCAGGTCGACCACTACCGGCTTGCCGCCGATGTCCTTGCCCAGGGCGAGGGTCACGAGCGAATGGCTCTCGCCGTAGACCTGCGAGCCAAGGATCTCGGAGAGCTTGACCATCTGCCGCTTGGCGTTGGGAAGTTCAAGCCCCATCAGGCTTTTCCCCGGAATGGTCTCGACCACCCGGATCGACACCAGCGACAGGGCCCGCGCCAAGTCCTTGGCCAGGCCGACGATCTGGCTGCCCTTCACGCCCGTGGCCGGCTCGATCTCGTAACGCGTGACGACCGGGCCGGGGTAGGCCGCCACCACCGTCACCTCGACCCCGAAGTCGCGCAGCTTCTTTTCGATCAGGCGCGAGGTGAACTCGAGCGTCTCGGTGCTAACGGTCTCGGCATGCGCCGGCGGCTCGTCGAGCAGGTCGAGTGTGGGCAGTTTGCCGTCGGCCAACTCCTTGAAAAGCGGCTGCTGCTTTTCCTTCTGCACCCGCTCCGAGGGAGCGACCCGCGGCGGAGTGCGCTCGATATGCACCGGCGGCGCTTCGTCCTCGCGGCTGCGTTCCTGCACCCGGCGCTCCTCGCGTTGCAAAGCGACGGCGGCGCCGATCGCCCGGTCCTCGCGCTCCTCGCGCCGCTCGCCCACGCGACGCAAAGCGCGCTCGATCCAGCCGCCCAGGCGCTCGGCGACGTTGAGCCACGAAAATCCTAGGAAAAGCGACAGGCCCACCGCAATCAGCGCGATCAGCAGCACGGTGGCACCGGTAAAACCCAGGATCAGCGACAGGCCGCTCGCCACTGCGTCGCCCAGGATGCCGCCCGGATCGTCGGGCAACTGGACTCGCAAGCTGTGCAACCGCAATGACTCCAGCCCCGAACTCGCGGCCAGCAAGAGGCCGAAGCCGAGCCCGCGCGCCCACGCAGGCAGGCTCGCCGGCAGCGCCGGCATGCCGATCGCCTTGCGATGGAGGCGGCGGAATCCAAACAAGACCCACATGGCGGCACCGGCTACCAGCCACCAGGCCGAAAAGCCGAGGAGCAGCAGGACGATGTCGGCCAGCCAGGCGCCCAGCCGCCCACCGGCGTTGGCCACCACGGCCGTGGCCGTGGCATGCGAAAACGCCGGATCGGTCTTGGTATAGGTCGCGAGGATGAAGAAAATCGCAGCGGCGGCCAGAACGCCGAAGATCCAGCCGGCTTCCCCGAGCAGATGGGCCAGACGGCCTGGCCCCGGCGGCGGCTCGGCCGCCCGCGGGGATTTGCCGCGCACCCAGGCGCCGCCCGGAGGGCTTTTCAGAGCGTTGTCAACCGAGGTCTGAGCCATGGCGCCATTATAAGTGGCGCCCCGTCGGCTGCCCTGTCGCACCAGCACCGCATTCACGCATGCCGCGCGCCGATTCGTCGCAAGGGCTTGTCGAGCCCTCCGTCGCCGCCCCAGAATCCGCCCCATGAGCGCTGCTCCCCTTCCCGCGCGGGCCGACGCTGCTAGCGACGCGGCCCGCGAGGTTTTCCTCGACGCCGTGGTTCGAGTCCTGAACCTGCGCATGGTGGCGGCGGCTTTTTATTTCGTGTTGCTGCTGGTCGCTTCGCGCGCGCCCTGGTTCTATCTGTACGGCACGGGCGACGCGTTCGACTCGACCCTGGCCCTGGTCCGCTTCCTGCGCCAGAACCTGATCAGCGCCTACCTGATCCTCCTCACCCTGGCACTGATCCAGGGCCTGGCCGCAATGCGGCACTGGTCCCTGCGCACCACCCTCGCGGCCGGCCTGCCCCTGCTCGGCCTGGCTGCCGTCGCGTCGATGGCGGTGCGGGTCTGGGCCGTCGACGCCCCAATTAAGACCGGAAATCTTGGCTACTACTTCACCGTCGTCGGCCTCTGGTGGTTCATCGGCGGCCTCGCCTGCATCATGTTCTGGCAGGCGCGCGCCGACGCCGCCAGCCGCCGACTGCTCGCCCAGGCCCGACGCGAGCGCGACGAACTCGAAGCGCAGCGCTGCGAAGCCCAGCTCGCGGCGCTCAATGCTCAGATCGAACCGCACTTTCTTTTCAACACCCTGGCCAACGTCAAGCGTCTGTACGAGACGACTCCCGAACGCGGCCGCGAAATGCTCGTCAGCCTGATCGAATACCTGCGGGCGGCGCTGCCCCTGATGCGGGAAAACGGCTCGACCCTGGGCCGCGAACTCGAGCTGGTCGGCGCTTTCCTGTCGATTCTCAAGATGCGCATGGGCGAGCGCCTCGGCTTTTCGATCCAGGCCCCGCCCGAACTGATGTCAGCCCGGGTGCCGCCGCTCGTCCTTCCGACCCTGGTCGAAAACGCGATCAAACACGGGCTCTCGCCTCTGCTTGCCGGCGGCACGATCCAGATCGGCGCTCGTGCAGAAAACGAGACCCTGGTCCTGTGGGTCGAAGACGACGGCGCCGGGTTTTCCGCCAGCGGCGGCAGCGGCGTCGGCCTGGCCAACACCCGGGCCCGGCTGGCCGCGCTGCATGGCGAGCGCGCCGGCCTGAGTCTGGCCGCGGTGTCACCACGCGGGGTCCGCGCCGAAGTCCGCCTGCCCTTGCTCCCGGCGCAGGAGGCCTGCCCATGAGTGCCGTGCTCGCACCGTCGCCCAAGCCCGACACGGGTTGGCTGGGCACGGCCTGGTACGCCCTGCGCCATGCCAACCGCCGGGTCTGGCTGATCGGCCTGGGCCTGACCGCCGCCTTCACCGTGCTCAACGCCGAATGGCTGCAGAACACCGCCCAGCACACCGGACTGGCATGGGCATTCTTCACCCGCTTTTCCCTGCAGGCCTGGATCGTTTTCGTGATGCTCTCCGCCTGGGTGATCGCCGACGCCGGCGACGACCGACGCCTGGCTCGGCGCTGGCGGCTGCTGCTCGCGCTGCTTGCCGGCTCGCTGCTCGCCGCCCTGCTGCTGCCGCTGCTGACGGACTGGTTCGGCGCCCGCGCCGGTTATCTCGCGGCCATGAAGGCCAAGGGCGAAGCGCCGCCGCCCCGGCTTTTCGAGGCCTTGGTCGACACTCTCGATATCGCCGTCATCGCCGGCCTGGTGTTTGCCACGATCGAGGTCGGCCGCCGGCGCAGCCTGACCCGCGCCGCACTCGATGCGGCGGCGGCCGAGCGGGCCGCCCTGTCGCGACGCATGTTCGAGTCGCGCCTGGCGGCCATGCAGGCCCAGGTCGAGCCACAGTTCCTGTTCGACTGTCTGGTCGCAGTCGAAGCCCTGTACCGGCGCGATCCGCCGCTGGCGGCTGCCACGCTCGACCGCCTGATCGGTTATCTGCGAGTCGCCCTGCCGCGTCTGCGCGAATCGGGCTCGACTCTGGCCGACGAGTTCGCCCTGATCGCCGCTTACGGCCATGTCCTGGCCAGCCTCAACGACGGCGCCCCGCAACTGCAGCTCGACCTGCCCGAAGCCCTGGCCGGGCGGCGCTTCGCGCCCATGCTGCTGCTGCCCCTGCTGCAGCGGGCGCTGCGCACGGGAACGCCGACGGCGGTCAGCCTCCGCGCCGCCAGCGATGGCCCGCGCCTGCAGGTCGGACTCGACATCCGCCGCACCGGTCTGTGCCAGGGTGACGAGACGCTGGACCGCGTCCGCGAGCGCCTGGCCGGGCTGTATGGCGCACAAGCCGCGCTCGATTGCCAGGAAACCGGCGACTTGACCCGGATCACGATCACGGTGGACACCGATTCATGACCCATGCCACGGCCGTCGTCGCCGAAGACGAAGCCATCCTGCGCGAACAGCTGGTCGAGCAGATCGGCCAGCTCTGGCCCGAGCTCGACATCGTCGGCCAGGCGGGCGACGGCATCGCCGCCCTGCGCCTGCTCGACGAGACCCAGCCCGACGTCTTGTTCCTCGACATCGAAATGCCCGGCGCTACCGGAATCGAAGTCGCGCGCCAGGCCAGCGGCCGCTGCCACGTGGTCTTCGTCACCGCCTACGACCAGCATGCCGTGGCCGCCTTCGACCACGGCGCGGTCGACTACATCCTCAAGCCGCTGTCGGCCGCTCGCCTGCACACCGCGCTCACCCGGGTGCGCAACCGCATCGGTCAGGCGCCGCTGCGGGTCGACTCGGTCCTTCCAAGCGCAGCGGCCAAGTCGCCGACCTACCTGCGCTGGATCAACGCCTCCGTCGGCCAGAACCTCAAGCTGATCACGGTCGAGGAGGTCGCGTATTTCCAGGCCGACAACAAGTACACCCGGGTTGTCCTCGGCGACGGCGAAGCCCTGATCCGCAAATCGCTCAAGGAACTCGTCGACGAGCTCGACCCGCAACAGTTCTGGCAGATCCACCGCTCGACCCTGGTCAACGTCGCCGCCATCGCCGGCGCCACTCGCGACTTTCGCGGCCGCCTGCTGGTCAGGCTCAAGAACCGCAGCGACGCCCTGTTGGTTTCCGACACCTACACCCACTTGTTCCGCCAGATGTAGGACGGATCCTGTCGCAAGCGCGGCCGCCGGCCCTATGATCTCCGCTTGGTTCGGCGCCGGTGCGCGCGGACCGGGAGGCACGCCGATGAAGACCCGACTGTCTGTCCTGTTCTGCTCTGCGCTGCTGGCCGCCTGCCAGACTGCGGCTCCCCCCGCTCCCGCTCCGGCCGCTGCCGCGCCAGCGGCGCCGGTCGACGACAGCAAACCCGAGCCCATCCCGCCCGGATCTCCGGCGGCACGTAGCGCCGCCCAGCAACATCTCAAACTCGCCGCCGATCTTCTCAACGACGGCAACGACGAACGTGGCCGCGAGGAGATCGCC
>JAEZVV010000159.1 GCA_023443095.1 Pseudomonadota bacterium
AAGCAGCTTTACGGTGGCGTCGAGCAGGGGGCGATCACTCTCAACTCGGCCGAGGAATGCGCGGTGTTCGGGCAGGCATCGGGCTGCAACCTGCCGGCCTACCAGGTCAATGGTTCGAACGCCAACCACAAGCCCGAGACGGCCAAGACTTTCAACATCGGGGCCGTGGTCGACCTGGGAGTGTTTTCCGGCAGCCTGGACTGGTGGCGCATCAACAAGGACGACGTGATCTCTAGCCCCTCGATCGCACAGGCGCTTGAGGATGGCCGTTACAGCCGCGTCAACGGCCAGCTCTATGTCTACACCAACTTGCTGAACTACGCGCAGCAGGAAGTCAGCGGCCTGGACTTCGACGGCAAGCTGAGCTTCCGCCGGACTGCGATTGGCAACGTGACCGTGCGCGACTTCGTGACCTACTACTTCACGAACAAGACGCGCGACGCGGCCGACGCTCCTTGGGAAGACGACAACGGCATGTATGCGATGCCGCGCTGGCGCAACACTCTGGTCGTGACGGCCGAAAGCGGACCGTGGGCCGTGAGCACGGGTCTGCGCACGACCTCCGGCTTCTACGACCAGACCGCGGCGGCGCCCGTCAAGCCGGGCACGAAGCGAGTGGCATCGCACAGCGAGGTCGATCTCCAAGGGGGTTACACCGGGATCAAGAACCTTCAACTGACCCTCGGCATCAAGAACCTGTTCGACCGGATGCCGCCTTTCAGTCTGGTCAACGCTTCGAGCAACGGCTATTCGCAGATGGGCTTTGCCGAGCTTTACACCAACCGCGGCCGCTTCTTCTACGGTACGGTGGCCTACAAGTTCAAGTAGCGTCTTTGCTCGTTCCAATCGAAAGCCCGCGGCGTGCGCCGCGGGCTTTTTTCGTTCTGTCTGGCGGTGAATCGGCGAGTCCGCGATGTCGACTGCGGGCTGTCGACACCGAGACAACAATGCTCGAGCTTGTCATTTGCGTGAAATACAACAGCGCCCCCCATTAACTCGGAGGATTCGTTGTCAGGGTGAACCCTCCCTAACAGAATCCCTAACGTTCGCTGCCTCGCACGGTCAGGTCTGAACGCCGCAGCCTTAGCCGCTCGGTTAGTCAGACGCGAGAGCGGCGGTCACTTTTCGATCCTTCAGGGGGGGTTCCTACATGTTTGAAATCAAGCCTTTGGCTCGAGGTATCGCCGTGGCGTTTGGTGGCCTGGCCTGCGCGATGGTCGTCGCGGGCCCGGCGCGGGGGCAGACACCTGTACCCGCACAGAAGCTCGACCGCGTGGAAATCACCGGGTCGGCAATTAAACGGGTAGAGGCCGAAACGGCGCAGCCGGTGGAAATCTATACCAAGAAGGAAATCGAGCGCACCGGCGCGACCAACCTCAACGAGTTCATTCGGAACATCCCGTCGGTTGACATCTTCGACCAAGGCGAACTGGCGTCCAACTCGCCGGCCGGGTCGGGCACGGCGAGCGTCAACATGCGTGGCTTGTCCGACGGCAACGTGCTGGTGTTGCTGAACGGCCGCCGGCTGCCGGTGAACGCTTTGTACGACTCCTCGGGCGCAGGCGCGGCCGTGGACATCAATACCATTCCGATCAGCGCGATCGAGCGCATCGAAATCCTGAAAGATGGCGGTTCGGCGATTTACGGCGCTGACGCGGTCGCGGGTGTTTTCAACATCATCACCCGGCGCGATTATCAGGGAATCGAGGCGCGCGCCGGTTTTGGTGAGTCGGCTTACCGCGACGGCAAGGAATATTCGGCGGGTCTGGCTTTCGGTTTCGGCGATTTGAGCAAGGACAAGTTCAATATCTTCGGCGGGATCGATTACTTCAAGCGCGATCCGATCTACCGGAAGGACCGGGACATTTCCCGCAGCGTCGACTACCGCCGTTTCGGCAGTTCGGATGGTCGTAGCGGTTTTTCTCCGGCCGGCAACATTCTGAATCCGGCGACCGGCAACTTCGCCAATATTCCGTACACCGACTGCTCGGTGGCGGACCAGAACCCGAGCGGCCGCTGCCGCTACGACTTCAACGCCAGCCTGCTGACCGCTTACAACGGCGCGGAGCGCTACAGCGGCATGCTGACCGGGACGGTGCAGCTGACGCCGACGATGACGGCGTTTGCGGATGTGGTGTATTCGGAATCCAAGAACACCTTCGAAGCGCATCCGGTTCCGGACTATTTCCTGGTGCCGTGGAAAGCGGGAATTCCGGACAGCATGCGTGCCAATGCTGACTTCGAAGCCGATCCGGCGGGACAATCGGTGATCATCGCCGGCCGCTTTATGCAGGGTGGCCCGCGTACCACGGAGCGCAAGGGGACTTTGCTCAACCTGGCCACCGGTCTGGAAGGCTCGAATTTCGGTCTGGACTGGAAGTTCTACGTGAACTACGGCGAAAGCAAGGTCACCAATAAGGACTCGAATTACTTCGATGCCAACAAGTGGTCGGTGGCCACTGCGTCGGGCCTCTTGAATCCGACGGTCATGACCAACGACCCCGCGTTTGTGGAGAGTCTCAAGGTCAATCCGGTGCGCGAAGGCAAGTCCACCCTGACCTCGGCCAATCTGCAGGCGGGAGGGGAGGCCTTCAACCTGCCGGCGGGTCCGGTGCTGTACGCGGTGGGTGGCAGTTTCTGGCGCGAAGAACTGAAAGACACCCCTGATGAACTCACGCAGCAGGGTTTGGTCGTCGGCAGCATTGCGCAGTCGGCGGTCGACGCTTCGCGCAACGTCTACGCGCTTTTCGGCGAGTTGGCGATTCCCGTGGTCAAAAACGTGGAAGCGAGCGTGGCGGCCCGCTACGACCATTACGAGAACGAGAGCAAGGTCAGCCCGAAGGTCGGCCTCAAGTGGAACGCGACGAAAAACTTGATGTTCCGCGGCTCGTACACGGAGAGCTTCCGTGCGCCCGTTCTTAAGCAACTCTACGGTGCGCAAGAGCAAGGTGCGATCACGATCGAGGATCCGGCGGAATGCGTCGGCTTGGGTCAACCGGCGGACTGCAATATTCCCGCCTACCAGGTGAATGGATCGAACCCCGACCTCAAGTCGGAAACGGCCAAGACTTACAACTTCGGTATCGTCGGCGACGTCGGACCTCTGAGCGCCAGTCTTGACTACTGGAAGATCCAGAAGGAAGACGTGATCGATTCTCCGACGATTCTGGAGGCGATCCAGCAAGGTAAGTTCGTGCGCGAGCAGGGCCGTTATCTGATCTATACGAACCTGCAGAACTTTGCCAAGCAGGAGGTCTCGGGGATCGACCTCGACGCCCGTCTGACTTTCCGTGGAACCGCGCTTGGAACGCTGACCCTGCGCGATTTTGTCACGTACTACTTTGATAACAAGACCTTCAAGGATGGGACGGGCTGGGAAAACGACAACGGTACCTACGCGACTCCGCGTTGGCGCAATTCGTTCTCGGCGGTGGCGGAAACCGGACCGTGGGCGTTCAGTACCTTGGTGCGTACGGTCGCTGGCTTCTATGATTCCGACGAGCCGTCCACGATCAACTCGTCGACGCGCCGTGTCGCTTCGTACACGGAAGTGGATATTCAGACGGGATACACCGGAATCAAGAGCCTGCAAGTGGTCCTGGGCATCAAGAACCTGTTCGACCGTCAGCCGCCGTTCAGCCGGACCAACGCGACCAGCAACGCGTATACGCAGATGGGTTTCGCGGAGCTCTATAACAACCGCGGCCGCTTCTTCTACGGGACCGTGATGTACAAGTTCCGCTGAAATCGACCGGTCTTCTTTCAAAAGCCCGCGCTTGCGCGGGCTTTTTTTCTTCGCAAGAAGGGCGATTGCGATGCAGGGATCCGGACTGAGAGTTCGGGGCGCAGGCCTGCCTCCGGGAGCGGGTGCTCTGCAGCAGATCGGTCAGTGGGCATGTCCTGCCGTCAGAGCGAAAGGATGAAAAATTTTGATCGCCGCTAGGGTGTTAACACCTACATCGCGCTGCGGTTGCTGATATCCTGCGCACCTCTTCCCTTCTCTGCGGGTTTTGCCTCATGTTCGATACTCTCGTCCAGTGGTCCAAGGACTCTTGGGGCCTTCTGCCCCTCATGGGCTGCGTGTTCATCATCGGCTTGGCTATTGTCATCGAGCGAGCCGTCTACCTCTCCAAGACCATCAAGAACGGCCTGAGCCTTGAATACGACCTGCTGCGGGTCAAACGGGGCGACACGGTCGACGGCGAAAAAGTCGCCAAGCATTACGCCAACACCTTCCAGGGCGAGCTGGTCAAGACCGCGCTCGAGAACAAGGGTCAGACCAGCGAAGAGCTCGAACGAAAGCTCGACGAATCGATCATGTTCCAGCTGCCCAAGCTCGACCGCAACCTGTGGATGCTCGACACCGCGGTCACCCTCGGTCCGCTGCTGGGCCTTCTGGGCACCATCATCGGCATGATCGAGTCGTTCAACGTCTTGGGCGCGGCCGGCGTGTCGAACCCCAGCGGAGTGACCGGCGGCATCGCCCACGCCCTGATCGCCACCGCGATCGGCCTGTCGATCGCGATCGTCTGCGTGGTGCCGCTCAACTACTTCACCAAGCGCATCCGCCTCGTGGTCAACCAGCTCGACCTGATCAAGGCCATGCTGATCGACCGCTACGCGGCCTGAGCAGCTTCCCTGTTCCGTCAGTATTCGCTGCCTGACAAGGAGGCTGCATGTCCGCTCGTTCGCATTATTTTGGCCATGAGGAAAAGGCACGGATCGAGGTCATTCCGATGATCGACATCATGATGTTCCTCCTCGTGTTTTTCATCCTCGCGACTCTGAAGATGATTCAGAGCGCCGGCATCACGCTCGACCTGCCCAAGGCCTCGACGGCCCAGCAGATCGAGACCATCAAGGTCACGATCGGCGTCAGCAAGGACGGCACCATCACCTTGGACGCCCAGCCGATCGAGCGCGAGCCCTTGATTGCCCACCTGCGCAGCCTGCTCAGCGACAAGAAGGTCGACGTGGTGATCGCCGGCGACAAACTCACGCCCTACGACAACATCGTGCGCGTGATGGACATCGTGCGCGAGGCCGGCGTGGTGGCGATCGCCCTGGCTACGGCCAACACCTGACGCGGAGGTCCACCACCGTGTCAGCCAAGCAAGGCTCGAAGCGCCCGGGCGCGCTATGGGCCACCTATGAGCAGGAGACCGGAGGCCGGCGCATTCCCATGCCCGCCGCCATCGGCCTGTCGGCTGCGCTGGCGGCAGGCATCGCCTACGCCATTTCGCAAGTCGACATGCAGAAGGTGCTGAAGGAAGCGGAAAAAAAGATCATGAAAGTGGTCGACGTTCCGCCTCCGCCCCCGCCGCCCCCGCCCCCCCCGCCTCCGCCCGAGGTGAAGAAGATCATTCCGCCGTCAGCCACGCCGGCACCGCCCACGCCAACTCCGCCGCCGCCAGCCATGATTCCAGCGGTCGAAGGTGCGGGCGAAAACGCCCCGGCGGTGGGAACCGTCGGGGCCACCGGGCCGGCCACGGCACCGCCGGTGGCGGCGCCGCCGGCACCTCCGGCCAAGCCTGCGATCCAGCAGGTTGGCGTGGTCTGTTCTAACGTCGAAGCTCCCAACGCCGGCCGCATGTTGCGCGAACTCAAGATCGACACCATCAACGGCGAGGTCACGGTGCGCATCAACATCGACGGCTCCGGCAACGTGAGCGACGCCACGGTGGTGTCCTCGAAGACCGAACCGGCGCGCGTTGCCGACCGTTTCCTGCAACGGCATGTGTCTCGTTACAAATGCCAGGCGACAGGACAAGCGATCGTTGCCGAGCAGACCTTCGTGTTCAAGTTCGACTGAGGACCAAACCCGCAGAAGCAAAAAACGCGGCCTTCGGGCCGCGTTTTTTTGGACAGGCACGGTCAGAACAGGTCGGTGTTGCCGTTGCGTGCCGGCGTCGAGAAGCCGAAGTGGGCGTAGGCCGAAGGCGTGGCGATCCGCCCGCGCGGGGTGCGCTGCAGGTGGCCTTGCATGATCAGGTAGGGCTCGACCACGTCTTCTAGTGTGTCGCGTTCTTCGCCCACTGCGGCGGCCAAGTTGTCGATTCCGACCGGGCCGCCGCCGAATTTCTCGATCACCGCGAGCAGCAGCTTGCGGTCGATCAGGTCGAGCCCCAGACGGTCGACCTCGAGCATCGCCAGCGCGGCGTCGGCCACGCTGCGCGTCACCTGGCCGCCGTGTTTGACTTCGGCGTAGTCGCGCACCCGTCGCAGCAGGCGGTTGGCGATACGCGGCGTGCCGCGGCTGCGGCGCGCGATTTCAAGAGCGCCTTCGTCGTCCATCGTCACGTTAAGCAGCTTGGCCGAGCGCGCCACGATGTGCGAGAGGTCTTCGGTCGAATAAAACTCGAGCCGGGCGACGATGCCGAAGCGGTCACGCAGCGGGTTGGTCAACATGCCGGCGCGGGTCGTCGCGCCGACCAGGGTGGAGGGCGGCAGGTCGAGTTTGATCGAGCGCGCGGCCGGGCCTTCGCCGATCATGATGTCGATCTGGAAGTCCTCGAGCGCGGGGTAGAGGATCTCTTCGACCACCGGCGAAAGGCGGTGGATCTCGTCGATGAACAGGACGTCGTTTTTTTCGAGGTTGGTCAGCAGCGCGGCGAGATCGCCTGGGCGCTCGAGCACCGGGCCCGAAGTCTGGCGCAGGTTGACTCCCATCTCGCGCGAGACGATGTGTGCCAGGGTGGTCTTGCCTAGGCCCGGCGGACCGAACAGCAGGACGTGGTCGAGCGACTCCTGACGGCCGCGGGCGGCGGCGATGAAGATCTCGAGCTGTTCGCGCACCTTGGGCTGGCCGACGTAATCGGCCAGGCGCTGCGGGCGCAGGGCGCGTTCGACCGCTTCTTCGTTGGGAGAGGCGGCGTCGGCCGTGACCAGTCTTTCGGTATTGACCATCGGGGGCCTCAGGGTTTGGCGAGTGACTTGAGCGCGTGACGGATGCCATCAGAGACCCCCGTGCCTTCCGGCACGGCCTTCACCGCCGCCGCCGCTTCGCGTTCGTTGTAGCCGAGCGCAAGCAGGGCGTTGATGATGTCGGCCTGGGTATCCGAGACCGGGCCGCCGGCGGCGCCGATGTCGGCGCCGAGTTTGCCCTTGAGTTCGAGCAGCAGGCGCTCGGCGGTTTTCTTGCCGATGCCGGGCACCTTGGTCAGCCGCCCCATTTCCTGGCGCGTGACCGCCTGCGCCAGTTCGCTGACGTTCATGCCCGAGAGCACCGACAGCGCGGTGCGGGCGCCGATCCCGCTGACCTTGATCAGCTGGCGGAACGCGGAGCGTTCGGCGCTAGTCAGGAAACCGTAGAGCAGTTGGGCGTCCTCCCGCACCACCAGGTGGGTGAGCAGGGCGACCTGGTCGCCCGCGGGCGGCAGGTTGTAGAAGGTGCTCATCGGCACGTCGATTTCGTAGCCCACGCCATGAGCGTCGACCAGGACTTGCGGCGGGTTTTTCTCGAGCAGCCGCCCCTCGATCCGTCCTATCACTGCGCTCCTCCGAGCTTGGTGGTCCAGGCGCGCCGGGCGCCGGAACCGCGGGTTCGGCCCGCCGCCTTGCCGCTGCGCACCGCGCCGTGTGGCAGGTCGAGCACCGTCATCAGCCGCGAGGAATGCGCGTTGCACACCGCGCAGGCGAGCGCGTCGGCGGCGTCGGCTTGCGGCGGCTCGGCGAGCGCGAGCAGGCGCATCATCATCAGCTGAACTTGTTCCTTGGTGGCGCGGCCGCTGCCGACCACCGCTTGTTTGACTTCGGCCGGGGTGTACTCGTGCACCGGCAGGCCGGCGGCCACGGCCGCGCAGATCGCCGCGCCGCGCGCTTGGCCCAGCAGCAGAGTCGATTGCGGGTTGACGTTGACAAACACCTTTTCGACCGAGGCGCGCGCCGGTCGCGTGTCGCGGATCACGGCGCCGAGTTCGTGCAGGATGAAGCCGAGCCGCTCGCCCAAGTCTCCCGTCGGCACCCGGATCACGCCGGCGCGCAGGCACGACAGGTGATCACCCCGGGCCTCGATCACGCCGAAACCCGTGCGGTTGAGCCCCGGGTCGATGCCGATGATGCGGACGGCGTGCGGCACGCCGGCCTAGCGCTTCATGCCGGGCAGGCCGCGCAGCCCGCCCATGCCGCCCATGGCGCGCATCATCTTGGCCATGCCGCCCTTTTTCATCTGCTTCATCATGGTCTGCATCTGCTCGAACTGATTGAGCAGGCGGTTGACCTCTTGCACCGGCACCCCGGCGCCGGCGGCGATGCGGCGCTTGCGGCTGGCCTTGATGAGTTCAGGTTTGCTGCGCTCCGCTGGGGTCATCGAGTTGATGATGCCTTCGGTGCGGCGGATCGATTTGTCGGCGTCGGCGTCGTTGACCTTGCCGGCGGCCGCGGCGAACTGCGCCGGCAGCTTGTCGACCAGGCCTGACAGACCGCCCATCTTTTTCATCTGGCCGATCTGGTTCTTGAAGTCGTTGAGGTCGAAGCGATCGCCCGACTTGATCTTGGCCGCGAGCTTCTGCGCTTCTTCGACGTCGATCGCCTTCTTGACGTCTTCGACCAGCGACACGATGTCGCCCATGCCGAGGATGCGCCCGGCCATGCTTTCGGGGTCGAAGCGCTCGAAGCCGGAAAGCTTCTCGCCGACGCCGACGAACTTGATCGGCTTGCCGGTGATCTGCCGCACCGATAGCGCCGCGCCGCCGCGCGAATCGCCGTCGAGCTTGGTCAGGATCACACCCGTCAACGGCAGTCGCTCGCTGAAAGCCTTGGCAGTGTTGACCGCGTCCTGGCCGAGCATGGCGTCGACCACGAACAGAGTCTCGATCGGATTCAGCTGCGCCTCGAGCGCAGCGACCTCGGTCATCATCGCTTCGTCGATCGCCAGGCGGCCGGCGGTGTCGACGATCAGCACATCGAAGAAATGGCGTTTGGCGTGATCGAGCGCGCGCGCGGCGATGTCGGTCGGCTTGTCGCCGACGGCGCTCGGGAAAAACTCGGCGCCGGCCTGGGCGGCAACCGTCTTCAACTGCTCGATAGCCGCCGGGCGGTAGACGTCGGTCGAGACCGCCAGCACCTTCTTCTTCTTGTTCTCGCCGAGCCACTTCGCCAGCTTGCCGGCGGTGGTGGTCTTGCCCGCGCCCTGCAGGCCGGCGAGCAGGAAAATTGCTGGCGGTTGCGTCGCGAAGTTGAGCTCGCATTGCTCGGGCGGCAGGTCGCCGCCGATGAGCTGGGTCAGCTCGCGCTGGACCACGCCGACCAGCGCCTGGCCGGGGGTGAGACTGCCGGCGACTTCCTCGCCCATCGCGCGATCCTTGACGCGGGCGATCAGGTCGCGCACCACGGGCAGGGCGACGTCGGCCTCGAGCAGGGCGATGCGCACTTCGCGCAGCATGTCCTGCGTGTTGGCCTCGGTCAGGCGTGCCTGACCTCGCATCTGTTTGACGACGCGCGAAAGACGTTGAGTAAGGGAGTCAAGCATGGGAGAAAGGCCGAAGATGATGACCGTCCTGCATGGTATAAATCTCGCATGCATTCAGGCCTGATCGCTCTATTCTACGGCGCTACCGCCGCGCTGTACGGCTCTGCCGCATGGCGCATCTTCGCAAGCCTTCGGACTGACGAAATCCGGCCGCCGCGCTGGGTTTCGCCCGCGCTGGCGCTGGCGCTGGCATTACACGCGACCTTGATCGCCCAGGTGGCTTTTGTGCCGGAGCACCTCCGCTTCGGGTTTGCCATGGCGCTGTCGGTCACTCTGTGGCTGACCGCACTCATCCTCTGGCTCGAAAGTTTCTTCGCTCGGATCCAAGGCCTGCTCGCCCTGGTCTTGCCCTTGACCGCGGTCGCCGCGGTCCTGCCGGCGGTTTTCCCGGGGTCGATCCTGCCGGAGTCGAGTGCCACACCGCTTTTCCGCGCCCACCTCCTGATGGCGATCCTTGCTTACAGCTTGCTCACGATCGCTGCGTTGCAGGCACTGCTGATGGCCGCGATGGATCGCCGCCTGCGCAGCGAAGCCGTGGGCGAGGCGGGGGCCTTCAGTTTTATTGACCGTCTGCCGTCGCTGATGGCCATGGAGCGGGTCCTGTTCCGCCTGATTGGCGCCGGTTTCGTGATGCTGAGTCTGACCCTGATCACGGGCGGATTCTTCTCCGAAGAAATCTTCGGCAAGCCGCTGCGTGCCGATCACAAAACCCTGCTCGCCCTGGCAGCGTGGGTGGTTTTTGCCGGTCTACTATTGGGCCGCATGATTTTCGGCTGGCGCGGGCGCACCGCCTTGCGCTGGACACTCACCGGGTTCGCGATCCTGATGCTCGCTTACGTCGGTTATCGCTTCGTGATTGAAGTGCTTCTGCACCGGGTGTGATGGGTCGACTCCTCTTTTTCGTCCTGCTCGGCCTGGCCGCCTACATCGCGTGGCGCTGGGTGCGGGTCAAGCAGCTGGGAGCGCAGGCCGGAGCGCCGACACGCCAGCCGCCGGCGGGCGACCCCGAACAAATGGTTCGCTGTTCGCAATGCGGCGTGCATCTGCCGCGCAGCGAGGCGCTCACCAGCGGCGGCGAGTTCTACTGCTGCGAGGAACACCGCCTGACGGGTCCGCGCGCCTAGCGCATGGACGGGAACCGTTCCGCGGCGACCGATACTCCGCCCGCCTGGCGGACACTCCGCTACTTCGCTGCTACCCGCGTCCTGATCGCCAGCGCCCTGCTGCTGATGCTGGGGACGCTGAGTACGAGCCTCGGTGCCGCCGACAACCAGCGCCTGTTCCTGATCGCGGCCGCGTATTTCGCGTTTGCCACGGGGTTCTCCGTGGTGGCCGCGATGGTGCAGTGGCGGTTCTTCGCGCAGATCCTGGGCCAGCTGATGCTGGACATGGTGCTGATTTCGGCACTGGTGGTGAGCGGCGGGGGGCTGGCTGGCGGCTACGCCATTCTCTACCTGCTGCCGCTGGCCGGTGCTTCGCTGTTATTGCCGCGGGTACTGGTGTTTTTCCTGTGTTCGCTGGCCGTGCTCGTCATCCTGTTCGACGCTGCGCTGCGCATGTTGCGGACATCCGGCCACGAATCGATGCTGTATCAGGCCGGCGTCTTCGGGGCTGTCCTGTTCGGTGTGACTGCGCTGCTGCAGTGGTTGAGCGCGCGGCTGGCAGGGCAGGAACAGCTGGTGTCGGAGCGTGATCGCGATCTGCGCGGCCAGCTTGCCATCAACCGCCTGGTGATCGCCCAGCTCGATCAGGGCGTGATTGTCGTCAACCACGCCGGGCGGGTGAAAGCCAACAACCTGGCGGCGCGGCGCATGTTCGGACTGCCCGCCGATGGACAACTCACCGGTCGTTATCTGGCCGAGCTGAGTAACACCCATGAGCTGGCCCAGGCCTTCGAGCGCTGGAACGCGCCGAGCGAACCCGGCAAGGTCTCTCCCGCCTCGGCCAGCGTTGTTATCAGCCGCCCGCTCGATCAGGCGGCGCCGCGCGGCGCAGGCGGCGGCCGGCTGCGGGCGCGTTTCGTGCAGCCGGCGGCGGCCGAAACCGACGAGTTTCTGATCTTTCTGCAGGACTTGCGCGAGGTCGAAGACCGTGCCCAGCAGCTCAAGCTCGCAGCGATGGGTCGGCTCACTGCGTCGATCGCGCACGAGATCCGCAATCCGCTGGCGGCGATTAGCCAGGCGGGCCAGCTGATGGCTGAAGACAGCGCAGACCCCGTGCAGCGCCGCCTGGCCGAGATCGTGCGCGAGAACACGCGCCGGCTCAACGGCCTGATCGAAGACGTGTTGCGGGTGGCAAGGCGCGAGCCGCCGGCGGCTGACGAGTTCGACCTTGGCGTTTTCGTGTCGTCCTGGTTGTCCGACTTCGAACGCGAACGCGGCCAGATCGCCGGTCGCGTGCTGTGCCAGGTGCGGCCGAACCTGACGGTCAAGTTCGAGCCCTCGCACCTGCGCCAGGTTCTATACAACCTGATCGACAACGCGCTGCGTTATGCCTCGCAGCAGGACGGAGCGGTGCGAATCCTGATCGAGCGCAACGAGGAGGGCGAGGTCGAACTCTGGGTCTTCGACGACGGTCCCGGGCTTGATCGGGCGACGAGCTCGGCCTTGTTCGAGCCGTTTTATACGACGCGCGCCGAAGGCACTGGCTTGGGGCTGTTCCTGGCGCGCGAATTCTGCGAAACCAACGGCGCTCAGCTGGCCCACGGCGCGCGTCAGGTCGAGGGCGCGGCCGCAAGGCTCGAGGGTTTCGTAGTCCGCTTTGCTCCGGCTTCAGTGCCGCGGCTCGAGGCCGATAACATGCAACCGCTATGACCGAGACTTACAAAGGACCGGCCGAAACGTTTCCGCGCCGCACGCCGGCGGTTCTGGTCGTCGACGACGAAGCCGACTTGCGCGAACTGCTGGCGCTGGCGCTGGTGCGGCTGGGGCTCGACGTCGATACCGCCGAATCGGTGGGCGCAGGGCGTGCCCGGCTGGCCCAGGGCCGCTATTCGCTAGCGCTGACCGATATGCGTCTGCCCGACGGCAGTGGTCTCGATTTCGTGCGCGACGCCACCGCGGCCGGGGTTCCGGTGGCGGTGATCACGGCCTACGGCAGCGCCGAAAACGCAGTGGCCGCGCTCAAGTCGGGAGCTTTCGACTACCTCACCAAGCCGGTCGATCTCGAGCAGTTGCGTGCCCTGGTCCGCTCGGTGGTGATGCCGCCTGGATTCGCGCCGGTCGCGTCGCCAACTGAAGCCGAGGCGCTCGCACGTCTGATCGGCGCGTCGGCGGCGATGACACAGGTGCGGGGCATGATTCCCCGCCTGGCGCGCAGCATGGCGCCGGTGGCGATCTACGGCGAGTCCGGCACCGGCAAGGAAGTGGCGGCCCATGCGATCCACGACGCCGGTCCGCGCGCTTGCCAAGCCTTTGTCGCCGTCAACTGCGGCGCGATCCCCGAAGCGCTGATGGAGGCCGAGTTCTTCGGCTATCGCAAAGGCGCATTCACCGGGGCCGACCGCGACCGCGACGGATTCTTCCAGGCGGCCGCGGGCGGTACGTTGTTCCTCGATGAGGTGGGCGAGCTGCCGCTTGCGATGCAGGTCAAGCTGCTGCGCGCGATCCAGGAGCGGCGTGTCCGCAAGGTCGGCAGCGCGAGCGAAGAGCCGGTCGACGTGCGCTTGATCAGCGCTACCCACCAGGATCTGCAGCGGCTGGTGGCCGCGGGGCGCTTCCGCCAGGACTTGTATTACCGGCTCAACGTGATCGAGTTGCGCATGCCCTCGCTGCGCGAGCGGCTCGAGGATGTGCTGCCGCTGGCGGCGACCATCCTCGCTCGCGTCGCCCGGCGCGTCGGTCTGCCGTCGGCGCGGCTGTCGCCGGCGGCGGCAATGCGTTTGGCGGCGTACGCCTTCCCCGGCAACGTGCGCGAACTCGAGAACATCCTCGAGCGGGCGGTGGCCCTGGCGGGCGACGACGTCCTGATGGCCGATGACTTGATGCTGCCCGACGGCGAGATCGATCTTCGCCTCGATCCCGAGCCTCCGGGCACTCTCGCCGAGGAGGCGGAAGGTCCGGTCAGCCGCACGGCCGAGCCGAGCGGACCACCCCCTGCTCTGATCGACTACACCATGAGCGATGGTGTACCGAGCTCGCTGCCCGCCTACCTCGACGCGCTCGAACGCGAAGCGGTGCTCGCCGCTCTGGGGCGCACCCGCTACAACCGCACCGCAGCCGCGCAGTTGCTGGGGATCACGTTCCGCCAGCTGCGCTACCGGATGCAGCGTCTGGGCTTGAAGTGAAAAGCGGAAACGCTTGCGGCGAGGTGCCGCCGGAGGGGCGATGAAGGCGGAGTGGACTATCGACGAGGCGGGCTGGGTGAGCGGTGTGAAGCAGCGGCCGTCGCCGCATTGCGATCCGCGACCCGCGGGCGCCGTCGCCGAGCTGGCGGTGATCCACAACATCAGCCTGCCGCCGGGGCAGTTCGGCGGCGGTTTCGTCGAGGCATTGTTTGCCGGTCGGCTCGATCCCACGCTCCACCCCTATTTCGAGCCAATTGCGGGTCTGCGGGTCTCGGCGCATTTCCTGGTCGCCCGCGACGGCGTCGTCACCCAGTTCGTTTCCTGCGAATCGCGTGCCTGGCATGCGGGCGTGTCCTGCTTTCGAGGTCGCGAGCGCTGCAACGATTTTTCGATCGGAATCGAAATCGAAGGCACCGACTTCTGCGCTTTTGAACCCGAGCAATACGCGGCCGCCAGCGCCTTGCTGGCGCTTCTCGCCCGGCGTTACCCGCTCGCGGCCGTGGTTGGCCACAGCGATATCGCGCCCGGCCGCAAGACCGATCCCGGTCCGTTTTTCGAGTGGCCACGTCTGCGTGACGAGCTGGCTGCGGTGCCGCAGCTGGTTTTTCCCTTTGCCTGAAGAGACTGGATGTCGCGTTCGCGCTGCGGGCGCTGCGTTGGTTTTTGTTGAAAGCCGGTCCCGCTTTCTCTAGGATCGCACCCACCATCAGTGGTGACAGCCGTTGTGAAAGGCGCAATATCTTGTGCCCATGCCCGACGACAGACGTGCTGAAAACTTGCTTCGTGGTGGCCGGTGTCGCGCGGAGTGCTCGGAATGAACGCATCGGTGTCCAAGCATGCCAACGCGCTCCGCTGCGCGCGACAGAGCGGCGACGCGTCGAGTTGAGAGTGAAGCTTGGGCACGGCGAGCTCGTCGACCATGCGTTCGAACACCATCGTGCGTGTGAGCGATGTGCAGCAGATCAAACAAAGTGCGTGGCCGATCATGAAAAACTGTTGCGAGTCAAATATGTTGTAAGCGACAATTCGGCACGTTGTGTTGGCTCGGTCACCTCAAGATCGACTACTGAATTGACCACTGACAGTCGCGCTCGACCAGAACAAGCGAACAACAAGACCCAGTCGTCTTGCGGGACAACTTCCCCTCTGAAATCGCAAGCCCTTCCGGGCTCGTCGACCTGCTCCTTCCCTCTCGATTACCACGGCACTGCGGTTCTCGCAGCGCCGTTCGCGCACGCCGCAGGCGTGCGCCGTTCCGAATTCATCAGCGTCAGCGGTCAGTGCGCTGCACGTTCCGCGCACAGCTCGGATCAGCGGAAATCAAAACGCTCTTCTGGGGGTGTCGCGGCGACAGAGCAACTGCATGCGCCGATGAATAGCCCGTCGTGCTTAGCCGCGCACCGGGTTTTGAATCCACATCCTGTCGCAAGACTCTGAAGGAGATATTTATGGCTACCGCCAAGAAAGCCGCGAAAAAGGCTGCCAAGAAGACTGTTGCTTCCGAACTGAAGAAGGTCGCGAAGAAAGTTGAGGCCGCTGTGAAGAAGGTTGCCAAGAAGGCCACCGCCAAGAAGGCCGCTGCGCCGAAGAAGGCCGTCGCCAAGAAGGCTGCTGCGCCGAAGAAGGCCGCTGCCAAGAAGGCTGCTGCGCCGAAGAAGGCCGCTGCCAAGAAGGCTGCTGCGCCGAAGAAGACCGACGCCAAGAAGGCTGCTGCGCCGAAGAAGGCTGTCGCCAAGAAGGCTGCTGCGCCGAAGAAGGCCGTCGCCAAGAAGGCTGCTGCGCCGAAGAAGGCCGCCGCCAAGAAGGCTGCTGCCAAGAAGGCCGCTGCGCCGAAGAAGGCCGCCGCCAAGAAGGTCGCTGCGCCGAAAAAGGCCGTTGCCGCAAAAAAAAAAGTAGCTAAGCCTGTCGCCAAGAAGGCTGCTGCGCCGAAGAAGGCGCTTGCTCCCAAGAAGGTGGCCGCTCCGAAGCCCGCGGCTGCGCCTAAGAAGCCCGCTGCTCCGAAGAAGGCTGCGGCTCCCAAGAAAGTGGCAAAGCCGGTGGCAGCTGCGCCGGCACCGGCTCCCGCTCCCGTGGCGAGCCCGGCGGTGACCCCCGGCGCCAAGACGGCGCTGAACCCGGCGGCGGCGTGGCCGTTCCCGACTGGAAGCCGCCCGTAAACCGGATCCGGCTTGTATCAAGGGGCGCCTTCTGGCGCCCCTTTTTTTCGTCGGTTGCCGGCCGGCGGCTGGCTAGAATCCATGCAATTCACTCAGGCAGCCAGACTCATGCTCGCAGACATCACTCGTCTCATTCTCGATATCGCAGCCACTTTGCTCGGCAGCTTGCTGCTTTTGCGCGCGTATATGTTCTGGATCGGCATGCCGGCCCGCAATCCGCTGGCGCAGTTTGCTTTTGCGCTCACTGACTGGCTGGTCCAGCCGATTGCCCGTTTGGTGCCGCGTCGCGGCAGGGTCGAGTGGCCTGCGCTGCTGGCGGCAGTTCTGGTGGCGGCGGTTTTCCTTGCGGCCTTGCTGCTGTTGCTGGGCATGCCGGTCGGGCTGCTGCAGGTCCTGGTCTCGGCGGTAGTGCAGCTGCTGCGCTGGGCGCTCTACATGATGATGTGGCTCACCATCTTGCACGCCATCCTGTCGTGGGTGAATCCGCATGCGCCGATCGCGCCGGCGATGGCAGCCCTGGTGCGGCCGTTCCTCTCTCCCATCCAGCGTCTTCTGCCGGCGGTGGGGGGGATCGATCTCTCGCCGATCGTGCTGATCGTTCTGATCAACGTTGGCCTGATGGTGCTGGCCCGTCTGGGGCTTTGAGCGCTCCGCATCGCTGAAAACAGAAAGGGCGCCGGAGCGCCCTTTTTGTTTGGCTGCGAGTTTTACTTCGACACGCGTGTGACGCCGCCCTGGGTGAGCAGACGGACCCGTTCGCCCGGCGTGAACAGAGTGTCGGCGTCCTGGACGATGGCACGGACTTCACCGTTGTCGAGTCGGACCGTGATCTCGATCCCCTTCTTACGACCGAGCTGGCCTTCGGCCGCGTTGCCGAGCAGGCCCCCCGCGACAGCGCCGGCGATCGCCGCGATCGCCGAGCCGCGCCCCTGGCCGATGGCGCTGCCGGCGACGCCGCCCAGCGCCGCTCCCGAGACGGCGCCGAGGCCGGTTTCTGTCTGCTCGATCAGGACGTCCTTGACGCTTTCAACCGTTGCCATGCGAACGATTTGCTCGCGCTGGGCCTGGTCGGCGCGGTAGACGTTGGCCGAGGTATTGGTGGTCTGGCAGGCGGTCAGACCCAGGGTGGCGAGTACCGTGGCAACAACCAATAGCTTGCGTTTCATGGGGGACCTGTGACGTTGATGGATGAGATTAAAAGCGAATGAGTCGCGGCGGCGTTTACCAGGGACGGAAGCCGTAGCCCTCGAAGAAGCGCTCGGCGATGCCGGCGCGGTCGATCACGTAGTTCTGCGCGCCGCTGTGTTCGACCTTGAGCGAGCCCATCACCGAGGCCAGACGGCCGCTGGTTTCCCAGTCCATGCCATGGGTCAGGCCGTAGAGCAGGCCGCCGCGGTGAGCGTCGCCGCAACCGACCGGGTCGACCACCTGGCGCGCGGTGACCGCCGGGATGTGGATCTTTTTGCCGGACGTGTAGATGTCCGAGCCGTGTTGCCCGAGGGTGACAATCAGGGCTTCGACCTTTTGCGCGAGTTCCTCGAGCGACTGGCCGGTGCGCTCGCACACCACGCGAGCTTCATAGTCCGACAGCGTGACGTATTGCGCGCGGGCGATGAACCACAGCAGGTCTTCGCCGTTGAACAGCGGCATCGCCTGGCCGAGGTCGAAGACGAAGGGAATGCCGTGTTCGGCGAACTGCTGGGCATGCTGCACCATCGCCTCGCGGCCGTCGGGGGCGACGATGCCGAGCGTGATGCCGGCGTCCGGCGGCACGGTGTTTAGGTGCGACTGGCTCATCGCGCCCGGGTGGAAGGCGGCGAGCTGGTTGGCGTTGAGGTCGGTGGTGATGAAGCCCTGGGCGGTGTAGGTGCCGGCCACTTGGCGCACATAGCGGCGGTCGATCGCCAGCGAATCGAGGCGGTCCAGATAGGGCTGGGCGTCGTCGCCGACGGTGGCCATCGGCAACGGCTCGCCGCCGAGCTGCTTGAGGCTGTACGCGATGTTGCCGGCGCAGCCGCCGAACTCGCGCCGCATCTCCGGCACCAGGAAGGACACGTTCAGGATGTGCACCTGCTCGGGCAGGATGTGGTCGGCAAAATGACCGGGGAACACCATGACCGAGTCATAGGCAACCGAACCGCAGATCAGGACGGACATGTAGGGGAGCGCGAGCGCGTTGTCAGAGGTGGAAGGGGTAAACGAGAAAGCCCGCCGGAGGCGGACCACTCACTTCGAGAAAGATTCTGGCCGCCAGGTCTTCGCCAGCTGCGAGTCGGTCGGCCCGCCCCGCAGGCAGGTAATCGGCGGGCAGCACGACCTTGCGCGCGATCACCTGGCCGCGCGTGTCGTTGAGCGTGAGTTCGAGCGCGGGCCAGGCCTGCGGGTAGGGTGCGCGGTTGCGCAGGGTGACATTGAGTTCGAGCGCCGCCGTGCCGGGCAGCGCCTGCAGGTCGCTCGCCAGGACCGCGATCTGTTCGGGCTGGGTCGGCCAGTTGACGCTGCAGCCGGCGTGTTCACACAGCTGGACCAGCCAGGGCTGGGCCTGTGGCCAGCGCATCAGAACCTCGGCGCGAAAGGCGAGCAGCAGCTGGACGGCCAGCACCAGGGCCAGCGCAACGCTGGCCGCAGCCCAGCCGCGGCTGCTTCGGCGGCGGCGTTCCTGAAGGGCTGCACGGCGCAGAAACTCGGGTTCGGCGAGAGTGGCGGGCACGGCATCCGAGGCTGCGTCTTGTGCGGGCGGCGGCGAGTCGGAGGCGGGCGCGGTCGTTTCCCGCGCAGCCGCAGGTGAAGATTCGAGTTCGTCGGCCGCAGTCGGCCCAGGTTCGGGAGCGGCGGCTTCGGCCGGCTCTGCCTCAACGAGTTCCGCGTCGGCGCTCGGAGCGACTTCCTCCGTCTCCAAGCTGGGAGCGGACTCGATGGCCGCCGCCTCGCTTGCAGCAGTCGGTGTAAAACTCAGGGCCGGCACCGACTCCAGCGCGGCGGCCAGCTCGCGCATCGCCGCGGCGGCGCGCTCGGGCAGCTCGGCCGGAGGAGCAGGCGCGGGTTCGCAGGTTTGGGGTTCGGAGTCGGGTTCGCGCGCCGGCGCGGTCGGGTTGCCGTCGCTTCCGGCCGCCGCCGGGCGGCTGCCCAGCGCTTGGCGCAGCTGAGCGTCGTCGAGATAGGTCAGCGCTCCGATCGCGTCGAAAACGGTATGGCATTGGCCGCAGCGCACCAGCCCACCCCGCAGCTTGAGCTGGTCGGCCACAACCCGGAAGACAGAGTGGCAGGCGGGGCAGCGAGTGGCGAGGGCCATACCTCGGCGATCAGGCGCGGCGGCCGGCCAGGCACACCCAGCCGTCTTCGGCGCGCCAGACCGACAGCGGCAGCGCCGGATCGATCGCGGCGTAAGCGGCAATTACCTCGTCGGCTTGGCGCTCCAGCACGCCCGACAAGACCAGGGCGCCGCCGGGAGCGACCCGGCCGAGCAGGGCGGGCGCGAGCAGCTTGAGCGGATTGGACAGGATGTTGGCTACCACCACGTCGAACTGGCCTGGCCCGAAGTCGTCGGGCAGGAAGAACTCGACTTCGGTCTGGTTGTCGGCAGCGTTGATGCGGGCGGCGGCGATCGCTTGCGGGTCGATGTCGGTGCCGACCGCCGTGCCGGCGCCGAGTTTCCGGGCGGCAATCGCCAGAATGCCCGAGCCGCAGCCGTAGTCGAGCAGGGTCTCTCCACCCCGGAGCGACTGGTCCAGCCACATCAGGCACAGGCGTGTGGTCGGGTGGGTGCCGGTGCCAAAGGCCACGCCCGGGTCGAGCCGGATGTTGATGGCGGCAGCGGCAGGCGGTTCGTGCCAGGTCGGCACGATCCACAGGCGTTCGCTGATCTGGGTCGGCGGGAACTGGGCCTGGGTCTCGCGCACCCAATCGGTGTCTTCGACCTCGGTCTGCGAGTCGACGCTGGGCACGGGGCAGCCGAGTGCGGCGGCGGCTTCGTCGAGCGTGGCCTCGAGCTCAAAACCGGCGTCGATCAGGATCGTCAGCCGGCTGCGGCGCCAGGCGAGACGGGTCGGTTCGAGTCCCGGTTCGCCGTACAGCGCTTGTTCGGCTTCGGAATCGGCGTCGGCGTCTTCGACCGACACCGACAGGGCGCCGGCTTCGAGCAGGGCGTCGGCGAGCGACTCGGCATGGGCCTCGTCGGCGAGCAGGGTGACTTCGCGCAGCATGGGGGCTCCTCAGCCGCGGGCCTGCTCGCGCGCCGCCAGGCGCTTTTCGAGGTAGTGGATGCTGGTGCCGCCCTGCATGAACTTCTCGTCGGCCATCAGTTCGCGGTGCAGCGGAATATTGGTCGAAATGCCTTCGACCACCATTTCCGACAGCGCGATGCGCATGCGGGCGAGCGCCTGCTCACGGGTGTCGCCGTGGGTGATCAGCTTGCCGATCATCGAGTCGTAATGCGGGGGCACGAAGTAGCCGGCGTAGGCGTGCGAGTCGACCCGCACGCCGGGGCCGCCGGGGGCATGCCACGAGGTGATGCGGCCGGGGCTGGGAGTGAACTTGAACGGGTCTTCCGCGTTGATGCGGCATTCGATCGAATGCCCGCGCAGCTGGATGTCGCGTTGTTTGAAGCGCAGTTTTTCGCCCGCAGCGATGCGGATCTGCTCCTGCACCAGATCAACTCCGGTGATGGACTCGGTTACCGGATGTTCGACCTGGATCCGGGTGTTCATCTCGATGAAATAGAACTCGCCGTCTTCGTACAGGAACTCGAAAGTGCCGGCGCCGCGATAGCCGATCTTCTTGCAGGCGTCGGCGCAGCGGTCGCCGATTTTTTCGATCAGGCGGCGCGCGATGCCGGGCGCCGGGGCTTCCTCGATCACCTTCTGGTGGCGGCGCTGCATCGAGCAATCGCGTTCGCCCAGCCAGATCGCGTTGCGGAAACTGTCGGCGAGCACCTGGATCTCGATGTGGCGCGGGTTCTCGAGGAACTTCTCCATGTAGACCGCGGGATTGCCGAAAGCGGCTCCGGCCTCGCTGCGGGTCATGGTGACGGCGTTGATCAGCGCCGCTTCGGTATGCACCACTCGCATGCCGCGACCGCCGCCGCCGCCGGCAGCCTTGATGATCACGGGGTAGCCGACTGAGCGGGCGATCTTGACGATTTCTTTGGGGTCTTCGGGCAGGGCACCGCCCGAGCCCGGCACGCAGGGCACGCCAGCGGCGATCATGGCCTGCTTGGCCGAGACCTTATCCCCCATCAGGCGGATCGATTCCGGCCGGGGGCCGATGAAGGCGAAGCCGCTTTTTTCGACTCTTTCGGCGAAATCAGCGTTCTCCGACAGGAAGCCGTAGCCGGGGTGGATGGCTTCGGCGTCGGTCACTTCGGCCGCGCTGATGATGGCCGGAACATTGAGGTAGCTGTCTTTCGAAGGCGCGGGGCCGATGCAGACCGACTCGTCAGCGAGGCGGACGTATTTGGCATCGGTATCGGCGGTGGAATGGACGACTACCGTCTTGATTCCCATCTCACGACAGGCACGCTGGATACGCAGGGCGATCTCGCCCCGGTTGGCGATCAGAATCTTGCCGAACATCGTGCCGCGCTCAGACGATGACAAAAAGCGGTTGGCCGTATTCGACCGGCTGACCGTTTTCGACCAGGATTTCCTTGATTGTGCCCGCCACTTCGCATTCGATTTCGTTGAGCAGCTTCATCGCTTCGATGATGCACAGCGTGTCGCCGGGTTTGACCACGGTGCCGACATCGACGAAAGGCGCAGCGCCGGGAGTGGCGGCGCGGTAGAACGTGCCGACCATGGGCGAGGGAACCTTGGTGCCGCTGGCTTCGGTCGGGGCGGCAGGTGCAGTGGAGACTTCCGGCGCAGCGACGGGAGCCGGGGCGGCAACCGGGGCCGGAGCGGCCGCGTAAGCGACGGTCGGCTGCATCGGCGCGGCCGCGGGGGGCGCGTATTTGACGATGCGGACCTTGTCCTCGCCTTCGGTCACTTCAATTTCGGCGATGCCGGATTCGGCGACTAGGTCGATCAGGGTCTTGAGTTTGCGTAGGTCCATTTTTTTTTGTCTCCGTTGCCGCCTGCCCGCATTCAGCGAGCGAGGTCGGCTATTGCGTATTCGAGAGCGAGCCGGTAACCCGCGGGGCCCAGGCCGACGATGCAGCCGGTGGCGATGTCCGCAAGGAAGGACCGGTGCCGGAATTCCTCCCGCCGATACACGTTGGACAAATGGACCTCGATGAACGGAATCGCCACTCCGGCCAGCGCGTCGCGCAGGGCGACGCTGGTATGGGTGAAGGCACCGGCATTGATGATGATGAAACTCACGCCTTGCTGGTGTGCCGCGTGGATTCGATCGACCAGGGCGCCTTCGTGGTTGCTCTGAAAGCAATCCAGGTCGATGCCATTGGCTTGTGCATGAGCGCTGAGCTCCGCCTCGATCTGCGGCAGCGTGCGCGCGCCGTAGATGGCGGGCTCGCGAGTGCCGAGCAGGTTGAGGTTAGGCCCGTTGATGAGAAGAAAACGCCCGCTCACGAGTGTCCTACAGTCCTGTGTCCGTCGATTGCTAGCTGAACATGTTGGCCGTAGCGAGCAAATCCCGGGAGAAGTTGATCATTTTGGGCCGGAAATAATGAGCTGTCCAGCGCGCGGCCGGAGGCTTGGGCTTAGATCTGCCGGTCGATCCAGGCGCGCAATTGGGCCGCGTCGATCTGGCCCAGGTGGGTCCGAACAATACGTCCTTTGCGGTCGACCAGCACGGTATAAGGCAGGGCGCCGCTGTCGTTGCCCAGCTGCTGGGCTAGTTCGGATCCGCCGTATCCGGCCACCAGGATCGGCAGCCGCAAGCCGTATTGCGACTGAAAAGCACGGATCGCATCGGGATTGTCGACTCCTAGCCCTATCACCTGGACGCCGCGTTCGCGGTAGTCGTCGGCGATCTTCTGCAGGTCGGGCATTTCACGGATACACGGCGGGCACCAGGTGGCCCAGAAGTTGACCACCAGGACTTGGCCGCGCCATTGTGACAGGGCTTGTTCGCGGCCGGACGTATCAGGGAAAGTCCTTGAGAACAGAGTCTCGGCGCCAGCGCCAGCCGACGGACGGAAGTTCCACCAGGCCGCGCCCAGGCCGGCACTCAGACCCAGCAGGGCCACCAGGCCGAAGATCATTAGTTGACGGCGGGTGTTCAAGATGAGGTCTCGCTGATCAGTTGTTTGAGCATGGCCAGGTTGGCGCGGCCAGCCGCCGCTACCGGGTGCAAGTCGGGGGCACTGGAGCGGGCGCGCGGCGCCACGCGGAGAGCCTTGGCCTCGAAGATGGCCAGCTTCACGCCCAGCTTGCGGACCGACTTCGGCAAGCCGGCGTCGCGCGGGACCGGCAGGGTGAAGATCAGGATTTCCTGCGGCACGACGCCGCTCCCCGTCGTGGGGGCGAGAGCCTGGTAGTCGAGCCCGGCGTCCAGCAGGGCGACTTCGACGTCCTTGACCGAGTCGACGAAAAGTTCGAGATCCAGGTCGGAGTGTTCGGTGGCGGTGCCGTTGAGCACGGCCCCGGTCAAATACGGTTCGAACGCGGCCAGCCGCTCCATCACGGCCACCGCGGCGCGGCGCAGGGCGGCGAGCAGCAGCGGGTGGGTGGTCGCGGCAAAGGTGCGCAGATGTTCGCGCACGGCGGCTTCGATCTCCTCGTCGCTGGGGATCAGGCCGCGGCGGTCGGTGTCGGCGCCCAGGACGATATGCGCCGCCTGACGCCGCGCCGCGGTCCAGTCAGCGCCTTCGTCGGCGATCAGGCGGGCCGCGACGGCGGCGATTTCGGCGCGCCGGTCTTGGCCGCGGGAGAGGTCACTTGGCATCGGGTAGGCATGGGGTTCCAGGCCAGTGTATCCAAGTCGATTCCATGCTGCGGCGCATTAGAATCGGCCGATTGTCCTGCTTGCCGGCGCTGCTTGCGCCCGTATCCCGTGCATATTCATATCCTCGGCATCTGCGGCACCTTCATGGGGGGGCTCGCCCAACTCGCGGTGGCCGCCGGCCATCGAGTCACCGGTTGTGACGCCAATGTCTATCCGCCTATGAGCGACCAGCTCGAAGCCGCCGGCATCGAGCTGATCCAGGGTTACGAGGCCGACCAGATGGCGCTCGCTCCCGACCTGTATGTCGTCGGCAACGCGGTCACCCGCGGCAAGCCGCTGATGGAAGCCATCCTTGACGCCGGCGCGCCTTTCACTTCCGGGCCGCAGTGGATGGCCGAACACATCCTGCGGGGGCGGCATGTGATGGCGGTGGCGGGCACCCACGGCAAGACCACGACCACCTCGATGCTGGCGTGGATCCTCGAACACGCCGGTCTCAAGCCCGGCTTCCTGGTGGGCGGCGTGCCGCAGGACTTCGGTCATTCGGCGTGGCTGAGCGATTCGCCGTACTTCGTGATCGAAGCCGACGAATACGACACCGCCTTCTTCGACAAGCGTTCGAAGTTCGTCCATTACCTGCCGCGCACCGCGGTTTTGAACAACCTCGAGTTCGATCACGCCGACATCTTTCCCGACCTGGCGGCGATCGAGAACCAGTTCCACCACCTGGTGCGCACGATTCCTGCGGCGGGCCGGATCGTCGCCAACGGCGGCGACGAAGCGATCGCCCGCGTGCTGGCCCGCGGCTGCTGGTCCGAGATCGAGGGTTTCGGCCACGGCGGCGAATGGGAGCTGGTGGGCGACGACTACCCCGAGGTGCGCCACTTCGGTCACGCGGTAGGCACGCTCGAACTCGAGCTGCCCGGCGCCCACAACCGCATGAACGCCCTGGCGGCGATTGCCGCCGCCCAGCACGTGGGGGTGGAGCCGGCGCAAGCGCTGGCGGCCCTGGCCGAGTTCCGCGGCGTCAAGCGCCGACTCGAGGAGCGCGGCACGGTCAACGAGGTGACCGTGATCGACGATTTCGCCCACCATCCGACCGCGATCCGGGAAACGGTCGGTGCGCTCAAGCGCCGGATCGCGAGCGGCCGTGTGCTGGCCATCCTCGAACCGCGCTCCAACACCATGAAGCTGGGCGCGATGAAGGCGCAGCTGCCCGATGCCCTGGCCGAGGCCGACCGCGTGTTCTGCTACGCCAGCGCCAACCTGGGCTGGAACGTGGCCGAGGCGATGGCGCCGATCGCCTGGAAAACCTCGACCCATACCGACCTCGACCAGCTGGTGGCAGCGGTGGTGGCCGAATCCCGCCCGGGCGACTGGCTGCTGGTGATGAGCAACGGTGCTTTCGGCGGCATCCATAACAAGCTGCTCGACGGTCTGACGCAGAAAGCCACATGGTGATGCTTTATCTGCACGGCTTTCGCTCGTCGCCGCAATCGAAGAAAGCGGTGACGATGGGGGCGGCGCTCGCCGCTCGCGGGCGCGCCGACGAGTTCATCTGTCCGCAGCTGGCGGCCAGCCCGCGCGCCGCGGCGGCGCAGATCGAGGCCGCAGTGGCAGGCATGGACCCGGCGCAGCTGGTGGTGGTGGGCTCCTCGCTCGGCGGCTACTACGCCACCTGGCTGGCCGAGCGGACCGGATGCCGCGCCGTGCTGCTCAACCCGGCGCTCACGCCGTATCACGACCTCAAGCATTACATCGGCCTGCAGCCGGTCTATGGCAGCGACGAGATGGTCGAGATCCGCCCCGAGTTCATGGACGAGTTGCTCGCGCTCGACACCCCGACCATCACCCACCCGTCGCGCTACCTGCTGCTTGCCGCCACCGGCGACCAGTTGCTCGACTGGCGCCAGATGGTGGCGAAATATCAAGGTGCGCAGCAGCTCGTGATCCAGGGCTCGGACCACGAACTCTCCGACTTCGACCGGTACCTGCCGCAGGTGCTGGCCTTTTGCGGTTACCCCTGAGGGAGACATCATGCGTTTGAAAGGCAAGGTCGCGATCATCACCGGCGGAGCACAGGGCATCGGTTTTGCCACCTGCGAGAAGTTTCTCGCCGAAGGCGCGATCGTTGCCCTGGTCGACCTCAGGGCGGAAGCCGTGGCGGCCGCCGTGAGCGAGATCAAGGCCGGCGCCAACGGTCTGGCGGCCCATGTCGAGGGCTATGTGGTCGATGTCACCCGGCGCGACCAGATCGATGCCATGGTGGAGGCGGTGAAGGCCAAACACGGCCGCATCGACGTGCTGATCAACAACGCCGGCATTACGATGGACGCCCGTCTGCAGAAAATGAGCGACGAGCAGTTCGACCGCGTAATCGAAGTCAACCTCAAGGGCACGTACAACTGCACCCGCGCCGTGGTTGATACCCTGTGCGCCCAGGGTTTCGGCGTGATCCTCAACGCCTCGAGCGTGGTCGGGATCTACGGCAACTTCGGCCAGACCAATTACGCAGCGAGCAAGTTCGGCGTGATCGGTTTCGTCAAGACCTGGTCGCGCGAGCTCGGCCCCAAGGGCATTCGGGTCAATGCGGTGGCGCCGGGCTTCATCGCCACGCCTATCCTGCATACGATTCCCGACAAGGTGCTCGAGCAGATGGGGGAACGTGTCCCGCTCAAGCGCCTGGGCCGGCCGGAAGAGGTGGCCAATGTCTACGCCTTCCTCGCTTCGGACGACGCCAGCTACATCAACGGCGCCGTGATCGAGGTCTCGGGGGGCATGACGGTTTGAGAGAGGGGCGGGCCCACAGCCCGGCCCGGCGGTTTTTGGTCGGTGTCCAACCACAAGGGCGGGGTTCTCGCCCTTTCTTGTCAGGCGAGCCCATGAATACAGCACTTCCCGCATCGGCGCAGAAAGTCCAGCAGGCCCTGAGCGACGCCGGCCTCGAGTCGCAGGTGATCGAGCTGAACGTTGCCGCGCGCACCTCTCAGCAGGCGGCCGACGCCCTCGGGGTGCAGCTGGGGCAGATCGCCAAGTCGCTGATCTTTCGCGCCGCCGAGTCGGGGCGGGCGGTGCTGGTGATCGCCGCCGGCGATCGTCGGGTCGACGAGGCCCTGGTGGCCGCCGCCCTGGGTGAGTCGATCGAAAGGGCAAGCCCCGAGTTCGTGCGCGAACATGCGGGATTTGCGATCGGCGGCGTAGCGCCCTTGGCGCATGCCGCCGACATGGTGACCTTTGTCGATGCCTCGCTGCGCCGCTTCGATGAAGTGTGGGCGGCCGGCGGAACGCCGCACTGCGTCTTCCCGATCACGCCGGCCGCGCTGGCCCAGGTGGCGGGCGGAGTGGAACTGAAAGTGAATTGATGCAAGAAACCTTTATCTCTGCTCTGGTCCTGCTGCTCCTGGTGGCGGATCCGATCGGCGGCATTCCGATCTTTATCGCGGCACTCAAGGACGTTCCGGCCGAGCGCCGGACGCTGGTCATTCTGCGCGAGTGCCTGATCGCCTTCCTGGTGCTGGCGACCTTCGCGTTTTTCGGGCGGCCGTTCCTGGACCTGATCGGCCTGTCGGATGTATCGCTTCAGATCGGCGGCGCAGTGGTGTTGATGCTGGTGGCGCTGCGCATGGTGTTTCCGCACGAGGACGGCGTTTTTGGCCAGTCGCCCGGCGGCGAACCCTTCATCGTCCCGCTGGCGGTGCCGGCCCTGGCCGGGCCGTCGGCGCTCGCCACCGTGCTGCTGCTGGTCGGCAAGGATCCGTCGCGCACCTGGGTGTGGATTGGGGCGGTGGCGGTGACCATGATCGTCAGCGCGATCGTGCTGGCCTTTGCCGAACGGATCCAGAAACTGGTGGGCGAACGCACCACCGTCGCCTTTGAAAGGCTGATCGGCCTTGTGCTGGCAGCCATCGCCGTGGAGATGCTCCTGCGCGGCATTCGTACCTACGTCGCGAGTTTTGCATGAACCTGTTTTTCGAAGAAGACGGCACTTTCAAGGCCGGCACCGTGCTGTCGGGAACCGACTCGGCCTTCCAGGTCGAGCTGCCCACGGGCAAGCGGACCAAGGTCAAGAGCTCGCATGTATTGCTGAAGTTCGAGTCACCCAGCCCGGCGGCTCTGATGGAACAGGCCCAGGCCGAGGCGGCCACGCTCGACCTCGACTTCCTGTGGGAAGTGGCGGGCGAAGACGAGTTCGGCTTTGCCGAGCTCGCGCACGAGTATTACGGCGCCGCGCCGAGCGCGGTGCAGGGCGCGGCGATCATCCTGCGGCTGCATTCCTCGCCGGTGTACTTCCACCGCAAGGGCCGCGGCCGCTACCGCCCGGCCCCGGCCGAGATCCTCAAGGCAGCGCTCGCTGCTGTCGAACGCAAGCGCAAGCAGGAGGAGCAGCGCCAGCGCTACGTCGACCAGCTGGTCGCGGGTGAGCTGCCTGAGGGCTTCGGGGCGCAGGCGATCAACCTCCTGATCCGGCCCGACAAGAACTCGATCGAGTGGAAGGCGCTTGACCAGGCCGCCGGCGAACTACACATGACGCCGCTGCGGCTCCTGATCTCGCGCGGCGCCATCGCTTCGCCCTGGCGCTGGCATGTCGACAGCTTCTACGCGCAGAACTTCCCGCGCGGCGCCGGCTTCCCCGCCGAGCTGCCGGCGCCGGCGGTCGAAGTCGAACTGCCGCTGGCCGAGATCGAGGCGTTTTCGATCGACGACTCGAGCACGACCGAAATCGACGACGCCTTCTCGCTCGAACCTCTGGGCGAGGGTCGCATGCGCCTGGGCATCCATATCGCGGCGCCGGCGGTCGGCATTCCGCGCGGCCACCCGCTCGACCAGGTGGCGCGCAGCCGCATGTCGACCGTCTATGCGCCGGGTCTCAAAACCACGATGCTGCCCGACGACTGGGTGGATGCGTTTTCGCTCAACGAAGGGCGCGTCGTTCCGGTGGTGTCGCTCTACGCCGTGGTCGAGGAGGAAGGCCACCACGTGGTGGTGACCGAGACCCGGGTCGAACGCATGCGGATCGCCGCCAACCTGCGCTACGACAAGATCGACGCCCAGGTGACCGAAGAAGCGATCGAAAACGGCACGCTAGCCCTGCCGTTTTCGACCGAAATCGCCTGGCTGTGGCGCTTTGCCCGCAAGCTGATGAAGGACCGCGAGGCGGTCCGCGGCCGGCCCGAGCCCGTGGGACGGGTCGACTGGAGCTTCGATCTCGACGGCGAAGGCGAAGACGCCCATGTCAGCCTCAAGGCGCGCCGCCGCGGCGCGCCGCTCGATCTGCTGGTGGCCGAACTGGCGATTTTCGCCAATTCGAGCTGGGGCGCCTGGCTCGAGAACCACAAGACCACCGGTATCTACCGCTCGCAGCGGATGGGCCGGGTGCGCATGAGTACCACGCCCGGGCCGCACGACGGCATCGGCGTCGAGCACTACGCCTGGAGCTCGTCGCCGCTGCGGCGCTACGTCGACCTCGTCAACCAGCGCCAGATTGTTGCGCTGGCGCTGGGCCAGCCGCCGGCCTACCCGCACGGCGACGCCGACATGTTCGCGATCGTCTCGAGCTTCGACGCCGCGTATGCCGTCTATGCGGAGTTCCAGTCCAGGATGGAGCGCTACTGGGGACTGCGCTGGCTGGTGCAGGAAGGCGTCGAGCGGATCGGCGCCACCGTCATCAAGGGCGACGTCGTTCGCCTCGACGGCCTGCCTTTCGTGCAGCGCATGCCCGGCATGCCGGAGCTGCCGCGCGGCCAGAAGATCGAGCTCGACGTGCTCGGCACCGATTTCATCGACCTGCTGCTTGAGGCTCGCCTGCGCGACGTGCTCAGCGGCCAGACCGCCGACGACGTCGAAGACGAAGAAGAGGAGGTCGACGTCACCCTCGCCGAACCGACCGAGGAGGCGCCTGCCGATGCCGTCGACACGGACGGGGAGGGGGCGGCGCCGAGCGCGGGCTGAGAGCCGGCTGCCCCCGGCTTGGCCGGCGGGCATCCGGTTTTTCGCCATCCTTTCACCGGCAGCCGGGCTCGTGGCCGCGGTTTGGCGCTCGGGTCCAGCCCGGGCTAGCGTCTTTCCGCGGCGCCCAAGCGACGGGCTGCGGGTGCCGGCCGATACAATCGCTCCCCACCATGCGTCTCGCCCTGCCTGCCCTCTCGTTCGCTCGCGACAACCTGCTGCTTGCCGCGCTCGCCGTCTCCGTCGGCCTGCACGCTGCCGTGCTGGCGATCCGCTTTGTCGACCCCGAGTTCCTCAAGGTCCGCGCCAGCGATCCGCCGCTCGAAATCGTGCTGGTCAATGCAAAAAGCGAGACCAAGCCCGGCAAAGCGCAGGCGTTGGCTCAGGTCAACCTCGACGGCGGCGGCATGCACGAGGCCGGCCTGCGTTCTTCGCCGCTTCCGGCTTCGTTGCAGATGCGCGACGGTGATTCGCTCGCCGCGGCCCGCAACAACGTCGAACAGCTCGAGGAAGAGCAGCGCCGCCTGCTCGCGGCGATGAAAAGCGGCGGCCGCAAGTTGCCGCCGCCCCCGCGCGAGGTATCGCCGCAGCGCGCCAACAAGGGCGCCGCGCCGGAGGAGCCGCGCGAGCAGCTCGCGCGTATGGAGGCGGTGATCGACAAGCAGATCGCCGATTACCAGGCGCGGCCGCGCAAGCATTTCTTTACGCCGAGCACCTCGGCCTACCGCTATGCTCGATATGTGGAGGACTGGCGCTCGCAAGTCGAGAAAATTGGCAACGATCATTATCCCGAGGAGGCGCGGGGCAAGCTGTATGGCACGCTGCGCTTGACGGTCGCGATCCGCAAGGACGGAACCCTGGCCGAGACCGTGATCGAGCAATCGTCCGGTTCGCCCGTCTTGGACGCGTCGGCACGGCGCATCGTCAAACTTTCAGCACCTTTTGCTCCTTTCCCGCCGGAGATTGCCAAGGACACGGATATCCTTGAGATCACAAGAACGTGGATCTTCACGAATGACCAGCTGGCCACGAAGAGCTCTCCCAAAGTCTCGCCATGAAGCCTGCCGATAAATATGCGGTGGTCGGCCATCCGATCGCCCACAGCCGCTCTCCCGAGATCCACGCCATGTTCGCGCGGGGGCTGGGCCATTCCATCACTTACGAGCGGATCGAAGCTCCGCTCGAGGGGTTTGCCGACACCGCGCTCGCCTTGCGCGACGCCGGTTACAAGGGCCTCAACGTCACCCTGCCGTTCAAGCTCGACGCGGCTAAGCTTGCCACCGACCTCACGGCCCGGGCGCGCCTGGCCGGCGCCGTCAACACCCTGCGTTTCGACGGCGAATCCATCCTCGGCGACAACACCGACGGCATCGGTTTCGTGCGCGACATCACCGAACGCCTGGCTTTCCCGATCAAGGATTCGGCCATCCTCATCCTCGGTGCCGGCGGCGGTGTACGCGGTCTGGTGCCGTCGCTGCTCGAGGCCGGTCCCCGATGGATCGCCGTGGCCAACCGCACCCAGCGTCGCGCCGAAGAGCTGGCCGACGAGTTCGGCATCGAGGCGATCCATTTCGACGAGATCCCGGCCGAGCATTTCGACCTCGTCGTCAACGCCACCACCACCGGCCTGCACCACGAGGCGCCGGCGATCGACCCCGAGACCTTCGACGACTGCCAGCTCGCCTACGACCTCGTCTACGCCCCCGAGCCCACACCCTTCATGGAGCTTGCCCGTCGGGGCGGCGCCCGCCAGGTCGCCGACGGCTTGGGCATGTTGATCGAGCAGGCGGCCGAGTCCTACCAGGTGTGGCGAGGTACGCGGCCCGACACGGCCTGCGTCTACGAGGAGCTGCGCCGCCTGATCGCCGCCGAAGCGCTCGCCGCGGCCCGCTGATTTCCGCATGAAAACCGCGTTGCGCTGGCTCGGCCGGGCCGCGCTCCTGCTGCTGGGCCTGCTGTTCCTGATCCAGCTCTGGTATCTGGGCTGGGTCGTGCTCTACAAATGGGTCGACCCGCGCACCACGTCCTTCATGGACCGCGAGCTCGCGCTGCTGCAGGAGAAGAACCCCAAGGCGCAGTTGAAGCACCAATGGGTACCTTACGATCGCATCAGCCGGCACCTGAAGCGGGCGGTGATCACGGCCGAAGACGCCAAGTTCAACGAACACGAGGGCGTCGACTGGGACGCCATCGGCAAGGCCTACGAAGTCAATCTCAAGCGTGGCAAGAAGGCCAAGGGCGGTTCGACCATCACCCAGCAGCGCGCCAAGAACCTGTTCCTGTCGCCCGACAAGAGTTATCTGCGCAAGGGGCAGGAGCTTGTCATCACCTTCATGATCGAGGCGGTGTGGGACAAGCGCCGCATCCTCGAGGTCTATCTCAACTCGGTCGAGTGGGGTGTGGGAGTGTTCGGCGCCGAGGCGGCGGCCCGCCATTATTACGGCACCTCGGCCGCCAACCTGGGGCCGGAACAGTCGGCGCGCCTGGCCGGCATGTTGCCGCGGCCCAAGTTCTTCGACCGCAACCGCGGCTCGGCCTACCTTGCCGGCCGCACCCAGGCGATCCTCCGCTACATCAATCACGCCGACGTCCCCTGATCCACGTCGCGCGATCGCCGCGCCGAGTGCCGGAACACGGGGCGCGGCGACGTACAATCGCCGCGGTTTCCAGGGGGCGCGATGGGCGAGTTCGACACCCGAAAATTCGAGGCAGCTGAGGCCGCGCCGCAGGCGCAGGCCGCGCTTGCGCGCGACCCCGAAGAGGCGAGCCGCGCCTTGGCGCGGGTCCAGCACCTGCTCGAGCGCCAGCGCCGGGTCGAATCGCTGATCCAGCGCGAGCAGCCGACTGCGCAAGCCGAGCAGAAGAAGGAACTGGTCGAGTCGCTGGTGCAGCGCCAGCACCTGACCGAGCTGCGTGCCATCCTCGACGCCCTGCACCCGGCCGACATTGCCTACATCCTGGAGGCGCTGCCGCTCGCCGACCGGCTGGCGGTGTGGGACTGCGTCAAGGCCGACCGCGACGGCGAGATCCTGGTCGAGGTGGGCGACAGCGTCCGCGAGACCCTGATCGACGCGATGGACCGCGAGGAGCTGGTCGACGCGGTCGAGACCCTCGACGCCGACGAGATCGCCGACCTGGTCGACGACCTGCCGCCGGACGTGATGGCCGAGGTCCAGGAAGGCCTCTCGCACGAGGAGCGCGCCCAGTTGCGCGCCGCCATCAGCTACCCCGAGGATTCGGTCGGCGCGCGCATGGACTTCGAGTTCGTCTCGATTCGCGAAGAGGTCACGCTCGAAATCGTGCTGCGTTACCTGCGCCGCTTCGAGACCCTGCCCGACCACACCGACCAAGTTTTCGTGGTCGACCGCGACAGCCGCCTGAAGGGGGCCTTGCCGATCGACCGCATTCTCATCAACGAGCCCGACACCGAGGTGCGCTCGTTGATGAAGACCGACATCCTGACCCTGAGCCCGCTCGACGACGCCGGCGAAGCCGCCCAGGCCTTCGAGCGCTACGACCTGGTGAGCGCGGCCGTGGTCGACGAGGCGGGCCGCCTGGTCGGGCGCCTGACCGTCAACGAAGTGGTCGACGTGATCCGCGAGGAAAGCGACCAGGAAGCGCTGGCCAAGGTCGGCCTGTCCGAAGACCAGGACATGTTCGGATCGATCTGGGACTCGGCCAAGGGCCGCTGGCTGTGGCTGGGGGTCAACCTCTGCACTGCGTTTTTTGCTTCGCGGGTGATCAGCGCCTTCGAAGGCACGATCGAAAAGGTGGTGGCGCTCGCCGCACTGATGCCTATCGTCGCCGGCATCGCCGGCAATTCCGGCAACCAGACCCTGACCCTGCTGGTGCGTTCGATGGCGATGGGGCAGGTCACCGACTCGAACCAGCGCCAGCTCGCGCTCAAGGAGATCTACGTCGCGCTCTTCAACGGCGCGGCCTGGGGCGCGATCGCCGGCCTGCTCGCCTGGTTCCTGTACCGCGATTCGGCCAACGGGCCGCTGCTGGGCCTGGTCATGTTCATGGCCATGATCCTCAACATGCTGGTGGGCGCGGCCGTGGCCTTGATCGTCCCGCTTACGCTCAGGGCCCTGGACCGCGACCCGGCCATGGGCGGGTCGGTGCTGCTGACCTTCACCACCGACTCGGGCGGTTTCTTCATCTTCCTCGGCCTCGCGACCCTGTTCTTCCTCTAGGCAGGACGGCGCGGCGAAAGGGGGGCGTCATGCTGGCGGCTCTGATCGCTATGGCTCTGGCTTCGGGACCGGCGCTGGCAGTTGCGGCGGACCAAGCCCGGCTCGAAAAGGTCGTGGTTCTCAGCCGCCACGGCCTGCGTTCGCCCACCCAGGATCGCCACGAACTCGAATCGTGGGCGTTGCGCCCGTGGCCGCCGTGGTCAGTTCCGCGCGGCGACCTCACTGCGCGCGGTGCCGAGCTGATCCGCTGGACCTGGGAGCAGCAGCGCGAGCGGCTGGCACCGCTTCTTGGTGCAGCCTGTCCGCCGCCCGGCACGGTGAGCCTGCATGCCGATGTCGACGAGCGCACCCGGGCTTCGGCCGCGGCCCTGATCGAAGGTCTCGCACCCGGCTGCGGCCTGTCGTATTCGCTCGCCCCGACTCGCATCGATCCGCTCTTCCATCCGGTCAAGGCCGGGGTCTGCGCGTTCGAGCCGGCCGCCGCCCGCGCCGCAGTGAAGGAGGCAGGCGACGGCCTGGAGGGACTGGCGCGTCTCCTGCAGCCCCAGCTCGCCAGTAT
>JAEZVV010000005.1 GCA_023443095.1 Pseudomonadota bacterium
CGCCGCCGCGGCAGACGGGCGGGGCTGGCAGGCCCCGCCCGGGCTAGGCCTTGAACATGGCAGCCATGCGCCGCCGCACTTCGTCCTGGCTCAGGTCTTCGACATGGGTGGCAAGCGTCCAGCGATAACCGAAGGGGTCCTTCACCATGCCCGTGCGGTCGCCGTAGAACTGGTCCTTGACCGGCTCGACGGCAACCGCCCCGGCGGCCAGCGCCTGGGCAAAAGCGGCATCGGCATCGGGTACGTAGATCATCAGGAACACCGGCGAACCGCCGAGCGTGAGCGGGCTCTGGGTGCCCCACTCGGCGTTTTCTTCCGAGAACATCAGGATCGAGTCGCCGATGCGGATCTCGGCATGGCCGAGCTTGCCGTCGGGCATGTCGAGCCGGAGCAGCAGTTCGGCGCCAAAGGCGCGGCGGTAGAAATCGATCGCCGCCGCGTCGCGCAGCGCAAGGTAGGGAGTGACCGAGTGATAACCGGCCGGAGGATTCTTGACCATCGCTCTCTCCTCTTACGTTGCGGCGACCACCGCACGCGCGGCGAGCACCGGAATCAGGTGGGCGCGGTAGTCGGCCGAGGCGAACAGATCGCTCGAAAGACCGGCGGCATCGACCACTACCGCCTCGGCAGCCGCGGGAGTGAAGCTGCGGTCCAGGGCCTGCTCGATCGCCGTCGCGCGGAACACCCCGTCGACACCGGCACCGGTGACCGCTACCCGCACTCCGGCCGCGGTCTTGGCCAGGAACACGCCGACGATGGAGAAGCGCGATGCCGGTTGGCGGAACTTCACCCAGGCCGCCTTTTCGGGCCGCGGGAAGTGGATCGCGACGATCAGCTCGTCGGGATCGAGTGCGGTCGAATACAGGCCGCGGAAGTAGTCGGCGGCAGCGATGCGGCGGCGATTAGTACGGATCGTGGCGTCCAGCCCTAACACAGCGGCGGGATAACAGGCCGCGGGATCGTTGTGGGCGATCGAGCCGCCGATCGTGCCGCGGTTCCTGACCTGGCGGTCGCCGATCTTGCCGGCGAGGTCGGCCAAGGCCGGGATCATCGCCTTGACTTCGGCGTTGGCCGCCACCTCGGCATGAGTCGCCATGGCGCCGATCACGAGTCCGTCGCCGTCGCGGCAGACGCCGCGCATCTCGGCCACGCCCGAGAGATCGATCAGACCGTGCGGGCTCGCCAGCCCCATCCTCATGGTCGGCAGCAGCGACTGGCCACCGGCGAGCAGCTTGTCTTCGCCGTGCTCGGCTGCGAGAGCCGCGGCGGCCGCCACGGTCTCGGGGCGGTGAAAGTGCATCAGGTTCATGGTCGCTCCTTAACTCCGGTTCGCCGAACGGATCGCCTGCCACACGGCGTGCGGGCTGGCGGGCATCGCCACATCGCGCACGCCGAACTCCGCGAGCGCATCCACCACGGCATTGATCACCGCCGGCGGCGAGCCGATCGCCCCCGCTTCGCCGCAGCCTTTCACGCCCAGCGGATTGTGGGTGCAGGGCGTGCCTTTGGCGGTTTCGACCGTGAAATGCGGCAGGTCGTCGGCGCGCGGCATGGCGTAGTCCATGTAGCTGCCGGTGAGCAGCTGGCCGTCGGCGTCGTAGACGCCGTGCTCGAGCAGGGCCTGCCCTATTCCCTGCGCCAGGCCGCCGTGGACCTGGCCCTCGACGATCATGGGGTTGATCACGTTGCCGAAGTCGTCGACGGCGGTGAAGCGATCGACTCGCACCACGCCCGTGGCCGGATCGACCTCGACCTCGCAGACATAACTGCCCGCCGGGTAGGTGAAGTTGGTCGGGTCGTAGAAGGTGGTTTCGTTCAGGCCCGGCTCGAGCTTGTCGAGCGGAAAGTTGTGTGGCACGTAGGCGGTCAGCGCCACTTCGGCAAAGGCCTTCTTGCGGTCGGTGCCGGCAACGCGGAACTCGCCGTTAGCGAACTCGATGTCGGTGTCGGCGGCTTCGAGCAGGTGGGCGGCGATTTTCCTGCCCTTGGCAATGATCTTGTCGACGCTTTTGACGATCGCACTGCCGCCGACGGCAATCGAACGCGAGCCGTAAGTGCCCATGCCAAAAGCGACGCGGCCAGTGTCGCCGTGGACGATCTCGACGTCGCCCAACGGAATGCCGAGCTTGTCGGCCACCACCTGGGCAAACGTGGTCTCGTGGCCCTGGCCGTGAGAATGGCTGCCGGTGAAGACCGTCACCTTGCCGGTGGGATGGACCCTCACCTCGCCCGACTCATACAGCCCGGCGCGTGCGCCCAGGGCGCCGGCGATGTTGCTCGGCGCCAGCCCGCAGGCCTCGATGTAACAGGAGTGGCCGATCCCGCGCTTCAGACCCTTGGCGTGGCTCGCCGCCTTGCGCGCCGCGAAGCCCTTGACATCGGCCAGTTCGAGCGCACGCGTGAGCGTGGCGTTGTAGTCGCCGGTGTCGTAGGTGAGCCCGACCGGGGTCGAATACGGGAACTGGGTGATGAAGTTGCGCCGCCGCAGCTCGGCCGGATCGACCTTCATTTCGCGCGCGGCGGTTTCGACCACCCGTTCGACCAGGTAGGTCGCCTCGGGCCGGCCGGCGCCGCGATACGCATCCACGGGGGCGGTATTGGTGAAGACCGCCTTGACCTCGCAATAGATCGCCGGGGTCTTGTATTGGCCGGCAAGCAGGGTGGCGTAAAGGATGGTCGGGATACACGAGGCGAAGGTCGAGAGGTAGGCCCCCATGTTGGCCGTGGTGTGAACCCGCAGCGCAAGGAAGTTGCCTTGCGCGTCGAGCGCGAGTTCGGCCTTGCTCACGTGATCGCGGCCGTGCGCGTCGGAGAGGAAGGCTTCGCCGCGGTCGGCGGTCCATTTGATCGGCCGGCCGACACGCTTGCTCGCCCACACCAGCGCGGTCTCTTCGGCGTAGAGGTAGATCTTGGAGCCGAAGCCGCCCCCCACGTCCGGCGCGATCACCCGCACCTTCTGTTCGGGCAGGCCGAGCACGAAGGCGGTCATCAGGAGCCGCTCGACGTGCGGGTTCTGGCTCGTCACGTACAGCGTGTAGCTGTCGTCGGCGGGGTCGAAGCGGGCGTTGGCCGCGCGCGGCTCGATCGCATTGGGGATGAGGCGGTTGTTGCGGAACTCGAGCGTGGTGACGTGGGCGGCGGCCTTGAACGCGGCGTCGACCTTGGCCGCGTCGCCGATGCCCCAGGTGTAGCAGACGTTGTCGGGAGCGATGTCGTGCACCGCCGTGGCATGGCCGGCGGCGGTCGCAGTATCGGCTACCGCCGGCAGGGGTTCGTAATCGACCACGATCAACTCGGCCGCCGCCTTGGCCTGGGCCAGCGTATTGGCGACCACCAGGGCCACGTGGTCGCCGACGTAACAGACTTTCTGATCGGCGAGGACCGCGTGTTTGGGCTCCTTCATCGGCGTGCCGTCGAGGTTGTTGATCAGCCAGCCGCAAGGCAGGCCGCCGACATCGCGGAAGTCGCGTCCGGTGTAAACCGCGAGCACGCCTTCGGCCGCTTCGGCCGGCGCGGTGTCGATTCCCTTGATGCGTGCGTGCGCGTAAGGACTGCGCAGAAAATAGCCGTAACTCTGATCGTGGAAGTGAACATCGTCGGTGTAGTTGCCACGGCCGGTCAGGAAGCGGAAATCCTCGACCCGCTCGACCGACTTGCCGATGAATCCGGGTTGGTCGCCCATAACTGTCTCCGTTGTTTTGTTCAAAGCGCGGGACTGGCGCCCGCTGCCAAGGGCCGGCGCTGCGCCGGCGAGCGAAGCGCTCAGCCGCGCATGCCCTTGGCCCCCAGCTCGACCGCCTTGACGATGTTCTGGTAGCCGGTGCAACGACAGAAGTTGCCTTCTAGCCCTTCGCGGATCTCGGCTTCGGTGCCGTGCGCATGGTGGTGGACGAGGTCGATCGCGCTCATCACCATGCCCGGCGTGCAGTAACCGCACTGCAAGCCATGGCAGGCCTTGAACGCGGCCTGCATCGGGTGCAGCGATCCGTCGGCCGAAATGCCTTCGATGGTGGTGACCTGGGCGCCGTCGACCTGGGCGGCCAGCACGTTGCAGCTCTTGACCGCCCGGCCGTCGAGGTGGACGGTGCAGGCGCCGCATTGGGCGGTGTCGCAGCCGACGTGGGTGCCGGTCAGACGCAGGTGTTCGCGCAGGAAGGTGGAGAGGGGAAGGTCGGGATCAACGCTCGCCTCGACGGGCTTGCCATTGACTCGAAGCGAAATCGGAACGGGCATGACGGCTGTCTCCTCGTTATTGGTTTCGTTCGCGCGCTGACGGACCGCGGCCCCGGCGGACCCACGCGAACCCCCACATTAGCGGCGCGTTTGCCGCTCGCGCAAGAGTGCGGTGTGGCTCGTGTTAAAAAGCCGCACCCGCCACACCGCAACGAGCACATCGGGAGAGCTAGGCATGGACAACGTCGACCTGCAGGTGATCCGGCGCGGCCTCGAGTGGCTGGAACAGGGCCATCGCGCCGTCATGGGGACCATAGTCCGCACCTGGGGCTCGGCGCCGAGGCCGGTGGGCGCGCTCGTCATGATCCGCGACGACGGCCTGGTGGCGGGTTCGGTCTCGGGCGGGTGCATCGAGGACGACCTGGTCGACCGTGTCCGTTCCCACGCGCTCGCCGCCGACGCGCCGCAGCGGGTGACCTACGGCGTCACCGCCGAGGAGGCTTTCCGCTTCGGCCTGCCCTGCGGCGGAACGATAGAACTGGTGCTCGAGCCGCTGGGCCCGCAGTCGAAACTCGCCGAACTGCTCGATCGGGTCGCCGCCGGCCGCCAGACTCGCCGCCGCTTGTGGCTGGCGACCGGCCAGGTCGATCTGGCCGACGGCAGCAGCGCCGACGTCTTGTCGGTCGATGACGAACGCCTGGTGAGTGTGCACGGTCCGCGCCTGCGGCTGCTGGTGATAGGCGCCGGCCAGCTCACGCACTACCTGGCGCAGATGGCGCTCGCCTGCGACTACCAGGTGACGATCTGCGACCCGCGCGAGGAATACGCCGATGGCTGGCTGGTGCCCGGCACCGAACTCGTTCGCAGCATGCCCGACGACACCGTGGTCGACTTCAAGCCCGACGCCAACACCGCGATCGTGGCACTCACCCACGACCCCAAGCTCGACGACCTGGCCTTGATCGAGGCACTCAAAAGCCCGGCCTTTTATGTCGGCGCGATCGGCTCGCAGCGCAACCAGGCCAAACGCAAGGAAAGGCTGCTCGAGTTCGGCGTAACGCCGGCCATGCTCGAAACACTGCACGGCCCGGTCGGGCTGAAAAACGGCGCCCGCACTCCGCCCGAAATCGCGGTATCCATCCTCGCCGAAATGACCGCGGTGAAATACGGCTACCGCATCGCGCCGCCCGAACGCGTCGCGGCGGCTACCGCCGTCGAGGCCGGCTGCAGCCGGGGCTGACGCCGGGCCGCGGCGGGAGCGACAATGCCGCCACTTCGCACTCCAGCACACACACGATGTCCCAATCCCTGAACCGCCTGTTTCACCAAAACCGCGACTGGGCCCAGGCCGAAACCGAACGCGACCCGGAGTTCTTCCGCAAGCTGATCGGCCAGCAGGCGCCCGAATACCTTTGGATAGGCTGCTCGGACAGCCGGGTACCGGCCAACCAGATCACCGGCCTGGCCCCGGGCGAGGTCTTCGTCCATCGCAACATCGCCAACCTGGTGGTTCACACCGACCTCAACTGCCTGACCGTGGTCGACTTCGCCGTCGACCTGCTCAAGGTCAAACACGTGATGGTGGTCGGGCACCATGGCTGCAGCGGCGTGACGATGGCGATGAAACGCACGGCCGTGGGTTTGTCGGAGAACTGGCTGCGCCATATCCAGGATGTCGAACGCATGCACGCCGACCTGCTCGCCACCGCCATCGACGAGGAGCAGCGGGCGCAGATGCTGTGCGAACTCAACGTCGTGGAGCAGGCGAACAATCTGTGCCAGACCAGCATCGTCCAGAACGCCTGGAAACGCGGTGCCGAGCTGGTCATCCACGGCTGGATTTACTCGCTTGCCGACGGGCTGCTGGTCGACCTGGGCTTTGCCGCGAACCGGCCACAGGATGCCCCCGCCAGCCGTGACCGCGCGATCGACAACATCGCCCAGCGCTACCGCGAACGGCGCTGAAGCCCCCCAGGAAACCCGCGACACGGCTGGCGCGGCGGGCATCGCCCGCGGCCGGTATGCTCACTCCCACCCCTCACTGCCGCGCAAGAACCCCGCCATGGAAGACATCCTCATCAACATCACGCCCCAGGAGACTCGGGTCGCCATGCTGCTGCAGGGGGTCGTGCAGGAACTTCACATCGAGCGCTCGAGCGCGCGCGGCATGGTGGGCAATATCTATCTCGGAAAAGTGGCGCGGGTCCTGCCCGGCATGCAGTCGGCCTTCATCGACATCGGGCTCGAACGCGCGGCTTTCCTGCACGTGGCCGACATCTGGGAGTACCGCCAGCACGGGTCCGACAAGGCGCCGCCGATCGAGCGCCTGCTGCGCGATGGCGACACCCTCATCGTGCAAGTGGTGAAGGACCCGATCGGCACCAAGGGCGCCCGCCTGTCGACTCAGGTCAGCTTGGCCGGCCGCATGCTGGTCTACCTGCCGCAGGACCCCCACATCGGCGTCAGCCAGCGGATCGAGGATGAACTCGAACGCGAGCGCCTGCGCGAGATGCTCACCCAGCTCAAGCCCGAGACCGAAAAGGGCGGCTACATCGTGCGCACCAGCGCCGAGGATGCCACCGAGTCGGACCTGGCCGCCGACCTCGATTACCTGGGCAAGCTGTGGACCCGGATCCAGGCCGAAGGCCGGCAGCAGCCGGCGCCCCGCCTGCTCTACCAGGAGCTGTCGCTGGCGCAGCGGGTCCTGCGCGACATGGTCAACGACGAGACCGCCAGCGTGCAGGTCGACTCGCGCGAGAACTACCTCAAGCTGCGCGAGTTTTCCGAGCTCTATGTGCCCAAGGTCACCACCCGCCTGATGCATTACACCGGCGACCGCCCGCTCTTTGACCTGTATTCGATCGACGAGGAAATCGAACGTGCGCTGGCGCGCCGGGTCGACCTGAAGTCGGGCGGCTATCTGGTGGTCGACCAGACCGAGGCGATGACGACGATCGACGTCAACACCGGCGGCTTTGTCGGCACCCGCAGCTTCGATGACACGATATTCAAGACCAACCTCGAAGCGGCCCAGGCGATCGCGCGCCAGCTGCGCATGCGCAACCTGGGCGGGATCATCATCGTCGACTTCATCGACATGACAAGCGAGGAGCACCGCGCGGCGGTGCTGGCCGAGTTCCAGCGCGCGCTCGCGCGCGACCGCACGCGCATGACCATGAGCGGATTCACCCAGCTCGGCCTGGTCGAGATGACGCGCAAGCGCACCCGCGAGTCGCTCGCGCACATCTTGTGCGAGGCCTGCCCCACCTGCGGCGGACGCGGCTCGCTCAAGACGGCCCGCACCGTGTGTTACGAGATCCTGCGCGAGGTGGTGCGCGAATGGCGCCAGTTTGGCGACACCCACGAGTTCCGCGTGCTCGCCTCGCAGACGGTGGTCGACCTGTTCCTGGAGGAAGAATCGGCGGCGCTGGCGCTGCTGTCGGACTTCATCGGCAAGCCGGTGTCGCTGCAGGTCGAAAGCGTCTATTCGCAGGAGCAGTACGACATCGTTCTCATGTAGCTGCCGCCAGCGCACGTCGCCGCCGCCTGCGGCCCGGACATCGTCAGCCCGGGGCAGCTGGGTGGCGGCGCAGCGAGCCCGCTCAGGCCGCTTCGCGCGGCGCCGAGAACTGGATGTGATAGAGGTGGGCGTACATGCCGCCGGCCGCCAGCAGGTCGGCGTGGCGGCCCACTTCGACAATGCGGCCGTGCTCCATCACGACGATGCGGTCGGCGTGTTCGATGGTCGAGAGCCGGTGCGCCACCACGAAGCTGGTGCGCCCGGCCATCAGCCGCTCGAGCGAGGACTGGATGAACTTCTCGCTTTCGGTGTCGAGGGCCGAGGTGGCTTCGTCGAGCAGCAGGATGGGCGCGTCCTTCAGCAGCGCTCGGGCGATCGACAGACGCTGGCGCTGCCCCCCCGAGAGCTTGGCGCCACCTTCGCCGACCCGGGTCTCGAAACCTTCGGGCAGGGATTCGATGAAGGGCAGCAGGTAGGCCGCTTCGGCCGCGGCACGGATCGCTTCCATCGACGCGCCGCGCTGGGCGCCGTAAGCGATGTTGGCAGCGATCGTGTCGTCGAACAGCACCACGTCCTGCGACACCAGGGCGACCTGGGCACGCAGGCTCGCCAGCGTGAGTTCGCTCTGCGGCACACCGTCGAAATAGATTTCGCCCGCGGTGGGAGCGAGAAAACGCGGGATCAGGTTGATCAGGGTGGTCTTGCCCGAACCCGAGGCGCCGACCAGGGCAATCATCTCGCCCGGGGCGACATCGAGCGTGAAGTGCTTGAGTGCCGGCGTTTCGGCGCCCGGGTAGGTATGGCCGACGCCGCGGAACTCGACCTTGCCGCTGGCGCGGCCCAGGGTCTTGGCGCCCGGGTCGCGTTCGGGCTCCTCGTCGATCATGGCAAAGACGCTGTCGGCCGCGGCCGCCATGCGGGCGACCGAGGCGTTGATGCTCGCCAGGTGACGCAGGGGCGGCAGCATCATCAGCATGGCCGACAGATAGGTCATGAATTCGCCCATCGTCAGCTGCCCGGCCTGCGCCTGCAGCAAGGCCACCGCCACCACCACCGAGACGCCGCTCATGGCCACCAGCTGGGTCACCGGCGTGCCGGCCGACCAGGCCACCTGGATCCGCATCGCCAGGCCTTGCAGGCGGCGGTTGAGATCGCCGAAGCGTTCGCCTTCGTAGGCATAGCCGTCGTAAATCTTGACCACGCGCTGGCCTTCGTAACCCTCTTGCAGGGTCGAAGTCATCGCCGCCAAGGCCTCCTGGTTGCCGGTGGCGAGCTTGCGCAGGCGCTTGCCTATCACCCGCAGCACGACCGCGATTACCGGCGCCACCACCAGGGTGACCAGGGTGAGCTGCCAGTTGTGCCAGACCAGGATCGTGGCCAGCGCGATCACCGACAGCGTGTCGCGCACCAGCGTGGTGAGAACCTCGGCCGCGAGGTTGAGGGCGTTCGACGCTTCGTTGACGAACTTGGAGACCACCGTGCCCGAGGGATAACGTTGATAAGTTCCGGCGGGCCAGCGCAACACGCGATCGAACATCTGGTTGCGCAGTTCGACCAGCACCGACTGCGAGATCCGCTGCAACAGGTAGGAGCTGGAAAAAGTCGAGCTGCCGTGCAGCAGGGAGACTCCGATCAGGGCGAGCGGCGCCCAGATCGCCACCATGCCGTTTTTCTCGTAAAAACCCTGGTCGGTGAGCTTGCCCAGCAGGAGCGCGATCAAGGACGAGGAGCCGGCAGCGATGACCATTCCGATCATCGCGTAGCCGATCATGCGTTTGTATTTCGGCAGGTACGCAAACAGGCGGCGTAAACCAGGATCCGCAAAGAGGTCGGGAGTCTTGAAAAGTGCCATGGCGGGGAGGAGGCAAGCGCGCGAGCGCCCTACAATCTCGGTTGCCTAGTGTATAGGCCTAAAGCCTGCTTCCTTTTGCGCCCATGACCCTCGTTCTCGTTCGTCTTCCCAATCACGTCGGCGACGCCTGCATGTCCCTGCCCGCGCTGCGCCTGCTGGCCGAATCCGGCTGCACTCCGGCCCTGGTGGGCAAACCCTGGTCGGGCGAGCTTTTTGCCGGCCAGGGCTGGCGTTTCGACCCGATCGAAGGCCGACTCCTGCGCGACATGGCGCGGATACGGGCCTTGGCCAACAACCTGGGCCCCCAGCCGCGCGGCGTGCTGCTGCCCAACTCGATCGGCTCGGCGCTGCTGTTTCGCGCCGCCGGCGTGCGTTCGGCCGGGCTCGCCACCGACGGCCGCAGCCTCTTTCTCGATGCCGTCATTCCCGAACCGGCGCCGATGCACGAAGTCGAGCGTTTCTGGCGCGTGGCCCAGGGCGCACTGGCCGCCTGGGGCATCGCACCGGCACTGGCCACACCGCCCGCTACGCTCGGACTCAAGCTCGCCACCCGCCACGAGGCCGCCGCCCGCCGCCTGATCGCCGAACACCAGCTGCCGTCGCGGTTTGCCCTGCTCGCGCCGATTGCGACCGGCCTGCATCACGGCAAGATCAAGCACTGGGGCGATTTCTCGACCCTGGTGCCGGTGCTGCGAGAACGCGGCATCGAGCCGGTCGCAATGCCGCCCGCCAACGAACTCGATGCCACTCGAGCGGCCCTGCCGGGAGCGAAGATCCTGCCGCCGGCCAGCCTCGGCACCTACGCTGCGCTCGCCGCTCGCGCGAGCGTGGTGATCGCCAACGATTCCGGCGTGAGCCACGTCGCCGCCGCGGTCGGCGCGCCCCAGGTGACCATCTTCGGGGTGACCGACCGCCAGCGCACCGGCCCCTGGAACCCGCGCGCGGTCGGCGTCGGTGCGGCCGACGCCTGGCCGCAGCCGAACGAGGTGATCGCCGCGATCGATCAAGCCCTGAAGATCTCGGCATGAAACCCCCGGTCGATTCCCCGCGCCGCGTCCTGATCGTTTCTCTGCGCTTTCTCGGCGACGCCCTGCTGTCGACCCCGATCGCCGCGGCGGTCAAGCGCGACTGGCCGACCAGCCAGGTCGACATGCTGGTCTTTCGGGGCTGCGAAGGCATGCTTGAAGGCAACCCGGACATCGACCACGTCCTGACGGTCGAGCAGCGCCCCGGCAAGCGCGAACAGCTCCGCCAGTTGCGTGAGGTCTGGAACCGCTACGACCTCGCCTTCATCACCCAGACCGGCACCCGTCCCTTCCTGTATGGCTGGGCGGCGGGACAGCGTTCGGTGGCCCCGGTGTCAACCGAGCGCGGCAAGAGCTGGTGGAAGCAGGCGCTGCTCAGCCGCCACCTCGTATGGGACCTGGACGCTCCGCGCTTTCTGGAAAACGAACAGCTGCTGTCGCTGGTCGGCCTCAGGAACGCTCCGCCGCCGCGCCCGCCCTCGGCCGGCCTCGATCGCCCGGCCTTGTCGCAGTTGATCGGAGCCCAACTCGATCGCGCCTATGTGGTCGTCCATCCGTCGCCGCGCTGGCGCTACAAACGCTGGACCCACCAGGGCTGGCGTGAGCTGGTCCAGACCCTGCTCGATCGTGGGCTGGGCGTAGTGCTGAGCGGCGGCCCGGGCGAAGCCGAACGCCAGTACCTCGACGAAGTACAAGGCGAGCTCCGGCACCCCAACCTCTGGTCGGCGCCGGGACGCTTGAGTCTGGCCCAAAGCGCCGACCTGATCCGCAACGCCGCGCTGTATATCGGCGTCGACACCGCGACCACACATATCGCGGCAGCCACGGGCACGCCGACGATCGCCATCTTCGGCCCGACCGACCCTACCGTGTGGGGACCATGGCCGGCGAAGGGTGGCGCGCCTTACGTTCGCGTTGCGCCGTTCCAGCGGCGCGGCAATGTATGCGTGGTGCAGAATCCCCGCCATCCCTGCCAGCCCTGCCAGAAGGAAGGCTGCGAACGACATGTCAACAGTCGCAGCGCCTGCCTTGACGAACTTCCTGCACCGGACGTGATGGCCCAGGTCGAGGCTTTGCTCGACGCCCGCTCGGCCCCCGCCCACGTGGGGCTCGTGGCCACATCCTTCCCATGAGCAGCTGGGACACTGGCCCCGTCACCACGACCGCTCCCGACTGGGCGCGGCACACCCTCGTCGCCGCGCTGCTTTATTTTCCGGTGTGCGGCCTGGCCGTCCTGCCGCTGGGTGGCGCCGGGCGTTACCTCAGCGTGCTGGCCGGACCTCTTGCACTCCTCTTTCTGCTGATCTGGCATGCGCGCGAGTGGCGCCCACTCGGCCACAGCGCCAGGCGGTTTGCCATGCCATTCCTGCCATGGCTCGCGGCGAGCCTTCTGGTGTTTGCGGTCTATCCGCATGCCACCATCGGCGACCCCTTCAGTCGCGTGCTGTGGGCGCTTCCCGTCGCCATCGCAGCGGCACGCGCCCGCGTCAGCCGAAACGAGGTGTACACGGCAGCCGCGATTGGCGCCCTCGTCTATTGCGGAGTCGCCGCTTACGACATTTTTGCGCTGGATACCGGCCGCGCCGGTGCCGACACCAATGCCATCATCTTTGCCGAGACGGCGATGTTGACCACCGGACTGGCGCTGACCGGCGCCTATGCCGCAGCCGACGCTCCGCGTTGGCTGCGCCTGTTGTGGTTGCTCGCCGGAACCGGCGGTCTGTTCGCGGTGGCGCTGACCGCCTCGCGCGGCCCTTTGCTCGCCCTGCTGGTCTTGGTCTCGTTGCTAGTGGCCGATACTTGGCGTCGGGGGCATCGTTTGGCGAGCACGGCCACCACCGTCGGCCTGCTTGGCGTTCTGGTCGCGAGCCTGTGCTTGACACCGCTCGGCCCGCGCGTCCTGCTCGCCTGGACCGAGGCCGTCAATTACCTCAATGGCGACCCCAGCGTGACCTCGATCGGTATCCGCCTCGAACTATGGCGGGTCGCACTCACGAACATTGGCAGCCAGCCCCTGCTCGGCTATGGCTACACCAATGTGTTCGAGCTTTCCAAGCAGCTCCCCGCGCTGCACTTTCTTCCGGCCGAGGCGCTTGAACCCCTGCATCACTTTCACAGCGACTGGTTCCATGCGTTGATGGCGGGGGGGCTGGTACTCGTCGGTGGCCTGGGCGCCACGTTGATGTTGCTTGCCCGGCAGGCACGCAAGGATCTGGCGCGGCTGTGGCTGCTCGGTGCAATGGTGGCGTTCGGGCTGACCGATCTGGCGTTTTTCCGCAAACCGACCCTGACCCTCTTTATTGCGGCCTGGGCGCTGCTGTTGGCAAGCTCCCCCCCCACTGGCGATGGAAGAACCGTCTAAGCGCATCCTGTTCATCGTCGACACGCTGCGTCAGGGCGGGCTGGCGCGGGTGATCGTTGTTCTGGCCGAGGCCATGCAGGCACGCGGCCACACGGTTGGTATTGCCGTGCTCGATTCCGTGGTCGAAGAGCCGATCGCCACGTCGATCTGGCTCAAACGCCATGAACGACAACGCCCGGCCCGCGGGCTGGGCAGATACCTCGGATTGGCGGCGCAGTTCGGTGCCGCCGCGATCCGCGATTTCGAGTCGATTTACGGAGCGGCAGACCTGGTGGTCGCAGCCGGCGAACTGGCCTTGCGCTGCGCCGGCACGATCGAACATCCGCGGCTGGTGTTCAGCTCGCATTCTTCCCAGCTCGGCTCGCCCAAACATGCCGGCTGGCGCGGCCACTGGCGCCATGCCTTCAAGCGCTGGCGGCGCGGGCTGCGGCTGCGCCGACTGCTCGATGGCCGCAACCTGCACGTCGTCTCCCAAGGTCTGGCCGAGGAACTGACAGAGACGCTCGGCGTCCGCCCGGCCATGCTGACGGTAATCGGCAATCCTTTCGACCTAACTGCGATTCGGGCGGCGGCCCAAGCAGGTTCCGAACAAGCGGCAGCCCAGTCGCAACCGTTCGTGGTCGGCGTAGGCGCGCTCTCCTATCGCAAGCGATTTGACCGTCTGCTGCGTGCGTTTGCGGCCAGCGGCCTCGACGGCGATTTGGTTTTGATTGGTCAAGGCGAACAGGAACAGATTTTGCGCGACTTGGCGGCAGAGCTCGGTATCGCAGCACGCTTCCGGATCGTGCCGTTTCACCCCAACCACTACGCCCTGGTGGCCAAGGCACGTGCCCTGGTCCTTACTTCCGACAGCGAAGGGCTGGGCAATGTCCTGATCGAGGCTCTGATCCTGGGGATCCCCGCGGTCAGCACCGACTGCCCGCATGGTCCGCGCGACATTCTGGGCGGGCTGGATCCGCGTGCCCTGGTCCCGCTCGACCAGCTGGAGCTGCTGCCCGAACGCTTGCGCGACGTGGTTGAACACCCTTACGCGATTCCCGAATCGGCGGTCGAGCGCTACAGCCTCGATTCCATCGTCGACCAGTACCTTGCGCTCGCCGAGCGCTTGAAGACCCCGGGCTAAGCCGATACACCGACCGTGGCCAGGACCTGGCGCACGTGTTCGGTCCGGTCGATCGGGTATAGCAGGCAAGCCGCCGGATTGCGCAGCCGCGCCTCCCCCGACTCGGTGCGGGCCAAGGCACGCCGGATCGCCGCATCGAGCGATGCCAGGTCGTTCGCCGTGAACTCTTGCTTGGCGTCGTCGGCGATCACTTCACCGCAGCCCATGTTGCTCGCGAGCAGGACCGGGGTGCCGCACAACACCGACTCCACCCCGACCAGACCAAAGGGTTCGTAGAGCGAGGCCAGCACGGTGTAATCCGCGGCCTGATAGACCTGCTCCATGTCCTTGCGAAAACCGAGGTAGAGGACGTTGCGCAAGCCATCGGGCACCGGCCGGCCGGCCACGGCCAAGGTGACAGGCAGATCGGTCGAGCCGAAATAGTCTCGCAGCAGGTCAAAACCCTTGCGCACGTGGCTCGACGACGGGAACGCAAACACGATCCGGTCCTCCGGCAGCCCGAGCGTCTTGCGCAAGGCCGCGCGGCGCACCGAGTCCACCGGCCGAAACCGTGCCGCGGCCACCGGTGGATAAATCACCCGGATCTTCTCGGGCGCTATCCCGTAGAGCTCGAGTAACTCGGCTTGCATCAGCCGCGAATGCGCCACCACCACCCGCGCATGCGCCAGGTGTCGGCGTTCGAGCTGGGTCATCCAGCGGTCGAAAAAGCCGGGCAGGCGCTTCATTGCGCGCAGAAAGCCGAGGTGGGTGCCGCCGCAGATGGCGATCTGGCTGCTCAGCACCCGGTTGCAGGCGATCAGGACATCGGTGCCTGCGCGCGCCTGACGGCGGCGCAGGGCGATCGCATAAGCATGGTCGCGCAGTTTTCCCGGCAGCCAGCCGACGTGGATCGTTTCGGCGTCGACTTGCGCGTACTGCGGCAGATCCCGATCGAACTTCTTGGCAAAAACCGTCGGCCGGATCCCCAGTTCATGCAGCCCATCGACCAGGTCCATCGAATAACGCTCCATGCCGCCGCCGTGTTTGAGCGCGTGGCAGGAAATCCCTAGTTTCATTGCGTTTTTCCCCTCTGAGGGGCTTGGTTACCGTGTGCAGGCGCAGTTTACGCAGTCCAGCTGAGTTGGCGCAGCCCGCCTTCGCAGGCGGCGCTAGTAAGCTTGCGGCCTTGATTGAGGAAGCCCCATGGCCCGCATTTCCGTCTACATCATTGCTTTCAACGAAGCCGACAAAATCGAAGCCGCTCTGCAGAGCGTCGGCTGGGCCGACGAAATCGTCGTCGCCGACTCGTTTTCCACCGACGGCACCGCCGAGATCGCGGCCAAATACGCCACGCGTGTGATCCAGGTTCCCTTCGAAGGCTTCGGCAAGCTTCGCAACGACACGCTCGACCAGCTGAGCGGTGACTGGATCTTCTCGCTCGACGCGGACGAGCGCTGCACCGAAGCGGCAGCAGCCGAAATCCGCCGCATCGTCGAGTCGGCCGACGCCAAGGACGCCTACCACGTGCCGCGCCGCAACTTCTTCTTCGGCCGCTGGATCAAGCATTCGGGCTGGTATCCCGATTACCGCCAGCCTCAGCTCTTTCGCCGCGGCAAGCTGCGTTACACCGCCGACGCCGTGCATGAGACCTATGTGCTCGAGGGCACGCTGGGCAAGACCAGCGAGCCTATCGCCCAGGTCCCGTTCAAGGACCTGGCGCAGATCATCCACAAGATGCAGCGTTACTCCACGCTCGGCGTCGACCGGCTCGAGAAGCGAGGCACGCCCCCGTCGATGTGGACGGCTTTCGGGCACGGCGTTGCCGCCTTCCTGCGCCATTACGTGGTGCGCGCGGGCTTTCTCGACGGCTGGGCGGGTTTCGTGATCGCGCTCGCCAACTTCGAGGGCACTTTCTACCGTTACGCGAAATACGCCGAGCTCAAGCTCGACCTCACCCGCGTGCCGCCGATTCCTCCCAGCCTGCGCGACTGATCCCGTGTCAATCTCGGTCATCGTCTCGACCTACAACCGGCCCGACGCGCTGGCGGCGGTGCTGGCCGGGTTCGCGGCGCAGTCCGACCGCGGCTTCGAGCTGGTTATCGCCGACGATGGCTCGCGCGACGAGACCCGCCAGCTGATCGAGTCGATGCGGCCTGACTTGCCCGTGCCGCTGAAGTACGTCTGGCATGCCGACACGGGTTTCCGGCTGGCGGCCATCCGCAACCGGGCGGCCTTGGCCGCCAGCGGCGACTACCTGATCTTCATCGACGGCGACTGCGTGCCGCGCCCGGACTTCGTGGCGGAACACCGCCACCTGGCCGAGCCCGGCTGGACGGTTGCCGGCAACCGCGTCCTGCTCAGCGAGGACTTCACCCGCCGCGTCTTGGCCGAGCGACTGCCTATCCATGCCTGGTCGCTGGCGCAGTGGCGGCAGGCCAAGGCGCGGGGTGAGATCAACCGCACCCTGCCCTTGTGGCGGCTGGCGCTCGGCCCCTTGCGCCGGCTGCGGCCGCGGCGCTGGCAGCGGCTGCGCGGTTGCAACATCGGTCTTTGGCGCAGCGACTTCGAACGGGTCAACGGCTTTGACGAGTCCTTCGAAGGCTGGGGCTTCGAGGATTCCGATTTCGCGGTGCGGCTGATCAATGCCGGCGTCAGCATCAAGCTCGGCAGCTTCGCCACCGGCCTGCTGCACCTCTGGCATCGCGAGACCAAGAAACCTCAGAGCGGCCCCAACTGGGACACCGTGATGCGCCGCCTGGGCAATGGCGAGACCCGCGCACAACCGGGGCTGGACCGCCCCGATCGCGACTGATCAGCCGTAGCGGAAATTCGCCGCACTCACCTGCGGCACGTGGCACAGTTCCTCGACCAGGCTCTGGTCGCCGCGCACACGCCAGGCGTCGGGCAGAACTAGGTCGGCCTGCGCCTTGTCGTTGGCGACTCTCATCACCAGGCGGCAGCCGCCGCCCGCGCCATTGCTGCGGTAAGGCTCGAGCGCGGCCTTGAGCTGGGCCAGATCGGCGGCTCCGGCGAACTCGATGGCGAGGACCGCCTGCGAGTTCGCTCGCGCCGTGGCCATGTCCATCACGTCTTCGGCCGACACCGACATGCGCTGGCTGAACTCGTCGAAGCGCACCTTGCCGCTGACGAACACGAGTTCGTCTTCCTTGAGCAGGGCACGCCGGCGGTCGAAAACCTCGGAATAAATCATCAGTTCGAGCTGGGCGCTGCCGTCGTCGATGGTGAGCACCCCCATGCGGCCGCGGCGGGTCTGCTGCTGACGCACGCTGACCACGATGCCCGCCAGCCGCACGCTGTCGCGGCCGGCCTTGACATCGGCCAGACGGGTCGGAGCCAGACGGCGCGCCTCGTCCCGGAACTCGGTGAACAAATGGCCCGACAGATAGAAACCCAGCGCGGTCTTTTCGTTCGACAGCTTCTCGCGCTCGCTCCAGCGGCGGGTCTTGACGTATTCGACGATGCGTTCGGTTTCACCCGGCGCCGCAAACAGGCTTTCCTGGTTGGCGCTGGCGGCGGCGTTGTCGGCCGCCTCGATTGCGCGGCCGACGCTGGCGAGCAGCTTGGCACGGTCGTCGTCGAGCGCATCAAAGGCGCCGGCCTTGACCAGCGCTTCGATCACGCGCCGGTTGGCGAGCTGTTTGTCGACCCGCAGCGCGAGGTCGAAGATGTCCTCATAGGGGCCGTTGGCCTCGCGTTCGGCAACGATGGCGTCGATCGCGTTCTGGCCGGTCCCCTTCACCCCGCCCAGGCCGTAGCGGATGGTCTTCTCGTCGACCGGAGCAAAACGCCAGCAACCGGCGTTGATGTCGGGCGGCAGGATCTTGAGGCCGTTTTCCTTGGCGTCTTCGATCAGCGCCTGCAGCTTGTCGGTCGCGTCCATCACCGCGCACATGTTGGCGGCCATGAAGGCGGCTACGTGGTGCGCCTTGAAATACGCGGTCTGGAAAGCGACGTAGGCGTAGGCCGCGGAGTGGCTCTTGTTGAAACCGTAGCCCGCGAACTTCTCCATGATGTCGAAGAGTTCGGTCGAGACGCTCTCGGGTACGCCGTCCTTGGCCGCCCCCGCTACGAAAATGCCGCGGTGCTCGGCCATCTCCTCGGGCTTTTTCTTGCCCATCGCCCGCCGCAACAGGTCGGCGCCACCGAGCGAATAACCGCCGATGGTTTGAGCGATCCGCATCACCTGCTCCTGGTAGACCATGATGCCGTAGGTCTCTCCCAGGATCTCTTCCATGCGCGGGTCGAGGTATTCGACCTTCTGCCGCCCGTGCTTGCGCTCGATGTAGTCCGGAATCAGATCCATTGGACCCGGGCGGTACAGAGCGTTAAGAGCGATCAGGTCTTCCAGCCGGTCGGGCTTGGCGCGTTTCAGCAGTTCGCGCATGCCGCGCGATTCGAACTGGAAAATCGCCGCCGTATTGGCGTTCTTGAAGATCTCGTAACTCTTGGCGTCGTCGAGCGGCAGATGGTCCAGATCGATCTCGATGCCGGGATTCAACTGCCGCACGTATTCGAGCGTGATCGCCAGGATGGTGAGCGTGGTCAGGCCAAGGAAGTCGAACTTCACCAGGCCGACCGCTTCGACGTCGTCCTTGTCGTATTGGCTGATCACGTTTTCGGCGGCGCCGCCGGCCGAATACAGCGGGCAGAAGTCGGTCAGCTTGCCGGGCGCGATCAGGACGCCGCCCGCGTGCATGCCGACGTTGCGGGTCAGGCCTTCGAGCGGCCGCGCCAGCTCGATCAGCTGCTGGACTTCTTCGTCGGCGTTGACGGCGTCGGCAAACGCCGGCTCTTCCTTTAACGCGCGATCGAGCGACCAGGGGTCGGCCGGGTTGTGCGGGATCAGCTTCGAGAGCTGGTCGCACTTGGTGTAGGGCATGTCGAGCACGCGGCCGGCGTCGCGCACCACCGCCTTGGCGCCCAGCGTGCCGAAGGTCGCGATCTGGCTCACTGCGTCATGGCCGTAGGTGCGCTTGACGTAGTCGATCACCTTGTCGCGGTTGTCCTGGCAGAAGTCGATGTCGAAGTCGGGCATCGACACTCGCTCCGGGTTCAGGAAGCGCTCGAACAGCAGGTCGTATTTGAGCGGATCGAGATCGGTGATGCCGAGGCTGTAGGCCACCAGCGAACCCGCGCCCGAGCCCCGGCCGGGCCCAACCGGAATGTTGTTGTTCTTGGCCCAGGTGATGAAGTCGGCCACGATCAGGAAGTAGCCCGGGAAACCCATCTTGGCGATGATTCCCAGCTCCATGTCGAGGCGAGCGTTGTAACGCGGCCGCGCCGCCTCGCGCTCGCCCTCGTCCGGATACAGGGCCTGCAGGCGTTTCTCCAGACCTTCGTACGACAGCTGTTTTGCGTAGTCGTCGAGGCTCACCCCGGCGGGCGTGGGAAACAGCGGCAGCTGCGGCTTGCCCAGTACCAGGTCGAGGTTGCAGCGCTTGGCGATTTCAACCGCGTTGGCGAGCGCCACCGGAACGTCGGCGAACAGCTCCGCCATCTCGGCCTGGGTCTTGAGGTACTGCTCCTCGGTGAAACGCTTGGGCCGGCGCGGATCGGACAGGGTGTAACCCTCGGCGATGCAGACCCGCGCCTCGTGCGCGGTGAAGTCCTCGCGGGCAAGGAACTGCACCGGGTGCGTAGCGACCACCGGCAGCGACAGCTCGATTGCCAGCGCCAGCGCGGCCCGGCACTGCGATTCGTCGCCCGCGCGGCCGGCGCGCTGCAGTTCAAGGTAGAAGCGGCCCGGGAACGCGGCGGCCAGTCGGCGTGCGGCGGCTCTGGCCGCCTCGCTCTGGCCGGCGGCCATCTGCATCCCGACCTCGCCCGTCGGCCCGCCGGAGAGCGCGATCAGACCGCGGGTCAGCTCGCCACTGAGCCATTCGTTGCGCACCTCGCCACGGTTCTTGTACTGGTTCTCCAGCCACGCCTTGGTAAGCAGTTCGCACAGCGAGTGGTAGCCCTCGCGATCCTGCACCAGGACCAGGAGGCGATGCGGGTTGTCGCGGTCCGTGTCGTTGGTGATCCACAGATCGCAGCCGATGATGGGCTTGACACCCTTGCCACGGGCCGCCTTGTAGAAACGGATCGCACCAAAGATGTTGGCGCTGTCGGTGAGCGCGAGAGCGCCCTGCCCGTCGGCACGGGCCAGTTTCACCGCGTCGTCGAGGCGAACGATGCCGTCGACGACGGAGAACTCGGAGTGGAGGCGAAGATGGATGAACTGCGCAGACATTCGTCCGATTCTAGCGACCCGTCCGAGCTCATCGCGCCCATCGCGTATGAACGGCTTTCCGGCTTGGCGCAGGCGGCAGCATGGTGTAGCTTGAAGCTGTCGCTCTCCCCGCCTGAAAGAACCGCCATGCGCTCCCGCGCCGTTCGTCTTTCCGCCGCCCTTGCGGCGCTGCCATTTGCCGCTCTGGCCCAGTCGACGATCTTCAAGGTGCAGTACCCCGACGGTTCGATCGGGTTCACCGACAAGCCGCCGGCCAACGCGAAGATCCTGGAATCGCGCGAACCCGGCCGCGACGTCAACGTGATTCCTCCCCCCGCCAAACCGGCCAGCCTCGAACGCGGTGGCGCGCGGGCCGGCGCTCCCAGCGCCCTCGACGCGGCCCAGGACGAGGTCCTTGCCTCCCAGAAGGCGCTCGACGAGGCCAAGCAGAGAAGGGAGGTGGGGCGCGAGCCTCAGCCGGGCGAACGAATCGGGCTCGCCGGCGGCGGAACGCGAGTTTCTCCCGCATACGAGGCGCGGCAGAAAACGCTCGAAGACGCGGTGGCTGCGGCGGAAGCCCGGCTCAAGCAGGCTTACGAAGACCGCAACGCCGCGCGCTGAAGGACCGGCCGCCACAAAAACAAAGCCCGTCGATGTTGTCATCGACGGGCTTGGCAATGCTGGCGTCCCCACGGGGATTCGAACCCCGGTACCTACCGTGAAAGGGTAGTGTCCTAGGCCTCTAGACGATGGGGACCTTTCGG
>JAEZVV010000058.1 GCA_023443095.1 Pseudomonadota bacterium
GCCGTGGCCAGCCAGACGATCGCCGCGGCGTGAGCCGCGACGGCAGTCAGCAGGAGGGCAGCGCGAACGATCACGGCGTCGTCAGGAACAAGGTCAGGTGGTAGACCACGAAGGAAGCGCTGTAGGCGAGAGCGAAATACCCCGCCGCCATCACCGCCGGCGCCTTCCAGCCACCGGTTTCGCGCTTGACCGCTGCGAGCGTCGCCAGGCACTGCGGCGCAAACACGAACCAGGTGAGCAGCGACAAGGCGGTGGCGAGCGACCAGTCGACCGCAAGCAGAGGCATCAGCGCTTCGCCGGTCTCGCCCACATCGCCCATCGCGTAGACGGTGCCGAGCGCGCTCACCGCGATTTCGCGGGCGGCCATGCCCGGCACCAGGGCGATACTGATCTGCCAGTTGAAACCGATAGGCTCGAACACTACGGCGAGCGCGCGGCCAATCGTGCCGGCCAGGCTGTATTCGATCGCCGGTCCGGTCGCACCCGCGGGCGGCGCCGGGAAGGTCGAGAGGAACCACAGCAGCACGGTCAGGGCGAGGATGATGCCGCCGACCCGGCGCAGGAAGATCTTGGCCCGGTGCATCAGGCCGATGGCGATGCTCTGCAGCCGCGGCCAGTGGTAGGTCGGCAGCTCCATCATCAGAGTGCGGATCTCGCCACGCGACGTGAGGCGCTTGAGCAGCCAGGCCACCATCAGGGCGCCGACGATTCCCGCCACGTAGAGCGCGAACAAGACCAGGCCTTGCAGCTCGAAACCCATCACTTCCCGGCGCGGGATGAAGGCGCCGATCAGGAGCGCGTAAACCGGCAGCCGCGCCGAGCAGGTCAGAAGCGGCGCGATCATGATCGTCACCCAGCGGTCGCGTTCGTTGCCGATGGTGCGGGCGGCCATGATGCCGGGGATCGCGCAGGCAAAGCTCGAGAGCAGCGGGATGAAGGAGCGGCCCGACAGGCCGACTCCGCCCATCATCCGGTCGAGCAGGAAAGCGGCGCGCGGCAGGTAGCCCGACTCCTCGAGTAAGAGGATGAAGAAAAAGAGGATCAGGATCTGCGGCAGGAAGACGATCACGCCGCCGACACCGGCGATCAGTCCGTCGACGATCAGGCTGTGTAACCAGCCTTCGGGCAGGAGGGTCCCCGCGGCTTCGCCGAGCGCGCCGAAACCCGCTTCGATCCAGCCCATCGGCGCTTCGGCCCAGGCGAAGACGGCCTGGAAGATCAGGAACAGCAGGGTCGCAAGCAGCAGCGGCCCGAACACCGGGTGCAGGACGACGCGGTCGATACGGTCGCTCGCCGAATGCGGAAACGAAGCGGCCAGGCCCAGGCGATCGAGGATGGCGTTGACCTGTTCCTGCGCTTCGCCGGGGTGATCGGCGCCGAGGTGTCCGCGCCAGTCCTGCGGCGCGGCCAGCAGGTCGACCAGGGCGTCGGCGCCGCCCGCTTCGATCGCGACGGTGGGCACCACCGGCACGCCAAGCTCGGCCGAGAGTTGCTGGGCGTCGACCTTGATGCCGCGCTGGGCGGCGAGGTCGGTCATGTTGAGAGCAACCACCACCGGCAGGCCGAGGCGCTGCACCGAGAGGACCAGCTTGAGCCCGCGCCTCAGGTTGGCGGCGTCGACCACACACACTGCCAGATCGGGGCGTTTCTCGCCCTGGGCCTGGCCGCGCAACACGTCGCAGGTCACGCGTTCGTCGGGCGAACGCGGATGCAGGCTGTAGGCGCCGGGCAGGTCGAGCAGGCGGATTTTCTGGCCGTCGGCGGTCTGCAGCCGGCCTTCCTTGCGTTCGACCGTGACGCCGGCGTAGTTCGCCACCTTCTGGCGGCTGCCGGTCAGGCGGTTGAACAAGGCGGTCTTGCCGCAGTTGGGATTGCCGACCAGGGCGGCGAGCGGCCCGGCCGGGTGCAGGTGGATGACGGCGCTGCTCACGCGGCTTCTCCCTGCGCCGGACGCACCAGCACGCAGGCCGCTTCGGCGGCGCGCAGGGCGAAGGTCGACGCACCGATGCGCACCACCAGCGGGTCGCCGCCGGGCCAGGCGCGGGCCTTGACCGTCACCGCTTCACCGGTGGTGAAGCCGATTTCGGACAGCCAGCGGGTCCAGTCGGCGGGAGCGTCGGCTCCGTGCAGGCCGAGCACTTCCAGGGGTTGGTCGAGCGCTGCGCGGTCGAGGGTCGAGTTGGCTGTCATGGGAGGGCCGCTCCAGTTGAATGCAAATGAGAATTGTTCGCATTATGGCGGGAATTGGCCATGTTTGCATGACGGGTATGTCCGCGCGTCGGGCCGGGGTTTGAGGCAGGTCAGGGGATAACGCGGGCCGGACCGGAGCAAGCCGGCGAGCGATGAGGTTTGACCGCTGGCGCGCCCGCGAATTCGCTGGTGTTTACGCTCGCCCGCCGCACCGGCCGAGCATGCAATGCAGAAGGCTGTAGGGCGTCACGAGCGAGGTCTTGGGGTTGTCGGGCGAAGCGGCGTTGTCCAGCCGCAGCCGCAGTTCGCCGGCCGCGCCGCTCGCCTCGATTTCGTGCACGTTGCCCTGGAGGCTCGGGTCGGCGACGAGTTCGACCTGGGTGTGGTCCAGGCCCAGCGTGGCCAGCGCCAGCCCCGCTGCCACGTTGGCGTTCTTGGGGTAGTCGCGGGCGGCCTGGCGGGCGCTGCCGCGGAAGAACACGGTGGGCTCGGCCACCGAGTCGAGGTCGATCTGCGCCTGCGCCGGCGTGCCGCGCCAGGCCTGGGGCGGCTTGCGCGAACGCAGGCAGACCCGATCCAGCCCGGCCAGGCGAGCTGCCTGCAGGTAGTCGAGCCCGGCCAGGCCGCCCGCGGGCAGCAGCAGCTGGCTGCCGCCGGCGCGGGCGGCGGTTTCCAGCTCGGCCAACAGGTCCGGATCGGCTAGGGCGCCGACCGAGGCCGGCAGGAAGTCGCATCCGCGGCGCAGGGCCTCGGCGCCGTAA
>JAEZVV010000128.1 GCA_023443095.1 Pseudomonadota bacterium
ACCCCGAGGTCCAGAAGGCCGTCAACCGGATCCAGCCCAAGGAGCTCACGATCGCGCTGATCGAGGCCGCGCGCGACGCGGGCTTCCGCTCGGTGAACTGCGACCTGATCTACGGGCTGCCCAAGCAGACGCCCGAGCGCTTCCGCCGCACCGTGGAGGAGATGATCGCCGCGGCGCCCGACCGCATCGCGCTCTACCACTACGCGCACCTGCCGGAACGCTTCAAGCCGCAGCGCCGGATCGACACCGCAGCGGTGCCGGACTCGCAGGAAAAGATGGGCATCATGCTCGACGCGATCCAGCGCCTGGCCGAGGCCGGCTACCACTACGTCGGCATGGACCACTTCGCCAAGGCCGACGACGACCTCGCCCGCGCCCAGGCCCAGGGTCGGCTGCATCGCAACTTCCAGGGCTATTCGACCAAGCCCGACTGCGACCTGATCGGCCTGGGTGTCTCGGCGATCAGCAAGATCGGCGCGACCTATTCGGCCAACGTGCGCGAGCTCGACCAGTATTACGAGTGCCTGCGCGACGGCCAGCTGCCGACCTCGCGCGGGATTGCGCTCGACCAGGACGACATCCTGCGGCGTGCCGTCATCATGTCGCTGATGTGCCACTTCGAGGTTTCGAAGGAAGCGATCGAGCAGGCCCATCTGATCAAGTTCGACGACTACTTCAAGCAGGAGCTCGTCGCGCTCAAGCGCTTCGAAGACGAAGGCTTGGTCGAAGTTACGCCCGAGTGGGTCAACATCACGCCCAAGGGCAAGCTGCTGGTGCGGGCGATCGCGATGAACTTCGACCGCTACCTGCGCCAGGACGAGCGCGTCCGCCGCTACTCGAAGATCGTTTGATGTTCGAGGCGCTGCCGGCGGCCCAGGTTTTTGCAGCCCTGACCACGGCCCTGGTGGGCGGGCTGCACTGCGCCGGCATGTGCGGTGGTTTCATCGGCGCGCTCCAGCTGAACCGTCCGCCCCAGGTGCCGGCCTCGCGGCTGGCCCTGGGCTACCACGCCGGCCGCATCACCAGCTATACGCTGGCGGGCGTGCTGGTCGGTCAGCTGGGCGGAGTTCTGTACGCAAGTCAGGTTCTGCCGATCCAGGTCGGCTTGCTGATTGCCGGCAGCCTGATGCTGCTGCTGATCGGCCTGACGATGTTTGGCGCCGGGGCGCGCTGGATGAAGTCGATCGAGGTTGTCGGGCTCTGGCTGTGGAAGCGGATCTCGCCGTTTGCGCGCAAGGTCTATCCGCCGCGTTCGCTCCAGCAGGCCTATGTGGCCGGCCTGGCCTGGGGCTGGATCCCATGCGGCATGGTTTACGGCGTCCTGCCGCTGGCGCTGGTGGCCGGCGGAGCATGGCAGGGGGCTCTGGTGATGTTGGCCTTCGGCCTGGGGACGCTGCCGAACCTGGTCGCGGTTGATGTGGCGGTACACGCCGTCGGCCGCGGTGTTGGCACTCGGGACGGGCTGATGGCGCGCGCCGCCGTCTGGATCCGGCCGCTGGCGGGAGCCTTGATCGTGCTGTTTGGAGTCTCGGGACTGGCCCATGCGGCCCGGGTGGCCGGCATGGAACACCCGGCGATCGCCGGCCTGGCATCGATCTGTCACTAGAGGCATAACGAGGCCGCAACACGTTTTTGGGCGCGCCTTGGGCGACCCGTCCGCCTGTTAAGATTTCCCTTATAAAAACTCAATCGCGGCGCGGCTTTGCGCGCCACGGACCCTTTTGGTTGCCCGCATGAAAGCCGCTGAGATCCGTTCCACCTTCCTCAAGTTCTTCGAGTCCAAGGGGCACACCATCGTGGCCTCGAGCCCCGTGGTGCCTGGAGACGACCCGACGCTGCTCTTTACCAACGCCGGGATGAACCAGTTCAAGGACGTTTTCCTCGGCTTCGACAAGCGTCCATATTCGCGCGCGACGACCAGCCAGAAGTGCATCCGCGCCGGCGGCAAACACAACGACCTCGAAAACGTCGGTTACACGGCGCGGCACCACACCTTTTTCGAGATGCTGGGCAACTTCAGCTTCGGCGACTACTTCAAGCGCGACGCGATCCGCTACGCCTGGGAGCTGCTGACCGAACATTTCAAGCTGCCGGCCGACAAGCTCTGGGTCACGGTCTACGCCGAAGACGACGAGGCGTTCGATATCTGGACCAAGGAAGTCGGCGTCCCGGCCGCGCGCGTGGTGCGTATCGGCGACAACAAGGGCGCTCGTTACGCCTCGGACAACTTCTGGATGATGGGCGACACCGGCCCCTGCGGTCCGTGCTCCGAGATCTTCTACGACCACGGTCCCGACGTGGCCGGCGGTCCCCCGGGCAGCCCCGACGAAGACGGCGACCGCTTCATCGAGATCTGGAACAACGTGTTCATGCAATACAACCGTGACGAAGCGGGGGTGATGCACAAGCTGCCCAAGCCCAGCGTCGACACCGGCATGGGCCTCGAGCGCATCACCGCCGTGCTGCAACACGTGCACAGCAACTACCAGATCGACCTGTTCGTCAATCTGCTCGCCGCGGCGCGCAAGGCGGTGAGCGAAGCGGGCGGCGGCGAGGTCGACCCCGAGTCCTCGTCGCTCAAGGTGATCGCCGACCACATCCGCGCCTGCTCGTTCACAGTGGCCGACGGTGTGATCCCCGGCAATGCCGGCCGCGGCTTCGTCCTGCGCCGCATCGCCCGCCGCGCGATCCGCCATGGCTACAAGCTGGGCGCGCGCAAGCCCTTTTTCTACACCCTGGTCGAGCCGCTCGCCGCCGAGATGGGCGAGGCCTATCCCGAGCTGCGCAACCCGCGCATCGCCGAGGTGCTCAAGCAGGAAGAGGAACGATTCTTCCAGACCATCGCCAACGGCATGGAGATCCTGGACGCGGCGCTGGCCGGTGATGTCAAACAGCTCGACGGCGAAACTGCGTTCAAGCTGCACGACACCTACGGCTTTCCGCTCGACCTGACCGCCGACGTCTGCCGCGAGCGTGGTGTCGGCGTCGACGTCGCCGGCTTCGAGACCGCGATGAACCGCCAGCGCGAGCTGGCCCGCGCCGCCGGCAAGTTCAAGATGGCTCAAGGCCTCGAATATTCGGGCGAGCCCACCGTCTTCCATGGCTACGACACGCTGGTGCAGGAAGGGGCCCGCGTTACTGCCGTCTACGTCGACGGCACCCCGGTGGCGGCGGCCAAGGCCGGTGACGATGCCGTCATCGTTCTCGACCGTACTCCCTTCTACGCCGAGAGCGGCGGCCAGGTCGGCGATGCCGGCGAGCTGCGCAATGCCAGCACCCACTTCCTGGTCGACGACACGCTCAAGATCCAGGCCGATGTGTTCGGCCATCACGGCCGCGTGGTCGAAGGCGAGCTCAAGGTCGGCGATCTCATCAATGCCCGCGTCGACGCCGAGCGCCGCACCGCCACCGTGCGCAACCACAGCGCCACCCACCTGATGCACAAGGCCTTGCGCGAAGTGCTGGGCGGCCACGTCCAGCAGAAGGGTTCGCTCGTCAACGCCGATCGCACCCGCTTCGACTTTGCCCACAACTCGCCCATGACGGCCGACGAGATCCGCCGGGTCGAAGCGATCGTCAACGCCGAGGTGCTCGCCAACGAGCCGACCCAGGCGCGGGTGATGGACATCGAAAGCGCGCAGAAGACCGGCGCGATGATGCTGTTCGGCGAGAAATATGGCGACACCGTGCGCGTGCTCGACATCGGTTCCAGCCGCGAACTCTGCGGCGGCACCCATGTTTTGCGCACGGGCGACATCGGCCTCTTCAAGATCGTCGCCGAGAGCGGTGTGGCCGCCGGCGTGCGCCGCGTCGAAGCCGTGACCGGCGCCAACGCCCTGGCCCTGGTGCAGGAGCAGGAGACGACACTGGCCGAGGCCGCCTCGCAGCTGAAGGCGCCCACCGCCGAGCTGCCCGCGAAGATCGGCCAGCTGCTCGACAACGTGAAGTTGCTCGAGAAGGAACTGGCCCGTCTGAAAAGCAAGCTTGCCGCCAACCAGGGCGACGAGCTGATGGCGAGCGCGGTCGAGGTCAATGGCGCCAAGGTGCTGGCCGCCCTGCTCGAAGGCGCCGACGCCAAGGCGCTGCGCGAAACGATGGACAAGCTCAAGGACAAGCTGAAGAGCGCCGTCATCGTGCTGGCAGTGGCCGACGGCGCCAAAGTGCAGATCGCTGCCGGGGTCACGGCCGACCTGACGCCCAAGGCCAAGGCCGGCGAGCTGGTCAACTTCGTCGCCCAGCAGGTGGGTGGCAAGGGCGGCGGCAAGCCCGACATGGCGATGGCGGGCGGCACGGACGCTGCGGCCCTGCCGGCGGCGCTTGCCAGCGTCAAGGGCTGGGTCAGCGAACGGCTTTGATGCGTTAAAGCCTTAGAGCAGGCGCGATATCTGGCGCGGGATTCGGTCGAAGGGCCGGGTCCCGCGTTGTTTTTGGCGCGCCAAATATCCGCATCAGGCCTTGCCGGCCACAGGCGCCGAAGACGACACTGACAAACCTGTCGTCGTCCTTGTTTGCCATGACCCGCCGCGCTACTGAACTCGAATATCGCCGCGCCCTGCCTTCCGATGCCGAGGGTTTTGTTCGCTTGATGAGCGACGAAGCGGTGATCCGCCAGCTGCTCCAGCAGCCCTATCCCAGCGCTGCCGCGTGGCGGTCGCGGCTCGAAGCCCAGGCGACCGATCCCGGCCAGCTGCACCTGGTTGCCCTGCACGAAGGCGAGGTGGTGGGCAGTGCCGGTGTTTTTTCGGCGGCGGGCGGTTTGCCCCGGCTGCAGCATGTGGCGCGGCTCGGCATGTCCGTCGCGCTCGCCTGGCAGGGGCAGGGAGTGGGTAGCGAGCTGATGCGCCGCCTGCTCGACTGGGCCGACCGCTGGACGCCTTACCTGCGTATCCAGCTCGACGTGTTTGCCGACAACACCGCGGCGATCGCCCTTTACGAGAAGTTCGGCTTCCTGCACGAAGGCCGGCAACGCGCCAGTGCTTTGCGCGACGGCCGCTACGAAGACTGTCTGTTGATGGCCCGCCTTCACCCCGCCGCGCCGCAGTTGGCGCGATAAGCCAAGTGGATGACACTTCGCCGCGAATCCGGGTTGGGCGCTGCCCGAGCTTAGGGCAAACTGCGGGTTTGCATTAGGGTTTCGAGTCCATGCGTCCTTGGCTTCCCGTTCTCCTGCTCGCGTCTTTGACTTCCGGCCTCTCCGGCTGCGCGGTGGTGGCCGTCGCCGACGCCGCTGTCACGGTGGCCGCGACGGCAGTGTCGATCGGCGCCAAGACGGTGGGGCTGGCCGCCGACGCGACCGTCGGCACCGCTCGCATGGTCGGTAATGCGGTGAGCGGCCCGGCCGAGCCGGCTGCCGCTCCCGAGACCAAGGCCACGCCGGCGGCGCCCGCCAGCGCCAGCCCCGCGGTCGAGCCGGCCACGGCCGAAACCCGGCCTGTGAGCGGCGCCACGCCGGCGGCACCGACTCCTCTGCCGGTCCTGCGCTGAGCGGCCTGCGCTAGCGACAAAGCGCCGGTGTGGACCAGTCTTTGCCGCTGCCGACGGTTCAGGGGAGGATCACCGTCATGTCCTCGGTCACCGTGCTGCTGCAGGCGAGGAAATGGCCGGCTGCAAGATCGTCTTCGCTGAGGGTGGCGGTCGAGCGGTGTTCAAGCTTGTCTGCTTCTCCCTTGCATTTGCACGAGCCGCACACGCCGCTGCGGCAGGCCGCGAACACGGTGATGCCACCCGCCTCGAGCGCGTCGAGCACGGTCTGGCCGGCAGCGATGGCCACGGCCCGCTCGCCGACTCGCAGCGTGTGCGCCGGCTCGGCGCTGCTCGCGGCTGTGGCGGCGCGGCTGGCGAAAACCTCGCGAAAAAGCTGGCCGGGCGGCAGGCCCAGGCTCTCGAGCAGTTGCGCCACCGCGTCCATGTAGCCGCTGGGGCCGCACATCAGGGCGGTGCGCTGTTTGAGGTCCGGTACGAGTCGGGCCAGGTGTTCGGCCGAGATCGGTCCGGTGATGTCGCCGGGTCCGCCCTCGCTGTCGCAGAAGGTCGTGAGTTTCAGGCCGGGGTGGCGGCGAGCGAGCTCGGCGAGTTCGAGCGGGAAGATCTTGTCCTTGGCGCTGCGGGCCGAATGGACGAAGTGGACGTCGGCGTCGGGCTCGCTCAAGAGCAGTTGGCGCAACATCGAATACACCGGCGTGATGCCGCAGCCGGCGCTGAGAAACAGGGCCGGACGACCGCCAAGCTGGTCGATGTGGAAGTCGCCGGCGGGCGCCAGCGCCTTGATTTCGTCGCCGGTTCGCAGGGTGTCGGCGAGGAGGTTGGAGACCGCGCCGCCCGGCACTCGCTTGATGGTCAGCGACAGGTGCTCGTCGCTCGGCACCGAGGACAGGCTGTAGCAGCGGGCGAGTTCGGTGCCGTCGACTGGAACCCGCAGCGTCAGGAACTGGCCGGGCCGGAAGTCGACGGGCGTTTCAGCGGCAAGGAAATAGGTGTTGACGTCATGCGTTTCGGCGCGGACGCCGACGCAGGTGAGCTTCATCGTCTGCATGGGAACGGGGCGGGGGCTCAAGGCCCCCGCCTTGAAGAAATAATCGCGGCGATCGGCAGGATCGCCGCCGGGGTTACGCCGCCATCAGCTCGGCGATGTCCTGCTCGACCGTGGTGATCAGGCTCAGGCCGAATTTCTGGTTGAGCGCGCCGATCAGGTTGGGGGTCAGGAAGGCCGGCACGGTCGGGCCGACGCGGATGTCGTGCACGCCCAGCGCCAGGAGCGTGAGCAGGATCGCGATCGCCTTCTGCTCGAACCACGACAGCACCAGCGACAGCGGCAGCTGGTTGACCCCGCAGTCGAACTCCTTGGCGAGCGCGAGCGCGAGCTGGATCGCCGAATACGCGTCATTGCACTGGCCGACGTCGAGGAAACGCGGAATGCCGTTGATGTCGCCGAACTCGAGATCGTTGAACTTGAACTTGCCGCAGGCGAGCGTGAGGATCAGCGTGTCCTTGGGGGCGGCCTTGGCGAACTCGGTGTAGTAGTTGCGTTCCTTCTTGTCGCCGTCGCAGCCGCCGAGCAGGAAGAAATGCTTGATGTTGCCGGCCTTGACCTGCTCGATCACGGCCGGGGCGGCGGCCATCAGCGCGTTGCGGGCGAAACCGGTGGTGGTGAAAGCGGGGGGCTGGTCGCGCTCGAAGCCGGGCAGGGCCAGCGCCTTGGTTATCACGGCCGAGAAGTCATCGCCCACCAGATGGGTGACGCCGGGCCAGCCGACGATGGAGCGAGTGAACAAGCGGTCGGCGTAGGCACCGGGTTGGGGGTCGATCAGGCAGTTCGAGGTCATCACGATCGCACCGGGGAAGGCCGCGAACTCTTTCTGCTGATGCTGCCAGGCGGTGCCGTAGTTGCCGACCAGGTGCGGGAACTTGCCGCCGAGTTCGGGGTAGGCGTGCGCGGGCAGCATTTCGCCGTGGGTGTAGACATTGATGCCGCGGCCGGCGGTCTGCTCGAGGATGTGCTTGAGGTCGATCAGGTCGTGGCCAGAGACCAGGATCGCTTTGCCGGCCACCGGCTTCAGATTGACCTTGGTCGGCACCGGGTGACCGAAGGCTTCGGTCTCGCCGCGGTCGAGCATTTCCATGACCTTGTAGTTGAGCTGTCCGATCTCCATCGCCAGCCCGAGCAGTTCGTCCATCTCGCTCGGGTCCTGGCCCAGGCGACCCATGATGCGGTGGAACTCGGCGTAAACGGCGACGTCCTGCTGGCCGAGGATGCGCGCGTGTTCCATGTAGGCCGCCACACCCTTCAGACCGTAGAGCGCAAGCAGGCGCAGGCCGAGAATGTCGGGGCCCACTTCCTTGGCACCGCGGTTGACCGCGGTGGCGGGGGCGGCGGCGAGCATCGCCACCTTGTCGGCGCTCAGCGTGAACTGGGCGGCACCGGCGGGCGCCTGCACGGCCACGCCTTGCGCGGCGCAGGCCGAGAAATACGCGGCCTGGATGCGCGCCTTGAGTTCGTTGGCGCGCTGGGTGTAGTCGATCAGACGGCGGGCGTCGAAGTTGACGTTGGTGAGGGTGGCGAAGAAGGCCTGCGGCACGTAGGCGTCGACTTCAGCGTCGACCACGCCCACCGTACGCGCCAGGGTCGCGTAAGACGAGATGCCCTGCAGCTGATAAACCAGGACGTCTTGCAAGTCGGAAATCTCGGCGGTCTTGCCGCACATGCCCATGGCGTAGGAACAGCCGTTGCCAGCCGGGGTTCTCATGGTTTGCTCGCACTGCACGCAGAACATCTTCAGCTTCCTTGAAGGATGGAATTAAATAGGTATTACGAATGCAAGTATAGAAATGGAGTGCTCGCTGGAGTGCGAATCGGAGCAGGATTTCGCGGTGGCATTTAATCGGCATCAAATATGCATGTTTATGGCTGCGGGCGGTCGAGGGTTAATACTTCCCTTGGCGGCAGGCGAAAGGGCGGCGATTGCCTTGCCCGCTGCGCCGGACGAGTGAGCCAACAGTAGAATCGGCGCGGTTCCGACTTAATCCAAGGTGCCCTCTTGAACTCGATCGTGGCCGACAAGGAAATCGACACCCGCGGGCTTTCCTGCCCGCTGCCCATCCTGCGAGCGAAGAAGGCGCTGGCCGAACTCGCGAGCGGGCAGGTCCTGAAAGTGGTGGCTACCGACCCGGGCTCGACTCGCGACTTCCAGGCGTTTGCCAAGCAGACCGGCAACGAGTTGCTGGCGCAGGAAACCGCCGGCAAGGAATTCGTTCACTACCTCAAGCGCCGCTGAAGGAAGACCGATGGGCAAGCTTTTCTCGGCCGTGGTCGCCATCGTCGCACTGCTAGCGCTTTACCTGTTCGCGATGGTCTCCTGGAGCTATTCCGAGGGTGATCGTGCCGGCTGGATCCAGAAGTTCTCGCGCAAGGGCTGGATCTGCAAGACCTGGGAAGGCGAACTGGCGATGGTCTCCCTGCCCGGCTCGACGCCGGAGAAGTTTCACTTCACCGTGTGGGATCCGAAAGTGGTCGCCGAGATTGAGCGCGAAGTCGGCAAGCGGGTCCAGCTTCATTACGAAGAGAAGGTCGGCCTGCCGGGTTCGTGTTTCGGCGACACCCGGTTCTGGGTCAACAAGATCACCGTCATTCCCGAAATTCCGCTGGGGCCGGGCCTGACGGTGCCGACCGGGCCGCGGCAGTCGCCGCCGGAGCCCGCACCTTCGGCGACTTCGCCGGCCGCACCTCAGACAGCGCCGGCTCCCGGCGCGTATTGAGGCGGGGGCGTCATGCTGCGCCGCGTTTTGATCGTTGGCGGCACGGTGGCGCTGCTGCTGGCTTGCAGCAAGGCGCCGCCGCATCCGCCGCTGGTCTCTTCCGCCACGGTGCTGGCCCTGGGGGATTCGCTCACCTACGGCAGCGGCGCCAGCACCGACGGTGCGGCGTGGCCGGCGCTGCTGGCACGGTCGACCGGCTGGACCGTCATCAACGCCGGGGTGCCGGGCGACACGAGCCAGGCCGCGCTGGAGCGCTTGCCGGCTCTGCTCGAAGAACATCGCCCGCAGCTGGTACTGGTCTCGCTGGGCGGCAACGACTTCCTGCGCGGCATTGCGGCCGAGCAGACCGACGCCGCTTTGCGCCAGATCCTGGTCCAGGTGCGCTCGGCCGGGGCCAAGGCCGTGCTGGTGGCGGTGCCGCGCCCAAGCGCCATCGGCGCTGCGATCGGGAAACTGTCGGACCACCCCTTATACGAGAGCGTGGCGCAAGGTGCGGGCGTGCCCCTGCTCGCCGCCGCCTGGTCCGAAGTGTTGTCGGACGGCGCCATGAAGTCCGACACCATCCACGCCAACGATCGCGGTTACGCCCGCTTCGCCGAACTGGCGCAACGCCGGCTGAAGGAACTCGGCTTCATCCGCTAAAGGTCTTTTGCGCCTGGGTTCGTGATGGGCTCAAGCGCCGGCAGCCTTCGCCAGGGATGGCGCGGAGATTGGGTTGAGCGCTTGCATCGGCGCCCGGCTTGTAGGCAATCAGCTCGTGACGGCCGTGTCGTGCAGTGCGTGCTGTTGCAGCAGAGCGAGACTTATCGCCAGGGTGCAGGCCTCGGTCAGCAGCAACGCCAGCCAGATCGCCGAACCGCCGACCGCTCGGTCAAGCAGCCACAAAAAGCCTAGCAGCAAGAGCCAGCTGCGCAGCAGGGCAATGAGGGCTGACGGGCCGGGCCGCTCGATCGCGGTCAAGCCGCCAGCGACGGCAAGATTGATGGCAGCGGGCAGAAAGGCGAGCGCGTACCACGGCGCGGCTTGAGCGATCAGGGCGGCGGCCGCATCGCTTGCCGGCAGGAAGAGCTGGGTGAGTTGGGCCGAGCCCAGCACCATCAGGCTGGCTACCGCAGCCGAGAACGCCAGGACCACCGACGAACCCAGGACAAACGCCTGGCGCATCTCGTCCAAACGTTGCGCGCCGCGATAGAAACTGATCATAGGTTGCATGCTCTGGACCAGGGCGACCATGGTCACGGTGGCGGCCAGTGTCATGTATTCAAGCACCGCGTAAGCGGCCAGGCCCGAAGCGCCGAAGCAGGACAGAACGGCATGATTGAAAGCCAGTACCGTTACCGCCGGGGCGATCGCCGCCAGAAACTCGGAAGCGCCGTTGTAGGTCACGCGCCCCAGGTAGAGCGGGCCTGCAAATGCCTTGGCGATCGGGCGGACCGTGCGGGTTCGCCACAGCAGATAGGCCAGCATCGCCAGGCTCGAGACCATCAGGCTCACCCCCGAGGTCAACGCGGCGGCTCCCATGCCACCCCCCTCGATCACGATCCACCAGTAATCGAGTCCGATGTTCAAGACCCCGCCCGCGAGCATGGCCCACATGCCAAAGCGGGCGGCGGCCGCACCTTCGACCCGCAGGAACAGTTCGAGCGCATAGAGCGCATTGGCAAACAGGATGAAGCCGGCGTAGATGCGCAGATACTCACCCGCGAGCTCGGCCAGTTCGCCTTCCGCGCCAGTGAGCGCCAGCACGGCCTCAAGGTTGGCGAGCACCAGCGCGCTCATCGCCGCGCTGACGGCGCACAGCCCCCACAGCGCCTGGGTCATGACGCGGCGCGCGGCCTCGATCTGCCCGGCGCCGAGCAAGTTGGCCATCAAGGTGGCGGCGCCCACGCCCACCATCAGGCTCACGGCGTAAGGCAAGTACATCAGCGGCACGATCAGGTTGAGCGCAGCGAGCGCCTGCTCGCCGACGTAACGGCCGATGAAGATGCCGTCGATCAGGGTGTAGATCGTGTAGATCCAGCCCGAGAGGACTGTCGGAATGGCGAGTTCGACAAACTCGCGGCGGATGGCGGGGGCGATTTTGAAAGTCACGGTACGGCTTGAAGCAAGGTTGCAATGGAACTCGGCCTGCGTTGAGGCCGATGGTGATTCTGTTTCGATTAATCTGCATGGATAAGTTGGATTCCATCGGAAAAATCGATATGACCTTGTCGCTCGAGGCGATCTCCGTGTTTGCCGCTACCGCGGAACTGGGTTCGTTTTCAGCCGCAGCCCGTCGTTTGGGCAAGAGCCAGTCCACCGTGAGTGAGGCGATCGCCAACCTCGAAATCGATCTCGGTACGCCGCTCTTCGATCGGGGCCGGCGTCAGCCGACCCTGACCGAAGCCGGCGCGCGCTTGCTCGACTACGCCCACCGGGTGCTCGCCAGCCACGACGAACTGAGGCTCGAGGCCACGCGCATCGCGGCGGGTCAGGAACCTCGCCTGACCCTGGTGCTGTCGGAGTCGTATCAGTCGGAGCGCCTGCGCGCTGTCTTGCTCGAGATGGAGCAGCGTTTCCCGTCGCTGGTATTCGAATGCCTGTTTGGCGAACACAAGGACGTGATCAGCCTCTTGCAGAGCGGGCGGGCGCACTTGGGGCTGATCCCCGCGATGCCGAGTTATCCGGCCGACATCGGTCACGATGCGGTCGACGGCATGGTCGAACTGGCGGTGTTCGCCGCGCGCCAGCATCCCTTGGCGGCCATGACGGCGGTCGATCGCGGCACGCTCTCGGCTTACCGCGAACTGCGCCTCGACACCTTTGTCTCCAGCGCCGAAGCGGCGGCGCCCGGCACCGCTACCTTGCGCTGGTCGGCGCCGAGTTATTGGATGCTGCTGGAGATGGCCTTGCTGGGCGTGGGTTGGGTCGAGTTGCCGCGCTGGCTGGCGCGGGAGTTCAGCGGCGGCCAGTTGCAGGAACTGCCGCTCGCGGTCGGGCCGCGCCGGATTCCTCTGGAAGTGGTGTGGTCGCGCCGGCGTCCGTTGGGCCAGGTCGCTCTGTGGTTCATGGGCGAGATGGCGCCGGCGCAGCGTTAAGGCGCTCGTCGTCGCGTAAAAAAAAAGGGCGATGCCGCGGCATCGCCCTTTTTTTCCTTACGCAGCAGTCATCAAGCCTTGGGCAACTTGGCAGCCTGCTCGCGCACCTTCTCGAGCAGCGCCCCAAAACCCGCCAGGCGCTCGCGCTCTTGCGCCACCACTGCGGCGGGGGCGCGGGCCACGAAGCTTTCGTTGCCGAGTTTGGCTTCGGCCTTGGCGATTTCGCCTTCGAGGCGGGCGACTTCCTTGGCTAGACGCTCGCGCTCGGCGGCGACATCGACCTCGATCACCAGCATCAGCTTGAAGTCGGCCACGATCGCCACCGGCGCAGTCGAGCCCTTGGCTTCCTCGTCGACGTCGGCCACGTGTTTGACTTCGGCCAGTCGCGCGAGTTGAGCCAGGTAGGGCGCCACCGTCGCCACGGTGTCGGCCGGGCCGCTCACCGCCAGCGGCACCTTCAGCGCGGGCGAAAGGTTCATTTCGCCGCGCAGGTTGCGCACCGCGTCGATCAGCTGCTTGGTGAGCGCCATCTGAGCGTCGGCCGCCGGGTCGATTTTCTCAGGCTGGGCGACCGGATAGGTCTGGACCATGACCGAGGTTTCTTCGCCCTCGGCCCGCTTGCCGGCCACCACCGCCACCTTCTGCCACAGTTCCTCGGTGATGAAGGGGATGATCGGGTGGGCCAGTCGCAGCAAGGTCTCGAGCACGCGCACCAGGGTGCGGCGGGTGCCGCGCTGCTGGGCTTCGTTGCCACCGGCGAGCTGAACCTTGGTCAGTTCCAGATACCAGTCGCAATACTCGTTCCACACGAAGCTGTAGATCGCATTGGCGGCGTTGTCGAGCCGGTACTCGGCAAAGGCCTTGGTCACTTCGGCTTCGGTGCGCTGCAGCTCGCCGATGATCCAGCGGTCGACGAACGAGAGCTCGACCGGCAGGCTGGCGTCGAGGCCGCAGTCCTTGCCTTCGACGTTCATCAGCACGAAGCGGGTGGCGTTCCACAGCTTGTTGCAGAAGTTGCGGTAGCCCTCGGCGCGCTTGATGTCGAAGTTGATGTTGCGGCCGAGCGTGGCGTAGGCGGCCATGGTGAAGCGCAGCGCGTCGGCGCCATGCGGGGCGATGCCATCGGGGAAGTGCTTGCGCACCTTCTTGGCAACCTTGGGCGCGTCTTCGGGACGGCGCAGTCCGGTGGTGTTCTTGGCCACCAGGCCTTCGAGGTCGATGCCGTCGATGATGTCGATCGGGTCGAGGGTGTTGCCCTCGGACTTGCTCATCTTCTGGCCTTCGGCGTCGCGCACCAGGCCATGGATGTAGACGTCCTTGAAGGGCACGCGGCCGGTGAAGTGTTTGGTCATCATCACCATTCGGGCGACCCAGAAGAAGATGATGTCGTAGCCGGTCACCAGGACCGAGGAGGGCAGGTAGAGGTCGTAGGCGAGCTTGTCCTCGCCTTGCGGACTGGGCCAGCCCAGGGTCGAGAAAGGCACCATCGCCGACGAATACCAGGTGTCGAGCACGTCGGGGTCGCGCGTGAGCGCAACACCGGCGCCCGCCTTGGCCTGGGCTTCGGCTTCGCTGCGCGCCACGTAAACGTTGCCGGCCTCGTCGTACCAGGCGGGAATCTGGTGGCCCCACCAGAGCTGGCGCGAAATGCACCAGTCCTGGATGTTCTCCAGCCACTGCTTGTAAACCGTGCGCCATTGCTCGGGGAAGATGTTGACTTCGCCGCTTTCGACCGCGGCCAGGCCTACCTCACCAATCGACTTGCCGGGGTTGAGCGTGCCTTCCGGCGCGGGCTTGCTCATCGCCATGTACCACTGCTCGCTGAGCATGGGTTCGACGATCTCGCCCGTGCGAGCCACGCGCGGCACCATCATCTTGTGCGGCTTGACGCCGACGAGCAGGCCTTGCTCTTCCAGATCCGCGAGCACGGCCTTGCGCGCGACGTAACGGTCCATGCCGCGGTACTTCTCGGGCGCGTTCTCGTTGACCGTGGCGGTCTTGGTAAAGATCGAGATCGGCTCCAGATTGTGGCGGTTGCCCAGCGCGAAGTCGTTGAAGTCGTGCGCGGGGGTGATCTTCACAGCGCCCGAGCCGAACTCGCGGTCGACGTAGTCGTCGGCCACCACCGGGATCTCGCGATCGGTGAGGGGCAGCTTCAGCTTCTTGCCCACCAGGGCGGTGTAACGCTCGTCTTCGGGGTTGACCGCCACGGCCACGTCGCCCAAGAGGGTCTCGGGGCGGGTGGTGGCGACGACCACACCTTCGCCGCCGTCGGCGGCGGGGTAGCGGATCTCCCAGATCTTGCCGTCGGCCTCTTCGCTTTCGACTTCGAGGTCCGAGACTGCGCTCTGCAGCTTGGGGTCCCAGTTCACCAGGCGCTTGCCGCGGTAGATCAGGCCTTGCTCATAGAGCTGGACGAAGGTCTCGACCACCACCTTGGAGAGCTTGTCGTCCATGGTGAAGTAGGTGCGCTCCCAGTCGACCGAGTCGCCCAGGCGCTTCATCTGGCCAAGGATGGTGCCGCCGGAGTAGTCCTTCCACTCCCACACTTTCTTCACGAAGTCTTCGCGCTTCATGTCCCGGCGGTCGACGCCCTGGGCTTCGAGCTGGCGCTCGACCACGATCTGGGTGGCGATGCCGGCGTGATCGGTGCCGGGCAGCCACAAGGTGTTGAAGCCCGCCATGCGGTGGTAGCGCGTGAGCGTGTCCATCACCGTCTGGTTGAAGGCGTGGCCCATGTGCAGGATGCCGGTGATGTTGGGCGGCGGCAGCTGGATCGAGAAACCGGGCTTGGCCGGATCGGAGCCGGCGCGGAAGTAGCCGCGCGATTCCCACACCGGATACCAGCGGCTCTCGATGGCGGCGGGTTCGAAACTCTTGGCGAGTTCGCCGGCCGCGGTGGCGTCGCTTTCGTTTTTATCTTGGGTCATTGGGTCGGTCGCCGGGGGCGATTTGTCAGATCTGGTTTGTATTTTCCCAGATTCGCCTCTAGCCTCGCTGCTCACAGTGAAAACCCACCTGGCCAACCGCTTTTGACGATCCCGGCGCTGCACGACTCTTGTCTTCGTGCTGAGCGCCCACCCACCCTGATCCTGATGAAGACACCTACGCTGATTGCGCTGAGCCCTCTGGTGGCCGCTCTTCTATCCGCTTGTGCCATTGCCAGCCCTGGACGTGCGGGCGCGCCGGTCGTCTCCAGCCCGACCGCTACCCCGGCAGTGACTGGCGAAGCGCCGGCCGCTGCGGTGCCGCGCCCGACGCCGGCGCCGACGCCGCCGGGCGGCCTGCGGCCTTTTGCCGAGGTGGCCAAGGACGCCAAAGAGAACAAGGGCTACGTCAGCCTGTGGCAGAAGGACGACAAGGTCTGGCTCGAGCTCGCTCCCGAGCAGCTCGATCGCGACTTTCTGCTCGCCCATTCGTTGGCTGCCGGCCTGGGCGAAGGTTTCCAGTACCCCGGGCTGATGGGCGGCGATTTCGTCGTGTATTTCCGCCGCACCGGCAACCAGCTGCAACTGCTGGCCCGCAACCAGAAGCTGCGGGCGTCCGCCGGCACGCCGTTGGCGCAGGCGCTCAGGGAAAGCGTTTCCGACAGCCTGCTGGCGTCGGCGCCGGTGGCCTCGGCCCCGCATCCGGACCGCAAGACCTTCCTGGTCGAGGCCAATACTCTGCTGCTGGGCGACATCCCCGGCGCGCAGACCCGGCTCGAGGCCGCCTTCCGCCTGCCTTACGGGCTCGATCGCGCCAACTCGTCGATCGAACGCGCCGTGGCCAAGGAGGGATTCACCAGCTTCAGGGTGCGCGCCCATTACGCCGTGGCCAAGCTGCCGGTTCCGCCCGCGACGCCGACCCCCGGCGCCACTTTGCCCAACCCGCCCAAGTTGCTCGAAGACCCGCGCAGCCTTTTCCTCGAACACGCCTACACCCTCGCGCCGCTGCCGGTCGAACCGATGAGGCCGCGCCTGGCCGACCAGCGGGTCGGCCATTTCACCGACGCCTTCCTCGACCTGGCCAACGACGCCGGCGGCGACGCCCGCACCCACTTCGTCACCCGTTGGCGGCTCGAGAAGAAGGATCCGGCGGCGGCGGTGTCGGAGCCCAAGCAACCGATCCCGGTCTGGCTCGACAAGAACATTCCCGAAAAATGGCGCGAACCGATCCGTGCCGGCGTGCTGGCCTGGAACCAGGCCTTCGAGCGGGCCGGGTTCAAGGACGCGATCGAAGTCTGGCAGCAGCCGGACGACGCCGACTGGTCGACGCTCGAAGGCAACCGCTTCATCGCCGTGCGCTGGTTTGCCTTGGCGGGGCCGGGGGCGACCGCCGTCGGCCCGAGCCAGAGCGACCCGCGTACCGGTGAAATCCTGCGCGGCGCCGCCATCATTCCCGAGAACTGGGTGCGCATCAGCCGCACCGCGGTCAGCGAGTCGCTGCCGCGGCCGCCCGCGCCGAGCGGGCTGAGCTCGGCCGCTCGGGGCGGCTACGACGAGACCTGCAGTTACGCCAGCGACGGGCTCGAACACGCCGCCTTCGGCCTCGACCTGCTGATCGCCCGCGGCGCGGTCGCGCCCGACAGCCCCGAGGCCGAGCGCTACATCGCCGATTCCCTGAAAGACGTGGCGATGCACGAGGTCGGCCACGCGCTCGGCCTGCGCCACAACTTCAAGGCCTCGACCGGGGTCAGCGCCGAGCAGCTGCGCGACGCCCGCTGGACCCGGGTCCACGGCATCAGCAACTCGGTGATGGACTACAACGCGCCCAATATCCCGCTCGACAAAGAGCCGGCGGCCGACTTCAACATGACCACACTCGGCGCCTATGACTACTGGGCGATCGAATACGCCTACCGCGAGTTCCCTGCCGAGCAAGAGGCCGAGGAACTCAAGCGCATCGCCGCCCGCAGCGAAACCGACCCCAGCCTGGCCTATGCCACCGACGAGGACCTGATCCCGGCGCTGGGCGGCGGCATCGACCCGGCAGTCAACCAGTTCGACCTCGGTGCCGACCCGCTCGCTTATGCGCAGCGCCGCTTCACCCTGTCGCGCGAGCTCTGGAACCGCACCCAGTCGCGCGTGCTCAAGCCCGGCGAGAGTTACGCGGTTTATCGCCGCAACCTGCAGCGCGGCCTGGCGCAGATCGGCGCGGTGGCGCCGATGATGGCCAAATACGTGGGTGGGGTCGAAACCTCGCGCCACCTAGCCGGCAACCCGCGGCCGCTGCTGACTCCGGTGCCGGCGGCCCGGCAGCGCCAGGCGCTCGAGCTGCTGGCGCGAGAGCTGTTCGCCGCCAACAGCTTCCGCTTCGACCCGGCTTTCATGAGCCGGCTCGGCACCGACCAGCTCGACCGCCGGCTCGACGGCGCCTCGCCCGCGGTCGACTATTCGCTGCCGCAGTCGGTGATCGGGATACAGCGCGGGGTGCTCGATTCGCTGATGTCGGAAGCGACCGCCCAGCGTCTGGCCGACGCCGAAGCCAAGATCAGCGACCGCCGCCAGGCCCTGAGCCTGGGCGAAGTGCACGACAAGCTTGCCGCGAGCATCTGGAGCGAACTCGCCAGCGGGCAGGACATCGACCCGCTGCGCCGCAATCTGCAACGCGAACACCTGAAGCGCATCACCGCCCTGCTGCTGCGGCCGAGTTCGGGGGCGGCGGCCGATGTGCGGGCGATCGCGCGCGAGACCGCGATGGGCCTCGAGGCCCGGCTGGCGGTCGCGGCTGAACGCAAGGATGGACGCTTGTCTCGCACCAGCCGGGCGCACCTCAACGAGAGCCTCGCCACTGTGCGCGAAGCGCTCAAGGCGCCGCTGCTGCGGGCTGGCTGAATCCGCGCGCAAGCAAGTAAAAAAGGGGCGCTGCGGCGCCCCTTTCCCTTGGCGTGGCTGTCCTCAGTCGGGCTTGGGCGTCCGCAGGGCGGCGAGCTGCTCGTCGATGGCGGCGTGGACCGCGAGCCGCACCTGCGACTCGAGGCTGATCTGCAGCAGCGCCAACATGTCGAGCAAGGCGTCGTCGACGGCGGCGGCGACCCGGGTGCGAACGGCGGCTTCGAGCGCGGGGCCGAGTTCGGCCTGGAGCCGGGCGATCGCCATGTCGCGCGCGCGGGCGGCGATTTCGTCGGCGCCAGGTTCGGAACGTGGCGCGGCGGCGGGGGCGAACGGCGCCTGCGGCTCAGGGGGCGTTGGAGCGGTGGCGGGCAGGCTGACGTCGAGTTCGACCGCCGGCAGGATCAGTTTTTCGGTGAGCACCGGAATGCTCGCCTCGTCGATTGGCCCGACTCGAGAGTCGGGTTGGAAGGGGCGGCGGGTGTCGTCGTTCATCGGGCGGCCTGGTCGTGCGCCGTGGGTTCCAGGCCCTGGTCGCGGTAAAGCTTGAATCGGCTGCGGGCGGCCAGTCGTTCGTCTTCGACATTCGAAACCACGTCGATCACTCGTTCGTAGCGGGAAAACAGCGCCTGGTGGTCGGGCGGGGGCTCGTCGTCGAGCAGGAGCAGGACGTCGGCCGCTGGGGCGCTGGCCGCGTCGGTGGTAAGCAGGACCGGGGTGTCGGTCGCGAGCGGCGAACTCGCTCGCACGTGCGGGATGAAATCGAGCGAAGAGAAGGTCCAGAGCTGCTGGTCGAATCTCGAGAGACGCGCGTCGCTCGCGGTCCACACGACCACGGTCTTGCCCGCCGCGCGCGCCTTGCGCACGACGCGGCAGGCGTAGGCCAGGCGGTCGGGGACGTTGAAGTGGAAGTCGACGCGCATCGATCGGATTGTGAGCAGCCTTAGCCGGCCCGCTCCATCAGGAAGCGGGTCAAGAGCCCCACCGGACGGCCGGTCGCACCCTTGGCCGCGCCGCTCTTCCAGGCCGTGCCGGCGATGTCGAGGTGGGCCCAGGGATAGGCCTTGGTGAAGCGCGCCAGGAACGAGGCCGCGGTGATCGCGCCGGCGTTGGCAGGAGAGCCGATGTTGGCCATGTCGGCGAAGTTGCTCTTCAGTTGCTCCTGGTAATCCTCGTCGAGCGGCATGCGCCAGGCGGGGTCGAGCGCGTCGCGGGCGGCGGCCGACAGTTCGGCGGCGAGCTGGTCGTCGGCCGAGAACAGGCCCGAGTTGACGTTGCCCAGGGCCACCACGCAGGCGCCCGTGAGCGTGGCCACGTCTATCACCGCGGCCGGCTTGAAGCGCTCGGCGTAGGTCAGCGCGTCGCACAGGATGAGGCGGCCTTCGGCGTCGGTGTTGAGGATCTCGATGGTCTGGCCCGACATCGAGGTGACGATGTCGCCCGGCTTGGAGGCTCCGCCCGAGGGCATGTTCTCGCAGGCCGGGACCAGCGCCACCAGGTTGATCTTGAGGCCGAGCTCGGCCACGGCCCGCATCGTGCCGAGCACGCTTGCCGCCCCGCCCATGTCGTATTTCATCTCGTCCATCGCCGCTCCCGGCTTGAGCGAGATGCCGCCCGAATCGAAGGTGATGCCCTTGCCGACCAGAACGACGGGCGCTGCCTTGGCCGCGGCGCCCTGGTACTTGAGCACGATCAGCTTGGGGGCCTGGGTCGAACCCTTGGCCACCGACAGCAGCGAGCCCATCTTCAGGGCTTCCATCTGCTTCTGCTCGAGCACTTCGGCGCGCAGCTTGAACTCCTTGGCGATGGCCTTGGCAGCGTCGGCCAGATAGGTCGGGGTGCAGACATTGCCCGGCAGGTTGGCGAGGCGCTTGGTGAGCTCGATGCCGTTGGCGATCGCCGTGCCCTGCTTCAAGCCGCGGTCGGCGGCAGCGTCCTTGGCGGTCAGCAGCAGCACCAGCTTGGCGGGTTCGGGCTGGTCCTCGCGCTTGCTTTTCATCTCGTCGACGCGGAAGAAGGCCTCGCGCGCGGCCAGCACCAGCTGGCGTGCGACCCATTCGCTGCTTCGACCCCGGGGCGTCCAGTCGAGAGCGGCAAGGGCGATGTCCTTGGCGGCCGGGGCCGTCTTGACCGCGGCGCGGATCGATTCGACCAGAGCCTTGTCGTTGAAATCCTCGGGCTTGCCCAGGCCCAGCACCACGACGCGGGCGGCGGCCACGCCGGCCAGTTCGCGCAGGACGACGCTGCTGCCGCGCTTGCCGTTGATGTCGCCGCTCTTGATCAGAGCCTTGAGCGCGCCTTTGGCGGCGGTGTCGACCGCCTTGGCGGCGGCGGTCAGGGTGCCGTCGGCGTACACGCCGACGACGAGGGCGCCGGTCTTGATCGACTCGGGCGAGGCAAGCTTGCTGCTGAAGTCCATGGGGTGTCCGCGAAAGTGTGATGCAGCCTGCGCTGCGGGTTCCGGGGGCGGCGCCGGCGAGGCTGAACTCGGGGCGACCAGTGGCGCGAGTATATCGAGGCTGCCAATGCGAAGGCCCCGCCCGTGGGCGAGGCCTTCATCGATGAGCGGCGGCGGAGAGCCGCTCGGGTGCTTAGTGGCTTGCCTTCTCGGCGCGTGGCGGAATCATCACCGACAGAATCATGGTGAGCGCGAGTGTGACGACGGTAAAGCCGAGCGACCACGACACCGGGATCTTGTAGAGGTCGATCAGCAGCATCTTGGCGCCGATGAACACCAGCACGATCGCCAGGCCGTAAGAGAGCAGGTGGAAGCGCTCATGCATGCTGGCGAGCAGGAAATACATCGCGCGCAGGCCGAGGATGGCAAACACGTTCGAAGTCAGAACGATGAACGGGTCGGTCGTGATTGCGAAGATCGCCGGGATCGAGTCGACTGCGAAAATCACGTCGACGATGCCGATCAGAACGATCACCACGAACAGCGGGGTCCAGTGGCGCACGCCGTGGATCTTGGTCGTGAAATGTTCGCCGTGGTAATGCGGCGCGATCTTCATGTGTTTGCGCATGAAACGCAGCGCCGGGTTGTCGCCGAGGTCGGGTTCCTGGCCGGCCGCCCACCACATCTTGATGCCGGTAAATAGCAGGAAGGCGCCGAACAGGTAGAGCACCCAGTGGAACTGCGAGATCAGCCAGGCACCCACCAGGATCATGCCGGCGCGCAGCACCAGCGCGCCTAGGATGCCGATCATCAGCACGCGTTTCTGGAACTCGAGCGGCACTGCGAAATACGTGAACACCATCAGGAAGACGAAGATGTTGTCGACCGCGAGCGCTTTTTCGATCAGATAGCCGGTGAGGAACTCAAGCGCCTTGGCGTTGGCGATTTCGCGCGAGGTGTTGGCGTCGAGGTACCACCAGAGTCCGGCCAGAAAGACAAAACTCACGCCGACCCAGATCAGCGACCAGATCGCGGCTTCCTTGATCGAGACCTTGTGTGCGCCCTGCTTGCTCATCGCAAAGAAGTCGACGAGGAGGGCGAAGAGAACGAACGCCGCGAACAGCGTCCACATGACAGGATTGCCAATGGATTCCATGAGGGAGCCTTTGCAAACGGACCGGTGCCTGGCCCGCGATTCGATTGAGTGTCTTCGACGGTCTTGCCGCTGCGCGATTGACGCAACCCGAGTGCCGGTCAGACGGGCTTGCACCACAAGCGCCCGGCTGACGTATTGACGACACTTCGGCCCAGGGTCCGCATTGCGCGAACCGGTCGGCTACTCCCCATGTGAAGCAGTTGGATTAAACCAGTGTTGGGGCATTCCCGTCAACGCGCCTCGGCGGCCGAAGGAACCCGACACGCTGGTCGCCGACCAAGCTCCCGCTCGGATTCGCCGTCGATGATTGCGGGCAAACCCGCGAATGTTTCGGGCAGGGAGGACGGAATTTCGCCACAATGTCGAATTCGGGAACCTCCCCTAAGACCATCATGACTTTCGCTGCGATCACCGGCTGGGGCAAATGTATGCCGCCGGCCACGCTCACCAACGCCGACCTCGCGACCTTTCTCGAAACCGATGATGAGTGGATCGTCAGTCGAACCGGAATGAAGGAGCGGCGCATCTCGCATGTGCCTGCGATCGAGATGGCGACCGTCGCCGCCAAGCGGGCCCTGGCTTGCGCCGGCCTCGCCCCCGACGAGCTCGACCTGATCGTGTACGGCAGCTGCTCGAACGACGAACAAGTGCCCAACTCCGCGTCCGGCGTGCAGGCCTGCCTCGGCGCCCATGGCGCCGCGGCGATGGACATCAACACCGCCTGCACCAGCTTCCTGTACGGGCTGTCGGCCGCGAGCGCGATGGTCCGTTCGGGCGCGGTGCGCAACGCGGTGGTGATCGGAGTCGAGCTGATCACGCCCTACATGGACTGGAACAACCGCGGCGTCGCGGTGCTGTTTGGTGACGGCTGTGCGGCCGTGGTGCTGCAGGCAAGCGAGCGCGAGGAGGGCCTGATCGGCGAGAAGCTCGGCTGCATCGCCGATGCGCGCCAGACTTTGCGCGTGCGCGGCATGGGCTGCTTGTACGGCAATCGCAACGTCACCTTCGGCGACACCTTGTGGGACTTCGACGGCCAGGAGATCTTCAAGCGAGCCGTGGGCGGCATGGTGGGCGCTTCGGAAGCGGTGCTTGCCAAGTGCGGACTCACGCCCGCCGACATCGACCTGGTGGTGCCGCACCAGGCCAATCTGCGCATCATCGAAGCCGTGGTCAAACGCACCGGACTGCCGATGGACAAAGTGATGCTGACGGTCCAGCGCTACGGCAACATGAGCGCGGCGACGGTGCCGGTGGCCCTGGTCGATGCGCTCGAGGAAGGCCGCGTCCGGCCCCATTCCCTGCTGCTGATGCCGGGCTTCGGCGCCGGCCTGACGATGTGCTCGCACGTCGTGCGCTGGGGCGAGCGGGTCACCCCGATCGCCACTTCGGACGCCGAACTGCCGCCGTGCGAGCGCAGTGCCCTCGAGATCGTCAACGCTTACCGCGCGGTGAAGGCGGGCCAGGCCGAACGTTCGAACCCCGGCCTGGCATCGGTCGATTTCGCCGAGGCCGCGCTGCGCTGACCCTCGTCAACGCCGGACGCTCGCCCCTGGGTGTCGAGCGCCGGCCTCAGTGTTTGGCAGCGGTGTCGACGGCGGTTGGCGTCTCGCGCGAGAACCAGCGGCGGACGATGTCGGTACGAATCGTCCCGCTGGCGCCGATTGCGTCCCAGACAAACGGGCTGAACGCCGGGTTGCTGCGCTTCGCCTCACGGCTGACTGTCACCGGGGCCAACACCGTCGCAGCGGGCGAACGCGTGGCCGGGCCGGTCGGGGCCGTGTCCTTGTCTTGCGCCAGGGTCGTGCTGCCGGCCAGAACCAGCACGGCGGCCATCATCGAGTTCAGGATTTTCATAACGCTCCTCCAATTAAAACGTGCGGGAGTCGCTATGAGGATGCGCTGGCGCTTATGAAACAATAAGGCGATCTGTATCAGTTTTTCTGTCGATTCGTTCCGGGTCGACGGTCGGAAGTCATGGAGACTCGTTTCGGACTGCCTTTCGACCTGCTCACCGACGTCATGGAGCAGGTGCGGCTCGAAGGCACGGTGTATTTCCAGGCCGAGCTTCGCTCGCCCTGGGGCTTGTCGATCGCGCGCGAAGGGCGCTCGCCTTTTTATGCGGTGACCCAAGGGCGGTGCGAACTGCGGGTGCGTGGCATCCGTTCGCCCTGGATAGTGACAGCCGGGGACTTCGTTCTGATTCCGCATGGGGCGGCGCACACGGTGCGGTCTGAGGCCGGCGTGCCGCTGGTCGATTTCAACGACTTCTTCGCCTCGCATCCGATGGACGAACGCGGCTGCGTCCATCACGCCGGACCGGGCGAGCTCACCCGAGTGACGGGCGGCTTCTTCTCGGCCGGGTCGCTGCGCTTCAACCCTCTGTTTGCGGCGCTGCCGCCGGTGATCCATCTAAAGGGCGATTCGCCGCAGGTGCAGAACTGGCTGGCGCCGACGCTGCGCTTCATCAACGCCGAAATCGAACAGCCGAGCCAGGGTTCGCGCACGGTCTTGCGGCGGCTCGCCGACGTGTTGTTCATTCAGGCGGTGCGGGCGGTGCTTGCCGCCGCTCCGGCCGACGCCAGCGGCTGGCTGCGCGGCCTGTCGGACGCCAGGGTGGCGCGCGCCCTGGCGCTGATCCACGAGTCCTACGCCGAACCGTGGACGATGGAGTCGCTGGCGCGGGCCGCCGGCATGTCGCGCACCCTGCTTGCGGTGCGTTTCCGCAACCTGGTGGGCGATCCGCCCATGACCTACCTCGAACGCTGGCGAGTGACCCGGGCCGCCAACCTGCTGCGCTCGACCGACCAGCCGATCGCTCGTGTCGCCGAGGCCGTGGGTTACGCCTCCGATCCGGTGTTTGCCAAGGCGTTCAAACGCGTGACTGGCCAGCCGCCGGGGCGTTACCGGCGCGGCGAAGGTGAATAAAAAACGGCGACCCGAGGGTCGCCGTTTTGAGGGTGGCAGCGCCGGTCAGCTGCAATGACCGGTGTAGCCGCAGGCGCTGCAGAACTCGCAGCCGTCGCGCTTGATCACCGCCCCTGCGCCGCAGCTCGGGCAGGTCTTGCCCTTGATCGGCGCGGTTTCGTTCTGGATCACCTTGACCGCTTCGGGGAGCGCAAGGATGCCGGCGGACTGGATCGCGCGGCCCTCGTCGTCAAGGATGCCCAGCACCTTGTAGCGGTGCAGCAGCAGGGTGGCGATGTAGGCCACAGTGCTCGGGTACAGGGACGATTTTTCAAGGCCGGGCACCGGCGCCCAGAACTCGCCGTTCTGTTCGCCGAAGTTGATCAGCTTTTTCAGCTTCAGGCCGATCCAGTTGGCGTCGACCACGCGCATGTCGAGCGAGATCAGCTTGCACAGGCCGTCGAGCGGGCGCGGGTACTCGCCGGCGAGCCAGATCGAATACGGGCGGCGGCTGCCGTCGGGCAGGTGCAGCTCCTTCACCCCGAGCACGAAGTCGTCGCCGGTGTTGGGGTTCTCGATGTCGACCGTCCAGCTCATGGTGCCGAGCGGGCCGGCCTTGGGTTCCTTCTTCGAGAACAGGGCATCGAGTACCGGGGTCGGATGCTCGCCCATGTTTTCGAATGTGCCGAGCTGGTCGCAGCGCCAGCCGACGATATTGGCAAAGGCCGAGACCACGCCGTTCTGCCAGGTCGGCTCGCCGCCCGGCGGGAAGGGGATGGTGAAACCTTGTTCGTCGCGTGACTTGGCGAGCGCGTCGAGCTTCATCTTGAGCCAGGCGCGGTCCTCGCTGCGCATGTCCATCGACAAGGTCTTGGCGATCGCGCCCAGGCCGCGCGGCTGCTCGGCGCCGTTGACCCAGACTTCGAACGGGCGGGCAGGCTCGTCGGTCTGGCCGATGAAAATCGCGAAGCTCTCGTCGCGCTCGGGGATCTCGACCATATAGGTCCAGGCCAGGTTGCCCTCGGTGAGTTCGGGGCGGCTTGGCCACTTGAGGCTGGCGAGCGCGGGCTTGGGCGTGGAGGCCAGGCGCACGCGGCGGTCGGGATCGTCCTGCAGGTCCTGCGGGTTGGCCCGCGGCGTGGCCGCGGGTTCTTTCTTGATCTCGAGCACCGAACCGATCACGTTGTTCGGGCGGTAGGTCGTGATGCCCTTCAGGCCCGACTTCCAGGCCTCGAGGTAGAGGTTCTTAAAGTCCTCGAAGGGGTAGTCCTCGGGCACGTTGACAGTCTTGCTGATCGCCGAGTCCACGTACGGTTGGACCGCGGAAATCATGCGCATGTGGTCGAGCGCGCCCATCTCCAGTGCGTGCACGAAGGCCGGCGGCAGGTGCTCGACGTCGCCGCCCATGCGGCGGAAGAGGCGGTAGGCGTAGTCCTCGACCGCGTATTCCTGCTTGGTGCCGTCGGGCATGCGCTTCTTGCGGATGTAGGTCCACGAGAAGGTGGGCTCGATACCGCCCGAGGCGTTCGATGCGAAGGCAAGCGAAATCGTGCCGGTGGGAGCGATCGACAAGAGGTGCGAGTTGCGCACGCCGTGCTTGCGGATCTTCTTCTTGAGGTCTTCCGGCAGGCGGCTTGCGCAATGCGGCTCGGCCAGGAACTTGTCGGCGTCGAAGAGCGGGAACTTGCCTTTTTCCTGCGCCAGATCGCACGAGGCGTCGTAAGCGGCGTCGCGCATTTCACGCGCGATCGTGCCGGCCATGGCGCGCGCTTCGGCCGTGTCGTAGCGCAGGTTGAGCATGGTCAGGGTGTTGCCCAGGCCGGTGAAGCCAAGGCCGACCCGGCGCTTGGCTGCGGCTTCGGCTTCCTGCTCGGGCAGCGGCCACAGGGTGGCGGCGAGCACGTTGTCGAGCGCACGGATCGAAGTCTTGACCACCTGACGGAACTTGGCGAAATCGAAGCTCGGCTTGTTGCCGAAAGGGTCGACTACGAAACGGGTCAGGTTGACCGAGCCCAGGCAGCAGCAGCCGTAAGGCGGCAGCGGTTGCTCACCACAGGGGTTGGTGGCGGCGATGGTTTCGCAATACGACAGGTTGTTGTCGCTGTTGACGCGGTCGATGTAGATCACGCCCGGTTCGGCGTGGTTGTACGTCGACTTCATGATCTGGTCGAACAGTTCGCGCGCCTGCGCCTTGCGGTAGACCCAGGTGCCGTCGGCGCGCTGGTAGGCCTCGGTCTTGTCGAAAGGTTCGGCCGGGTGCCAGAGCTCGATTTCTTCGCCCTTGTCGACCGCACGCATGAAGGCGTCGCTGACTGCGACACTCATGTTGAAGTTCGACAGCGAGCCGTCGCGCTTGGCGTTGATGAAGTCTTCGACGTCCGGGTGATCGCAGCGCAGCATGCCCATCTGGGCGCCGCGGCGGGCGCCGGCCGACTCCAGGGTCTCGCAGCTCTTGTCGAACACTCGCATGTAGCTGATCGGGCCCGAGGCGCGCGAATGCGTGCCCTTGACCAGGCCGCCTTTGGGGCGGATGTGCGAGAAGTCGTAGCCCACGCCGCCGCCGCGCCGCATGGTTTCTGCAGCCTGGTTGAGCGCCTTATAAATAGAAGGCAGGCCGTTGCCGTCGCCGCTGATCGCGTCGCCCACCGGCTGGACGAAGCAGTTGATCAGCGTGGCCGCGATTTCGGTGCCTGCAGCCGAGTTGACGCGGCCGCCGGGGATGAAGCCGTCGACCATGGCCTGGTGAAAGCGGGTCTCCCAGGCGGCGCGTTCTTCGGGTTTTTCAACAGCGGCCAGGCCGCGGGCGACGCGGCGGCGAACTTCGTCGACGCTCTTTTCGTCGCCCTTGGCATATTTTTCGATCAGCACGTCGATCGAGATCGGCTGCTCATCCAGCAGCATCTGTGCTTTGTCGATTTTCATGGGTTCTCCTAGCGAACGCAGCCGCTTGGACAGGCGGCTGCGGATGAAATTTCTTGAATTATTTCGAAGTCAGTATAGAAGCTCGAAAGCGTGTTTCTGAAACCGGCGTGGCGCCGTGCCGACAGTCGGTGAACCCAATATGTCGAGTCCTAAGCTTGTTTCTTCACCACATATTGTAGCTGCAGCCCTGGCTGACGGCGAAGGGCCGGGCTCCGTATACTGAAATAAAAACGGAGAAACCCGGATGAATCTGCAACAGTTCCGATTCCTGCGCGAGATCGCTCGGCAGAAGTTCTCACTCACTGCCGCGGCAGCCGCCTTGCATACGTCGCAGCCCGCAATGTCGAAGGCGATGATTGAATTGGAGGGGGAACTCGGCGTCCCCATCCTTGCGCGTCACGGCCGCCGCGTGTTAGGGCTGACCCCGCCGGGTCAGCAGGTTCTTAGCGCAGCCGAGGCGATCGTCGCCGAGATCGACCGGCTCAAGAAGCTGGCGCGCGATTACTCCGGCTCGCCCGAAGGCACCTTGCGGGTGGCGACCACTCACACCCAGGCGCGTTACGCGCTGCCGCCGGTGGTTCGGAAGTTCGTCGCCCAATACCCGTCGGTGCGATTGAAGCTGCTGGAAGCCAACCCGACGCAGATCGCGGCGATGCTGGTCAACGGCGAGGCCGACGTCGGCATCGCGACCGAATCGCTGGCCGAGTCCCCCGGGCTCTTGTCCATTCCGGTATACGAGTGGCAACACATCGCCTGCGTGCCGGCCGGCCACCCGCTGGCCAAGTTCATCAATAAGCCGGAGAAAATCACGCTCAAGGACCTGGCGCGGTTTTCGATCGTGACCTACGAGTCGCATTTCGCCGGGCGCAGCCGGATCGACGCCGCGTTTGCCGCCGCCGGGATCGAACCCAACATCGTGCTCGAGGCGCTCGACGCCGACGTGATCAAGACCTACGTCGAGGTCGGCCTAGGGGTGGGCATCGTCGCCGGCATGGCGGTCGATCCGCCGCGCGACGGTCTGGTGGCCCTGCCCTGTGGCCACCTGTTCGGCACCAACGTGGCGCGGCTGGCGGTCAAGCAAGGCACCTACCAGCGCGGCTTCGTGTACTCGTTTGTCGAGATGCTGGTGCCGGGCTGGGACAAGCGCCGCCTGCAGGAAGTCTTCGGACAGTAGGCGATTCGAGTGCCGATACACTCGACCTCGTCGATTACCCCAGGAGCGACCGCCATGAGCCCGATTGCCCCGCCCATCGCCATCCACGGCCTGCACCACTTCGCCTACCGCTGCCGCGACGCCGAGCAGACCCGTCATTTCTACGAGGACATCCTCGGCCTTCCGCTCTACCACATCATCCAGAGCGATTACGTTCCCTCGACCGGCGAGTATTGCCCGTACACACACATCTTCTTCCGGATGCAGGACGGCTCGTGCCTTGCCTTCTTCGACCTGGGTGACGATGTGGCCTGCGCTCCCAGCCCCAACACGCCGGCCTGGGTCAACCATATTGCCTTGCGCGTCGATACGGTCGAGGAACTCGAACAGATGAAGGCGCGTCTGCTCGCCCACGGGGTCGAGGTGGTGGGGGTGACCGATCACCACATCTTCAAGTCGATTTATTTTTTCGATCCCAACGGTGTGCGGCTTGAACTCTCGGCCCAGCTCGCTTCGGCGCTGCAGATGAAGGCCGAAAGCGCAAGCGTCCACGAGCGGCTGGCCGAGTGGACCCGACGCAAGGACGAGTGGAGGCGCGAGCGTGCCGCCGGGCAGGGCGGAGCGCTCGTCAAGCCGCAGCAGAACGACCGGCCCGAACTGGTGGAAAGAGCGAAAGCGGGCGGATGAAAGTCGGCATCGTCGGCGCCGGCGGCATCGGTGCAACGCTGGGCGCCCGCCTTGCCGCGGCCGGTCATGAAGTCTCGCTGGTGGCGCGCGGTCCGCACCTGGCGGCGATCCGCGAGCGCGGCCTGAGCCTGGTCGACCACGTCAACGGGGTTCGCGGCACGTACCGGCTTGCCGCCTCGAGCGAGCCCGCGGATCTCGGGCCGCAGGACCTGGTCGTGATCGCCCTCAAGGCGCATTCGATTCCAGCGATGGCGCCGCGCCTCGGGCCGTTGCTGGGGCAACAGACCGTGGTGCTTCCTGCCATCAACGGCCTGCCGTGGTGGTACTTCCACGCGCTGCCAGGGCCGATGGCGGGGCGCCGGCTGTTGAGCCTCGATCCGCGCGGCGATCTGTTCGAGCTGATTGCCCCGCAGCGCCTGCTCGGTTGCGTCGTTCACATCGCGGCCGAGCAGACGGTGCCGGGCGAAGTCCACTACACCGGCGGGCGACGACTGATCCTGGGTGAACCCGACAACTCGGATTCGTCCCGCCTGCGGGCGGTGTCGGCCGCGCTGGCAGAAGCCGGCTTCGAGGCCGCGGTTTCGCTCGACATCCGCACCGATGTCTGGACCAAGCTGATCGGCAACCTGTCTTTTAATCCGGTGGCAGCGCTGACGGGGTATCGGATGAACGAGATTTGCGCGGATGCAGAAGTTCTGCCCGTGATCCGGGCGATGATGCTCGAGGGTATGGCCGTGGCCGAGCATCTTGGGGTGCAGATCAGCATGACGCCGGACCAGCGCATCGACCTCGCCCGCCAGTTGGGGGCGGCCAGAATTTCGATGCTGCAGGATCTTGAGAACCGACGCACGCTGGAGCTCGATGCCATTGTCGGCGCCGTGATCGAGCTGGCAGAAACGGCTGGCATCGCAGTGCCGACAGTGCGCCACGTTCATGGATTGACCGCCGCACGCGCACGCGCCTTGCGTATCGCACCGGCATCACAGGAGTGAAAATGAAAGTCATCCCCCAACTTCGCGTGGCGCGCCCCTCGAACGATCTGGAGCGTCTGCTTCCCTTCTATCGCGACGGACTCGGCTTCGAATTGCTGGCAGGCTTTGAAGACCACAATGGCTGGGACGGCATCATGCTGGGCCATCCGCACTGGCCGTATCACCTCGAGTTCACCCGCCACCACGACGACCAGCGCGCCCCGCGGGCCCCCACGCCGGATCACCTGATCGTTTTCTACATTCCCGATCGCGACGACTGGCAACGTCTGCTGCGCCGCATGTTCGAGGCCGGCTTCAATCAGGTGAGTTCGGTCAATCCTTACTGGGACGCGCACGGCGCCACCTTCGAGGACCCCGACGGCTATCGCGTCGTGCTCTACAACGGCGTATGGAGCAAATGAGGGCGCTCTCATGAGCGCGGTCGCCTTCATCGGCCTGGGCGCGATGGGAGCGCCCATGGCTGGCCATCTGCTGAGCGCGGGCCACGACCTGCGCATCCATGCGCGGCGTCCGCCCGCCATGGCTGAACTCGCGGCGCGCGGGGCGATCGCCTGCGCCAGCCCGGCCGAAGCGGCGCAAGGCAGTGAGTTCGTCTTCATCAACGTGACGGCAACTGCCGACGTCGAGCAGGTCTTGTTCGGCGCCGCTGGTGTGGTCGAAGGGGCAGTCGCGGGAAGCGTGGTGATCGACCACAGCACGATTTGCGCCGCGGCCACCCGTCAGTTTGCGACCCGGCTGGCCGCGCTCGGCCTGGACTTGCTCGACGCGCCGGTCTCCGGCGGCGTCAAGGGCGCCCAGGCCGCCAGCTTGTCCATCATGGTCGGTGGGCCCGACGCTGCGCTGGCGCGCGCCCGCCCGCTGCTCGAATGCCTGGGAAGCCGGATCACCCATCTCGGTGCTCATGGCGCTGGCCAGGTAGCCAAGGCCTGCAACCAGATCGTTCAGGTCGTCAATATCCAGGGCATCGCCGAGGCGATGCTGTTTGCCCGCGCCCAGGGCGTCGATGGCGGCCGTGTGCTGGAGGCGATCTCGGCCGGTTTTGCCGGCAGCAAGATGCTCGACCTGATGGGGCCGAAGATGGTGGCCCGTGACTTTGCCGCCGGCATCGAGTCGCGTCTGCATCAGAAAGACTACGGGCTCATCCTTGAGATGGCGCAGGCTACCGGGCTGGCCCTGCCGGCGGTGGCGCTGGTGGCGCAGCAGCTCAATGCCATGGCCGGCCAGGGCTGGGGGCGGCTCGATACCAGCGCGCTGCTGCGGGTGTTGGAAGCGGCCAACGGCCGCCGGCCTGACTAGACGCTGCGGATCAGCTCGAGCGCGCCGTTAAAGAGCGGCGTGCCGGGCGCGGCGAGCGCGTCGCACACCGTGAGGTGGTTGCAGCCGGGCGCGGGCAGGGTGCCGCGAAAGTTGTCCGGCCACGCCGCGCCGATCAGGGCGGTCTGGCGGTGGAACTCGCTCGACTCGAGTTCACCCACCGCCGTGATCAAGGGCGCGCGGCTTGCCGGGGGCATCAACGCCGGCGAGAGCTTGCGCGCGCGCGCCAGGTCGAGCTGCAGATCGACATTCACAAACGGCGCATGCACCAGCGGTTCGAGGTCGTAGATGCCGCTGACGGCAAGACCGGCCTTGACGAGGTCGGGCGGCAGGTCCGGTGCCAGGGTCGGCCACAGCGCTGCCATCATCATGACCGCGAGGTGGGCGCCGGCCGAATGGCCGACAGCGACGATTTTTTGCGGGTTGAAACCCAGCCGGTCGCCGTTGCGCCAGAGCCAGGCGTGGGCGCGCAGGACCTGGCGCACGATGTCCTCGATCGAGGTGAGCGGGGCCAGGCCGTAGTTGATCAGGGCCACCGAAACGCCATGATTGACGAAGGCCGGAGCCAACCACGAGAAATCACTCTTGTCGAGCGAGCGCCAGTAGCCGGCGTGGAGGAAGACGAGCAGCGGGGCGCCGTCGCGGCGGGCGGGGAAAAGGTCGAGTCGTTCGGCGGCCGACTCGCCGTAGGGCAGGTCGAGCAGGCAGGCGCGCAAGCGGCGGTTGGCCGCCGCCTGCTGGGCCCAGCGCGTGAAGATGGCGGCGTGATCAGGAATCATGGCGCGCGCGTTGTATTCGCGTTCGCAAAACTCGGCTGTGTAGTTCATGGCGCCTCCGTGTTTTCGAGTGTAATGATGGGGCGCCGATTCGAATCTTGGCGACTCGGCTTGAAGCGAGGAAAAAAAATTGGCACAATATCGTTCTCGGTTGGTCGCCGTTACTTGCGACGCCCACCGACGCACTGGGGGGGTAGCTCAGCTGGGAGAGCGCCGCGTTCGCAATGCGGAGGTCGTGAGTTCGATCCTCATCCTCTCCACCAGAATTTTCGAAAGGCCTTGAGAAATCAAGGCCTTTCGTCTTTTTGTCGCGTCCAACTCCGTCGCGACACCTCCAAGGTGCTCAGGAATCGCCGCTCCAGCTAAAGCGGCGTCGGCATTGCGCCTGCCGGTCCGGGTTCTGCCTCGCCGGTCATCGCATGGCTCTCGGTAATCGCTGCGGCCCAGGCCGCGGACGATCTCCGCTTCTTCTTCGAGACTCAGAGGTGCGGGGTCAGATGCTCGTGCCCGTGAGTGTGGCCGTGGACTGCGCCGGCGCTCACCGTCACCAGGTTGAGTTGACCGTGTTTGACGCCGCGTTCGGCGCAGACCGAATCGGCAAAACGCCGAACTTCGCTCGCGTGACCCTTGAGGATCACGGTTTCGATGCAGTTGTCGTGGTCGAGGTGGGCGTGCATCGACGAGACCGTCAGGTTGTGATGGGCGTGTTGCACCCCCATCAGACGCTCGGCCAGCTCGCGTTCGTGATGGTTATAAACATAGGACAGGACCGCCACGCAGTGCGCATGACGGTCTTCGGCCTCGCGCAGGCGGTCGAGGTGGGTGCGCAGGATGTCGCGCACCGCCTCCGAGCGGTTGCCGTAGCCGCGGGCTTCGATCAGCGCGTCGAACTCCCGTGCCAGGTCTTCGTCGATCGAGATCGTGAATCGCTCCATGTCCTTCCTCGCGTTTTTCTCTGCCGCCCGCATTATCACTGGCTCGGGGCGCCTGCGATGATTCGCCCCATGCTTACCATCATTTATCAGGACGAGTCCCTGGTCGTGATCGACAAACCCCCGGGTTTGCTGGTGCACCGCTCCGAGATCGACCGCCACGAAACGCGCTTTGCCGTGCAGCTCTTGCGCGACCAGATCGGACGCCGAGTGATTCCGGTGCACCGCCTCGACAAGGGCACCTCCGGCCTGCTGGTGTTCTGTTTCCTGCCCGAGATGGCTGCGCGGCTGTCGGAGCAGTTCGCCGGCCGCAGCGTGGCCAAGCGCTACCTCGCGGTAGTGCGTGGCTGGCCTGCGGCCGAACTCACGATCGACCATGCCCTGGTGCCGCCGGTCGACCCGTATCTGCGCAGCGGCTGCGGCGAAGCGCAGCCAGCGCTGACCCGGCTTCGGCGGCTGGCGACGACCGAACTGCCGTTTGCCGTCGACCGCTACCCCAGCAGCCGCTATGCGCTGCTTGCGCTCGAACCCGAGACCGGCCGTCGCCACCAGCTGCGGCGCCACCTCAAACACATCGCCCACCCGATCATCGGCGACGCCACCTACGGGGTCGGACGTCACAACCGCAAGATCGCGGACGAGTTCGGCGTGGCCCGGCTGCTGCTGGCCGCGGTGCGACTTCGGTTCGTTCATCCGGTGAGCAGAAATACGCTTGACCTGAGTTGCGCTACGGGCGACGGGTTCGCCGATTTGCTGGATCGCTTCGGCTGGACGGATGAGGCAGATACCGCGGTGCGCGCTCCGTGGTAGCCGGGAATAGGGCTTGATGCTAGGGAAAGTTCGTACTTAATCGGCGTGATCCGGCGCCGTTAAGCGAGGGAAGGCGATTCTTGCTCGGGCTTCGGTGCGCGGGCGCTCTCGGCATCCGCTCTCGACCGTGACACCCAGTCCCGCTCATCAAGCTTCAGCGCTGTCCGGTGCGGCTGAGGGCGTGGAAGTCGACAACGCCACGCCTTGCCAAGATCTGCTGGGGGATCCCCCGCGACAACTCCTGGAGCTCACGTGAAGTGGCCGGTTCGGTCGACGCGGCGCATCAGCATCTCGACCAAGCTCAACCTGCTGACCATTGGTGTCCTGCTGACGACCGCGTGTTCGGTCGGAGTGGCGATCATGCACATGCAGGGCCGCTCGAACTTGGCGGCGCTCGAACATCACGCCGAGGATCTGGCGCGCACCCTGGCGCAGACCTCCGAGGCGCTTTTTTATACCGGCGATCGCGCTGCGTTGGCGAGCCGGCTGGACGCCTTGGCCGGCAACCGCGACATGGCGTACGCCGCCTTTTACGGCGCGGACGGTTCGCTGCTCAACTACCGGTTGTATCGCTCTGACGTCGCCTTGCCTGCGGCCGGCTCGGCTGGACACGACCAGACCGCCTCCGGGTACCGAGTAATCGACGTGACGTGGCCCGTGCGGCCGGCGGCGTCGCGCGCGGACGACAGCCGGCTGCAGGACGACGGCCGTTCCCCCGAGCTGGGACATGTGCGCGTAGGCCTGAGCGCGGAGTCCGCCCGCCGCGATGCCCTGGCTTTCATCATGCAGGCGGGCCGCTATGTGGTCGTGATCGGTGCGCTTGCCATTGCGATGACGCTGCTGCTGACGCGCCGCCTGGTCGAGCCCCTGCGGGAGCTGGCAGCGGCCGCCAAGCAGGTAGGGGCGGGTCGGCTCGGGCTCAAGATCCCGGTCCACTCCAACGACGAACTGGCCGATCTGGCACGCGCCTTCCAGCACATGATCGACAGCCTGGGCGCATCGCGCGCCCGCCTGCTCGAGTACCAAAGCGTGCTCGAGCGGCGGGTCGAGGCGCGGACCCACGACCTCAAGCGGGCGACGGCCCGGGCGCTCGATCTGGCCCAGCGCGACACCCTGACCGGGCTTGCCAATCGCGCTTATTTCAGCGAGAGCCTGGCTGCGGCCGTGGCCGATAGCAGCCGATTCGGCGAACACATGGCCCTGCTGTTCATCGACCTCGACCAGTTCAAACGGGTCAACGACTCGCTTGGCCATCACGTCGGCGACCGCTTGCTCAGTCATGTCGCCGACGTCCTGCGCGCCTGCGTACGCGAAGGCGACCTGGTGGCGCGGCTGGGCGGCGACGAGTTCGTCGTCCTGGCGCGCGAAGTCGACAGCCGCGCCGATGTCGAGGCCGTGGTGCGCCGTCTGCTGACGGCGATCCAGCGGCCGATCGAGGTCGACGGCACGCTGCTGCGCGGCGGCTTTTCGATCGGCATCGCGCTTTGCCCCGAACACAGCGGCGACGCCGCCGATCTTTTGCGGATGGCCGACCTCGCCATGTATTCGGCCAAGCAGGCGGGACGCGGGAACCACGTCTTCTACACCGACGAGCTCAACGAACGTGCAGTCGACCGGATGCGGGTCGAGACCGGGCTGCGGCGCGCGCTCGCCCGCGATGACGAGTTGTACCTGGTCTACCAGCCGCAGCTCGATGTCGCCAACGGCCACCTCAGCGGCTGCGAGGCCTTGCTGCGCTGGCGCCAGCCCGACGGCAGCCTGGTCCCGCCGGCGAGTTTCATTCCGGTGGCCGAAGACAGCGGACTGATTTTTGCCATCGGCGACTTCGTCCTGACCGAGGTGTGTCAGGCGCTGGCGCGTTGGCGCGACGCCGGCTACGAGCTGCCGCGGGTGGCGGTGAACGTGGCCGCGCCGCAGTTCGAGGATCCCGGCTTCTGCGAACGCGTGGCGCGTGTCCTTGAGCGCCATCAGATTCCGCCGGACCGGATCGAACTCGAGCTCACCGAGCGCCTGCTGATGAACGACTCCAATGCCGCGCGCGAGACGATGCACAGGCTCAAGCAGCTCGGCGTGGCGCTGGCTCTCGACGACTTCGGCACGGGGTACTCGAGCTTGGCCTACCTGTCGCGCCTGCCGCTCGATGTGCTGAAGATCGACCGCTCCTTCGTGATGGCTTCGACTTCCGACCCGGCTGCACACACCATCGTTCGATCGATCGTGGCGCTCGCGCATTCGTTCGGCCACGACGTCGTCGCCGAAGGGGTAGAGACGGGCGAGCAATGGCGCCTGCTGCGGCGCGCCGGAGCTGACTACGTGCAGGGTTATCTCTTCGGGCCGCCGCTGGCCGAAGCTGCGTTCTCCGAGTGGGTGCGCGGTCCACGTGCCTGCGTGCCGCCGCGCCCGCGCATCGAAGAGCGGGCGGAGGCCCTCGCTTGAGCGTCTTGCTCGATGCCCCATCCTTGCGGCTGCTGCTGGGTGTGATCTGCCTCGGCACGACGGTGGTGACCCTGGTTCAGCTGCAATCGCGGCGCCAACGCGGGGCCGGCTGGTGGGCGGCGGCGCTGGTGGCCTGCACCCTGGGTTGGTGGTTCTGGGGGCCGTTGGCCGCGGGGCTGCCGGTGGTGCGCACCCTGGGCGCGATCTGCATGCTGTTGGTGCCGATCGGGGTGGCGTTTGCATTGTTTGCCCTGGCCCGGCAGCCGGCCCCGCAGCGGCTGATGCTGGCGGTGGTGGCTGCCGTCTTGGCCGCCAGCCTGGTCTGGAGCGAGGCATGGCGACCGCTTACCGTCAGCTTCAGCCTTGGCTGCGCCGTGCTTTTCGTGTTTGCCGCCTGGCCCTTGCTGAGGCCCTTGGCCGACATTCCGGCCGGCTTGCGCTGGCTGGTGGCGGCCAGCCTGCTGGTGGCCGCCGTCGGGCTGATGGTGCGCGCCTGCGTCATTGCGCTCGACCCCTACGCAGTGGCGGAGCCGGGCGCAGCCGCAGGCGAGCTCGGCCCCAGCCTGGCCTTGCTTGCCAACTTGGCTGGCATCGTAGTGGCCAATCTCGGCTACACCCTGATGCTGCGCGCTCGCGCCCAGGCCGACTTCATCCGCCAGGCGCGGCTTGACCCTCTGACCGGCGTCTTGAACAGCGCCGGACTGCAGGAACGCATGACGGCGCTGGCGGCGTCGCCCGAGCAGGCGGGGCAGTCCGTGGCGCTGCTGATGGTCGATGTGCGAGACCTCACCGGAATCAACGCGCGCGCCGGCCATCTTGCGAGCGATCACCTCTTGCGCGAGCTTGCCAAGCGCTTGCGGCAGACCGTTCCGCGTGCAGCGATCGGGCGGGTGGCCGACGACAAGTTCCTGGTCGTCATGGTCGGTGCGGGCGAAGAGGCCGAGGCTCTGATCCAGAGCCTGCAAACTGCGGCGCGCGCGGATCGGATCGAACACGAACTTGCCTTCGGCCTCGCCACGGGCACGCTCGGCGAACACGATCCCTTGCGGCTCGCGGTGCAGGCCGAGAACCAGCTGGCGGTGCGCAAGCGCCGCCCGCCGTCCACGGG
>JAEZVV010000112.1 GCA_023443095.1 Pseudomonadota bacterium
GGCGCGGCACGCGCCGGTGTTTGCGATCGAGGTCGCCAGCGCGGCCGACCGCATCGGCCGTGTCGGCTGGGCGGCCGACGGCCTGCCGCAGGTCGATCCGACCCGGCCCGCGGTTTATACGCGCATCGCCTCCCCCCGGGGCGCCGGGCGCCCGGCGCTGCAGCTGGGGTACACCGCCTGGATGAGCGAGCGGCCGGCGGCGAGTTGGGGCGATCTTCTGGCGGGCCGGCTCGACGGCCTGGTCTGGCGCGTCACGCTCGACGAGGGCGGCGAAGCCCTGGCTTACGACAGCATTCATCCCTGCGGCTGCTACCACGTCTTCATCCCGACCGAGAGGGTGCGGGCGCGGCCTCAACCCGAATCGATCGACGAAACCCTGTTTGCGCCGCAGACGCTAGACTCGCCCCGGAGCGACCAGCAGGTTGTGCTCCGCCTTGCCGCCGGCAGCCATTACCTGCAAGGCGTCGATCTGCGTCCGCGTCTCGCCCCCGCTCAAACTTATGACCTGCTCGACGAGACCGAACTCACCCGCCTGCCGCGGCCCGGCGGCGGCATGGCCAGCCTGTACGGTGAGGACGGCCTGGTGGGCGGGACCGAGCGCGGCGAGCGGTGGTGGTTCTGGCCGATGGGCATAAGCTCGGCCGGGCAGATGCGGCAATGGGGGCGGCACGCGACCGCTTTTGTCGGGCGCCGCCATTTCGACGACCCCGGTCTGTTCGACCTCTACTTCGAGTCGGCACCGCTCGCCCCGCCGGCGGCGTCGGCGCTACAGTAGGGGCTCGATCCTGAGGCTAAGGGGGCCGCCATGAAATGGTTGATTCTTTCTGTCGTGGCGCTGCTGGTGGTGGTGATCTGGGTCTATCGCAAGGGGGCCAAGGCCGCTTACGAAAAAGACGCCCGCATCCCCTTCGACGAGAAAGACACGCGGGGCGGGGCCTGAGCCTAACCTTCAGCCTACGCGCCGCGTGCCCGGCTTGCCGTCGCTCACTTCGAAGCGCGCGAGGTCGAAGGCGTGCGGCTCGCTTTGGCGGACGTCGCTCACGCCACGCAGGCGCACGAGCAGCCGGTCGCGGCCGAGTTCGCTCAACACGTAGCCGCGGGTCTCGCTTTCGCCGAACAAGGTGTGCGGGTTACGCGCCTTGACCCGTTCGCTTTTGGCATTGCTCCAGCCCGACTCCGAACTGATGCTGGTGCCGCAGAACTCGGCGGCGATCACGGGCGCGCCCGGGGTCTCGAAGCTGGACTTCACATTGCACACCCAGCTGGAATGGAGGTCGCCACCCAGAACCACGGTGTTGCGGGCCGCGCCCGCGGTCATGGCCGCCAGCACGCGTTCGCGTTCGGCGGGGTAGCCGTCCCAGCCGTCGGTCCAGTAGCGGGCGAGGCCGGTGTCGCGCACCAGCGGGCTGAAAACCGTCTGCTGGACCACGAACTGCCATTGCGCGCCGGAGCGGGCGAGTTCGCTGCGCAGCCAGCCCATCTGTTCGGCGCCGAGCAGGGTGCGGCCGGCCGCGTGCCGCTCGGGGCAGACCGAGTCCTCGACCGTGGTCGAGCCGCCGCGGCCGGGCTCGGAGCAGGCCTGGGGATCGCGGTACTGGCGGCCGTCGAGCACGGTGAAACGCGCCAGGTCGCCATAAGCCAAGCTGCGCCACAGGCGGACGTGGTCCCAGGGTTCGATCAGAACCGCGGCCGGCAGCGGCAGGTTCTCGTAATACGCTTGATAAGCCGCGAGCCGGCGCGCGCGGCCGTCGAGTTCGAGGTCCTGGCCGCGGTCGCGCGCATAGTCGTTCGAGACCTCGTGGTCGTCCCAGACCACGAGCCAGGGGCAGGCCGCGTGTATCGCCTGCAGCGCCGGGTCGAGTTTGTAGAGCGAGTAGCGCAGCCGGTAGTCGGCAAGCGTGCGGCACGAGGGGAAGGGGTGCGGACGCCAGCGTTCCTTGCGCGGGCCGCCTTCGTAGATGTAGTCGCCCACGAACAGAACCAGGTCGGGCGAGTCGGCGAGCATGGGACGGTAAGCGCCGAAATGGCCGGTTTCGTAGTGCTGGCACGAGGCGAGCGCAAAACGCAGCGACTCGAGCCGCCCGGCGACTCGGGTCCGGCCCACCGGGCTGGTCGTGCTCCCGACCCGGAAGCGGTAATAAAACCACGGCCCGGCGGGCAGGTCCTGTAGTTCGACGTGCACGCTGTGGCCGAGTTTGGCGGTGGCGCGGGTCGTTCCGCGGCGGACGATGCGGCTGAAGGTTTCGTCCTCCGCGACTTCCCACGCCAGTTCGACCGCCGGGCCGACGGGCAAAGCGTCGCGTCGCGCTGCGAACTCCTTGAGCGGCAGGTGCGACAGCTGCGCCAGGGTCGCGGCCAGCCCCGGCGCGTAACGAGTCCACAACACCACGCCGGCGGGCAGCCCGGGGCCGCTGGCGACGCCGAGCGGGAAGGGATCGCCGGCGTGGGCCGGCGTCTGGGCGAGCGGTGCGCGCCAGGCGCCGGGCACAGCGGCGGCGGCAGCGAACTTCAAAAGCGAGCGACGGGAGACGAACATCGGGTATCGACGTTGAATGAATGGGCCGGCGGTCAACGCGGGCCCTGGCCAAGCCGCTATCGTATGGTTTCGAAGGGCCGGGGCTGTGTGCCCTGGAGCAAGGGAATATGACGCTTCGCATCGCGACCTACAACATTCACAAGGGCGTTTCCGGCATCGGACGCAAGGTGCGCATCCATGAGGTGCGGCAGGCCTTGCAGGCGATCGACGCCGACATCGTCTTCCTGCAGGAACTGCAGGACCGCAACGAGAGGCTGGCGGCGATCCGCGCCGATTACCCCGCCGGGCGTCAGCTCGACTTCCTCGCCGCCGAAGACTACGAACACAGCGCTTACGGCATGAACGCGGTCTACCCGCACGGCCACCACGGCAACGCGATCCTGTCGCGCCTGCCGATCGAGCACCAGCTCAATCACGACATTTCCGACCACGCGCTCGAGAAACGCGGCCTGCTGCACGCGGTGGTGCGCCTGGGCGAGCGCCATGCGGCACGCGAGGTGCATCTGATCAACGTGCACCTGGGGCTGTTCAAGGGCAGCCGCGAGCGCCAAGCGCGGTTCATCATCGACTTCGTGCGCAGGCAGATGCCGGCCGATGCGCCGCTCGTGATTGCGGGTGACTTCAACGACTGGCAGAAGCGGGTCGACCTGATGCTGCGCGACGAGCTGGGGCTGGCCGAAGCGGCCGCCGGCCATACGCGCAAGGCCTTGCTCGACCGCCTGCTGCCGGGGCGGGCGGCGCCGGCGCCGCGGGTGGCGCGGACTTTTCCCGCCTTCCTGCCCTGCTTCACGCTAGACCGGATCTATCTGCGCGGCTTCGAGATCGCCGCCGCCCGGGTGCCCAAGGGGCTGGCATGGGCGCGCCGCTCCGACCATGCCCCCTTGATCGCCGACGTCCGGCCGCACTGATGCCCGGAGCTCCGCCCGCGCCGGACCGAAAGGAAACGCCGAGTTGACTCATCCCGTCGAGGCCCGCCGCTTCGGCCTGGCCCGCTTGCGGGTGGCGGCGCGGCCCGGAATCTACCGCGGCAACCGGGTCGAACTGCTGCGCAACGGCGAGGCGCTGTTCCCGCAGCTGCTGGCGGCGATTGCGGCGGCGCGGCGCTGGGTCCACCTCGAGACCTATATCTTCGCCCGGGACAACATCGGTACCCGGGTCGCCGAAGCCCTGGCCGACGCGGCCGGGCGGGGCGTCCGCGTCGAACTGATAGTCGACGGCTTTGGCACCGGCGAATACGCGCAAACCCTGGTCGAACATCTCGTCCCGCTCGGAGTGGCGGTGCGGATCTACCGGCCGGCGCGCTGGTGGCGGTTCGAGCGCCGCATGATGCGGCGGTTGCACCGCAAGCTGGTGGTGGTCGACGACGACATCGCCTTTGTCGGCGGCATCAACATCATCGACGACCACCACCATCCGGGTGCCGAGCGCGGCCTGCTCGGTCCGCGCTTCGATTACGCGGTAGCGGTGCGTGGCCCGCTGGTGGCGGCGGTGGCCCTAACGGCGCGTCGCCTTTGGTGGCTGCTGTCAGTGGCGCGGCGCGGTCCCGAAGGCGCGCGGCTGCCGCTGCCGGCGATCGATCCGGTGCGCAGCCTTCCGGGCGGGGTCGAGGCCAGCCTGCTGCTGCGGGACAACTTCCGTAACCGCCGCACGATCGAACACGCCTACCTCGCCGCGCTTGCCCGCGCCCGCAGCGAGGTCCTGATTGCCTGCGCCTACTTCGTCCCGGGGCGGCGCTTTCGCGCTGCCTTGGTCGCCGCAGCCCGTCGTGGCGCGCGGGTGCAGCTGCTGCTGCAGGGGCGGGTCGAACACGCCATCTGGTTTCATGCCCAGCAAGCCATGTACGGGCAGCTGCTGGCGGCCGGCATCGAGATCTACCTCTACCAGCCGAGTTATCTGCACGCGAAAGCAGCCGTGATCGACAGCGACTGGGCAACGGTGGGGTCGAGCAACATCGATCCCTACAGCCTGCTGTTGGCGCGAGAAGCCAATGTGGTGGTCTACGACCGCGGTTTTGCCGAACAGCTGGCAGCCGATATTCGCGCCGTCATCGCGGGCGATTCGCGGCAGGTGAAGGCGAGCGACCATGCGCGCCGGTCCCGCTGGGTGCGGGTCCTCAACTGGATGGCCTACGGCTTCGTGCGCCTGGCGACGCGGCTGATCGCGCGCGACGACCCGCGCTAGAGGCGGAAAGGCGAGGCTTCCCCTCGGAAAGCGGGACGAAAAGCGTCGCTGTTTCGCAACTTTCCGAGAGAAATATTGAGCCCGATTCCATGCCGCGACGGGCCTAGGGCAGGCCCGGATGAGGCCACAAGATGTGGCCGAACTGACCATGGCAACGGCACATCTTGTGGGTCGTGGCGGCGCAGAAACGCCGATGACTCGATTTTCAGAGGGAAACGCGTTTGCGCCAACGCATCTCCCTCTGAAAAAGACGTTTCTCCCCTCTTGCAAAGCGCAACTTCTTGCATAGGATGCGACTCACGCAACGAGAGCGCTCTTGTGCGCGCCATTCGAGAACGCTGTCGCTGTGATCCACAAACCCACCCAGGAGAAGTCCATGGCAACTGCGAAGAAGGCCGCCAAGAAGGCGCCGGCCAAGAAGGCCGCCGCCACCAAGCCCGTCGCGAAGAAGGCCCCCGCCGCCAAGAAGGCGCCGGCGGCCAAGAAGGTCGTTGCAAAGAAGGCCCCGGCCGCCAAGAAGGCTGTCGCGAAGAAGGCGCCCGCGGCCAAGAAGGTTGCTGCCAAGAAGGCTCCGGCCGCCAAGGCCGCCAAGCCGAAGACCGCGCGCAAGCCCAACGCTGCGTTCATGAAGCCGATGCAGCCGTCCGATATCCTCGCCGCGATCATCGGCAACAAGCCGATGCCGCGTACCGAAGTCGTCTCGGAAATCTGGAAGTACATCAAGAAGAACAAGCTGCAAGACGAAGTCAACAAGCGCATGATCAACGCCGACGAAAAGCTCAAGAAGCTGTTCGGCAAGGCGCAGGCTTCGATGTTCGAGCTGACCAGCTTCGTCAGCAAGAACCTGAAGTAAGCTGGTCTCCCAGCCGAAAAGCCCGCCGCGAGGCGGGCTTTTTCTTTGGGCGCGGGCTCAGCCCGCCGCCGCGAGGCTGCTCACCGCCGCCGCCAGAAGCGGCGCGAGGGCGATCCGGTTGCTGGGGTGGGCGATCGAATCGGTCGACAACACGTCGCTGACGCCGGCGCGGGCGAGTTCGGCGAGCGCGTCGCCGACGAAGAGGGCATGGGTCACGGCGACGTCGACCTGCGCCGCGCCGCGCTGGCGCAGGAGCCGGGCGCAGGCCGCCACCGTGCGCCCGGTGCTGGCCACGTCGTCGAGAATCACGCAGTGACGTCCGGCGAGGTCGACCTCGGCCAGGCCGACCTCGACCTCGCGGTCGCCGAAGCGGGTCTTGTGGCAGACATGGTGTTCGAGCCCGGCCGCCGCGGCCACCTGCGCCACCCATTGTTCGGACTCGGCGTCGGGGCCGATCAGCACCGGCCGGCCGCCGCGGGCGGCGAGATAGGCGCCGATCGCCGGTGCTGCCGACAGCGCCAGCGCCTGCCTGGCCGGAACGGCGGTGACCAGCGTGTCGGTGCGGTGCAGGTGCGGATCGACCGTGACCACGGCATCGAACTCCCGCGCGAGAAAATCGCCGATCACGCGTTGGCTCACGGCTTCTCCCGGCGCAAACGCCATGTCCTGCCGCATGTAGGCGAGGTAGGGCGCGACCAGGACCAGCTCGCGGGCGCCGAGCTGGCGCGCGGTCCGGGCGACGAGCAGTAGCTCGACCAGCTTGTCGTTGGGGTGGTCGAGGCTGCGCACGAGGATCACCCGCGGTGGCAGCGGCGTCGGCAGGCGCAGCTTGATTTCGCCGTCGGGGAAAAGGTGACGGGCGATGGTCGCGTGTGGCAGGCCGAGTTCGGCGGCGAGGGCGATGGCGGCGGGGTCGGGACCGATATGCAGGAGCAGAGTGTTCAAGGGCGGGACTCAAGAGGGACCGACGCGATGGTATAGCCGTCGCGGTGTTTGACCAGGGCGCGGGCGAACTCGAGGTCGCTCGCGAACTGGGCGTGGATGCGGTAGAGCGGACTGCCAGCGGCGACGCGGTCGCCGAGCTTGGCGCGCAGATCGACGCCGGCGCCGGCTACCTTGGGGGCACCGGCCATGCGCGCGATGCAGGCAAGGTGCTGGCTGTCGATCGCCTCGACGGTCCCGGCGATCGGGGCACTGACTTCGATCGCCAGCGGCGCCAGCGGCGGCGAGCGCCAGTCGAAGCCGCGATCGCCCTGGGCGGCGATGATCGCCTTCATCTTGGCAAGCGCGCGGCCGGAATCGAGGATGTCGCGGGCGATGCCGTAGCCGTCGCCGCCTTTGACGTCGGGATCGAACTCGATCACCCGCCCCGCCAGGCGCAGCGATTTCTGGCGCAGGTCTATCGGGGCGTCGGGGGCGTTGGCGAGCACCGCCATCACGTCGCGCGCCTCGAGCACGGGGCCGATGCCGCGGCCTACCGGCTGGCTGCCGTCGGTGATCACGACGTCGATCGACAAGGCCAGGCGGTCGGCGACGTATTCGAACAGCTTCTTGAGCCGCAGCGCTTCGTCCTGGCTGCGCACCTTGGCGCTGGGGCCGAGCGGGATGTCGAGCACCAGGTGGGTCGAGCCGGCGGCAATTTTCTTGGAGAGGATCGACGCGACCATCAGCCCCGGGCTGTCGATCGCGAGCGGGCGCTCGACCGAGATCAGGACGTCGTCGGCAGGCGAGAGCTGGGCGGTACCGCCCCACACAAGGCAGCCGCGCAGTTCGTGCACGATCGCCTCCATGCGGGTCACCGGCAGCTCGACGTCGGCCAACACCGCCATCGTGTCGGCGGTGCCGGCGGGCGAGGTGATCGCCCGGCTCGAGGTTTTGGGGATCAGCATGCCGTGCGCGGCCACGATCGGCACCACCAGCATCGAGGTCCGGTTGCCGGGGATGCCGCCGATGCAGTGTTTGTCGACCACCGGCCGCTCGCCCCAGTCGAGGCGGCGGCCGGCCTCGACCATGGCTTCGGTGAGATGGAGCACTTCGTCGCGATCGAGTTCGTTGCGGGCGGTGGCGGCTACCAGGGCGGCGAGTTCGATCTTGCTGTAGCGGTGCTGGGCGATGTCGCGCACCAGGGCGATCCAGGCGGGGCGGTCGATCGGAATCCCGGCGATGCGCTGGCGCAGGGCGCTGGCCGAGGCGGGCGGCTCGGCATGGGCGACCGAGACCTGGTGGCCTTCGGCGACGGCGAGGTGGTTCCATGCCTCTTCCGACAGGCCGAGTTCGAACGGTCCGACGATGCGTTCGTCGTCGACGATGTTGAGCGTGGCGAGCAGGCTGTGGCCGTTGGCGCGCACCTCGACCTTCGACAAGGCGAGGAAACCTTCGCTGCGATAGAGCGAACAGCCGCGGTGCAGGTAGGCGACAAACTCGTGCCAGGTGTCGATGCCGACACGTCGCACGGCCAGGCAGGCGGGGGGCGGGTGCTTGCTCACGGCCTTATGCGTTGTAGCTTCGACCGGGCTCGGCGATCACGGGCGACCAGTGCAACTCGCTCTGGATGCGGCTTGCCATCGCCGCCGACGCCTGGGGTTCGCCATGCACGATGAAGCAGTGCGCGGGCGGCGAGCGGAACGCGGCCAGCCACTGCAGCAGCGAATCCTGGCCCGCGTGCGCCGACAGTCCGCCCAGGGTGTGGATGCTGGCGCGCACCGGAACGTGTTCCCCCATCAGCGTGACTTCGCGTGCGCCATCGACGATGCGCCGGCCCAGCGTGCCGGCCGCCTGGAAGCCGGTGAAGAGGATGGCGCATTCGCGTCGGCCGAGGTTGTGCAGAAGGTGGTGGCGGATGCGGCCGGCGTCGCACATGCCGCTGGCGGCGATGATCACCGCGCCCGAGCGGATGCTGTTGAGGAAGATCGAATCGTCGACGCTTTCGGTGAAGCGCAGCGTGAAAGGCAGCTTGTGTGCCCGTTCGGCGGCGAGGAACTCGTGCGCGAGCTCGTCGAGCGCTTCGAGGTGGCGGAAGGTGATGTCGCTGGCGGCGCGCGCCAGCGGCGAATCGACGAACACCAGCGGCGCGTCGATCCTTCCTTCGCGCGCGAGACGGTAGAGCAGCACCAGGAACTCCTGGGTGCGGCCGAGCGCAAAGGCGGGAACGATCACGTTGCCGTGGCGCTGGTGCAGCGCATCGGATAAGACCTCGATCAGCTCGGATTCGGTTTCGGCGAGCGAGCGGTGGTTGCGGTCGCCGTAGGTGGACTCGACCACCAGCACGTCGGCACTTGCGATGTCGCAGCGATCGCGTACCACCAGCGGGCTGGCTTCGCCGAGGTCGCCCGAGACCACCAGTCGCCGCGTGAGACCGGCCTCTTCGAGCCGGATCTCGGCGATGGCGGCGCCGACGATATGGCCGGCATTGCGGAAGGTGACCGCCACTGCCGGGTGAGGGCGGAACTCGGCGTCGTAGGGAACGCCGGCGACCCGGGTCAGCATCCGCTCGACGTCTTCGCCGGTATAAAGCGGCGCCCGTTCGGCCTCGCCGCGGCGATGGCGCGGCTTGTCGTTGCGGGTCTGGATGTGGGCGCTGTCGCGCAGCATCGGGCCGAGCAGGTCGGCGGTGGGTTTGGTGCACCAGATCGTCGGGCCGCGCCGAGAGAAACGCGGCAACAGACCGCTGTGATCGAGATGGGCGTGAGTGAGCAGGACGAAATCGAGCGGACCGAGGTCGCGCGAGAGCTGGCGCAAGTTCTTCTGGTAGGCGGTGTCGCGGCCGCGGCCACCACCTTGGAACATGCCGCAGTCGACGATGAAACGCAGGCCGTCGGCTTCGACCAGCAGGCAGGATCCGGTCACTTCGCCGGCGGCGCCAAGGAATTCGAGTTTCATAGCTGTCCCTCGTGGCGCTGGGATGCGCCGTTCCGGGTTCGATTGTTCTCTGGCATGGGCAGATCGACTTGCCCGAGCGCAAGCCTGCCTCAGCCGTGCGCCCAGCGCGAGTGCCGCGGCAGCGCCGCGGCGAGGAAGGCCATCTGGTCGGCCAGGATGCGGCGGTTCGACAGGATGAAGCCCTCGTTGCGCGAGACCGCATAGGGCACGTAGAGCAAGGGCATGCGGGCTTCTTCGGGCGTGCGGCTGCCTTTGCGCGAATTGCACGAGCGGCACGCGGTGACGACGTTGGTCCAGTCGTGGCGGCCGCCGCGGGAGACGGGGCGGATGTGTTCGATCGTCAACTCGCGCTCGTCGCAGTGGCGGCCGCAATATCCGCAGACATGGCGGTCGCGCGCAAACAACCGGTATTTGTTGAGGCCAACAAAGTGGGGGCCGGCCGGCAGCCGATGGTGGCCGCGGATCATGACGATCGAACTGGTGACGAACTCGGAGCGCTGTCCAGTGGCTTCCTGCAGCCCGCCCGTCATCGAAAAGAGATGTTCGCCGAGGTCGGTCACCACCTTGCCGGAGGCGTAATAACAGGCGGCGCGGAAAACGTGCGCCCACCGCACCGGTTGCCCGTGCGAATCAACGATCAGAATCCTGGGGGTGGAGTCCGGCGGTGCTGACATGGCCAGCCATTGTGTCCCAATGGCCGGCGGCCGTCACGCTTTCATGGAGCAGCGCTCTCAGCGGCTGCGGCACACCCAGTCGGTCGAAAAGGGAAGCCGTTTGCCGTCGTTGGTCTGGACCACGATGCCTGCCGCCGGGCCGGTGCGTTGCACGGTGAGCCGCCCCACCGTGCCGTCGATGCGGTGGGTGAGGGTGTCGCCTTCCCGCAGCCCGGCCCGCGCAAGGTCACGCAAAGCGATCAACACCTCGCGTTCTTGGGCGAGAGCGTCGAGCTTTTCCATCATGGAAAGACCGCGGACGTTGGAGTTGGACTCTGGGCTCACAAGGTAGCTGCTGGCAGGGCAGAGAAGTGGCCATCATTCTCGGCGCCACACCACAGGAGGCAATGAGAAGTTTCCCCTGACCCCGGTGGTGGCACCAGGGCCGGGGTTCAGTGCCGCTGTCCGCCGCCGTCGCCATCCCGGGTCGACCAGGGGTCGAGCGTGGTGCCGGTCGAGGTCACCACGTCCTGGCGGTTGAACTGGACCCAGAACGCCATCTTGAAAACCCCCGACTCGAGGAAGCGATACATGTTGGCGGTTTCGTCGATCAGGTGAAAAGTGAAACGCTCGGCCGGCGGCCCGAACAGCCGTTCGATGTCGGTCCGGGTCTGCTCGCCCGGCCGGACCTTGGCGAACTGGACTTCGGTGAGCATCTGCGCCGCACTGATCTCGCGTCCTTGCTCGTCGAACTGCAGGGCCCAGACCTCGAAGCCGAAAGGCTGCTGCGAATACAGCAGGCGCGGCCCCACCCCGGGCGTGATCGAACGGCTGGTGGGTTGGCCCAGCGCCTTGATCACCTCGGCTTCGGAGGTGCCGGGCGGAATCGAAGCCGGTGTGGCGCAGGCCGCGAGCAGCAGCGTTGCCAGCAAAAGGGCCAGGCGCGAACAGAGTTTCATCGGAAGATCCCGGCAGAGGCGCGATGCCGAGATGCTAACGCCGGGCTCAAGGTGAGGTCGGGGCCACCGCGGGCGGAGTTGACGGCGATTGATAAGCCACGCTTTTGCGTGGCATCTGCACCCACACGATCTGGGCGGAATCGCGCAAGGCCTTGCGTTCGACCTGGGCCACCCGTTCGTAGTCGATGTCGTCGTAAGCGGCGCTGCTGCTGCCCAGGCTGGAGCAGCCCGCCAGGCCGGCGAGACTCGTCAGGGAAAGAGCAAGCGCGGAACCGGAGCGGAGCATGGACTTCATGGCGAACTCCTCTGCGTATATGACGCAGATCCAACTTTAGGCGTGCGGCTCCGGCGAACAAGGGGTTTGCGACGGGGCCGGGAGGCGAGCGACGGAAGGTCCGTTGTCGGCCGCGAGGCACAATGTCGGGGTGAATCTCTCGACACGCGCCTTGCTGGCGACGACAGCGATCCAAGTCGCCGCCGCTGCCGCCGCCCTGACCCTGCCTTCGATCGCGCCGCTGGTAGCGGCCGACTTCGGTCTTGCCTCTTCCACGGTCGGCACTTATATCTCGCTGCTTTATATCGGCGCGGCCGTGGCTGCGGTTGCGGGCGGCGCCCTGCTCCAGCGTTATGGGGCGGTGCGCGTCTCCCAGATCGGACTGCTCCTGTGCGCGCTGGGTCTGGTGCTGGGGGTGATGCCGGCCATCGCCGCGGTGGCGCTGGGAGCGGTGGTGCTGGGGCTGGGTTACGGCCCGATCACACCGGCCTCGAGCGAGGTTCTGGCGCGCACCACGCCGCCCGCGAAGATGGGCCTGGTGTTCTCGATCAAGCAGACCGGGGTGCCGGCGGGAACGGCCTTGGCCGGTTTCGTGGTCCCGCCGCTGGCGCTGTGGCTGGGATGGCAGGCTGCGGTGCTGGTGATGGCATTCGCCTGCCTGCTGATCCTGTTCGGCGCGCAAAGCGTGCGCGGGCAGCTCGACGCGACGCGCAACCGCGGCGCGCGCATCTCGTTCGACGGGGTGGCGGCGGCGCTGAGCCTGGTGGCGCGGACCCGGGCGCTACGCCTGATGGCGCTGGTGTCCTTCGTCTACAACGGGATGCAGATGTGCGTCTCGAGTTTCATCGTCGCCTACCTGGTCGACGGCATCGGCTTGCCCCTGGTGGTGGCGGGGCTGGGGCTCACGGCAGCGAACTCGGCAGGGGTGTTCGGGCGCATCTTCTGGGGGGTGGTGGCCGACCGGCTGGGTTCGCCGCGGCTGACTCTGGCCGGACTGGGGGCGCTGATGAGCCTGGGAGCACTGACGGTGGCGGCGTTCACGCCGCAGTGGCCGGTGCCGGTGATGCTGGCGGTCTGTGCCCTGCTGGGCGGGACCGCGATCGGCTGGAACGGGGTTTATCTGGCGCAGGTTGCGCGTTCGGCGCCGCCCGGTCAGGCCGGGCTCGCAACCGGGGGCTGCCTGTTTTTCACCTTCGTGGGAGCGGTCACCAGCCCGTTCCTGTTCGGGGTCCTGGAGCGGGCCACCGGCAGCTACCCGGTGAGCTTCTGCGTCGCTGCCGCGGCGTGCGCGGCGATGGCGGCGTGGCTGGCTTTCAGTCCTGCGAGTGATCGGCCTCGCGGTAAGGATTGACCAGTTCGTCGACCAGCAGGTGCAGGGCCTGCCGCACCTGATCTTCGGCGCAACCCATCAGGACCGCGTCTTCGAGCGCGTCCTGGGCCAGCTGGCGCAGCTCGCGGTAGTTGTCGTTCAGAACCTTGATCTTCTCGACACACGCCACCGGCGTGCCGTCGGGCTTGCGCCACAAGGGCGCGTCGCGGTGCTTGTTATGAGGCATGGCGGATTCCAGGGCGCGGCGCCGGTCCGCCGCTAGGGCCGGTATTCTCGCATCGACTCCCGTCTTGCCTGTCTGATGAAAACACCGAATCCATCCATCTTTTTCCCCGCTTTTGCGAGTGTGCCGGCCGCACCCGTACGGCCCTGACATGGCGGCCGAAGTCGAACTCAAGCTTGCCCTGGCGCCGGCGGACGTGGCGCGGCTGCGGCGGCGCCTGGCGGCGTACGCGACGCCGGTCACCGAAATCCTCGACAACATCTATTTCGACACCAGCGACCGTCTGCTGGCGCGCCACCGCCTGGGTTTGCGCCTGCGTCGCCAAGCAAGCGGCTGGGTCCAGACGCTCAAGGCCGCCGGCGCCGATGCGGCGCTGAGTCGCCGCGGCGAGTGGGAGATGGCGGTGCCGCTGGTGCACGGCAAGCCGCGGCTGGCCTTGGACAGGCTGGGCGGAACCCCGCTCGCCGAACTGCTGGCCGGTCATGCCGGCGCTCGGCTCGAGCCGGTGTTCGAAACCCGGTTCCGGCGTACCCGCTGGGAGTTCGATGTCGACGCGGCCCGGGTCGAAGTCGCGCTCGACCGTGGCGACGTCGTGGCGGGAGCGGCCAGGGCGCCGATCCTCGAACTCGAACTCGAACTCAAGGCCGGCGCGCCGGCGGCCTTGCTGAAACTGGCGCTGGAGCTCGCCGAGGGCCGCGGCCGTCAGGCGCCGCTGGTTCTGCTGCCGGCGACCGAGTCCAAGGCGACCCGCGGCTACCGTCTGGCGCTGGGCGCCGATCCGGCGCCGGCGAAGGCGGGAGCGCAGGCTTTGGGAGCGCCTCTGGACCGGGCGCTGCCGGCGCGAGTCGCCTTGCGCCAGGTGGTGAACCAGGCTGCAGCCGTGATCGCCGCCAACGAACGCGGCATGGCCGGGAGCATCGATCCGGAGTTTGTGCACCAGGCGCGGGTTGCCCTGCGCCGCCTGCGCAGCGCCGTGCGCCTGCTCGACGCCGGCCGCTGCTTTCCTCCCGAGTTGCTGGTCGAACTGCGCTGGTTGGGCGGAGCCCTGGGCGCCGCGCGGGATGCCGACGTGCGCGCCATCGAAACGCTGCCGGCCCTGCTGAGCCAAGCACAGCCGGCGGCTCCCGCCGGCACGGCGCAAGCCTGGCTGGCGCGCGCCGAAGCCGAACGCCAGGTCGCGCGGCAAGAGCTGCTTGGGCAGTTGGCGAGCCCGCGCTATTCCTGCCTGGCACTGCGGCTTCTGGCCTGGGCACACAGTCCGGCGGAAGGGCATGGGCCATCGGTCGGGAAACGGGCGGGCAAGCGGCTCGGCCGCCTGCAGGAGCGGCTGCTGCAGGCGGCCGACGGCCTGGCTGAGCTCAGTGCCGAGCGCCTGCACCGGGTGCGGGTCGAGGCCAAGCGCTTGCGTTACGGCATCGAACTGCTGGCGTCGGGTGAGGAAGCAGCGCCATGGCTGGCGGCCCTGGCGCGGGTCCAGTCCGAGCTGGGCGCCAGCCGCGACGCAGCAGCCTGTCTGGCGTGGATCGAGGCCCAGGCAACACCGGCGGGTGCCGACTGGGCCGCGGCCTGCCTGCAGGACCAACAGAACGCCGCCGTTTCGGCCGCCGAACAGGCGCTGGCGGGGCTGCGCCGGCTCAAGCGCTGGCATTTCTAGCGGCTTGTGACGCCCGTCACCGGAGGGACGGCGGGGAATTGTTTAGATACCCCTGGGGGTATAAATTGCCCGGCATACCGACAGAGACCCGGGCATGAACAAGACCTTTCTGATTGCGACCGCCGTGACGGCGGTCCTCGCCATCCCCTTGGCGACCAGCCTCTTTGCGCAGGACAAGACCGAGCCGGCCGCCACGACAGCGGCCGCTGAGGCCGGGCTGCTCGTCGAGCTGCGCGAAGTGACCGACACCTATGCCGCCGACGGCGTGATCGAAGCAGTCAAACAGGCGACGGTCAGCGCCCAGATCCCGGGCGCCCTCACCCGTTTCTTCGTCGACGCCGGCGATGCGGTCAAGGCCGGCCAGGTGCTGGCGCATATCGACACCCGCACTACCGACGCCCAGGTCGCAATCAACCAGGCACAAGTGGCGCAGGCCGAGGCCCAGCTTTCCCAGGCCAAGCTCAATGTCGACCGCACCCAGAGCCTGCTTGCCAAGAACTTCGTCAGCCAGGCTGCGCTCGACAAGGCCCAGGCCGATTTCACGGCGGCGCAGGCGGCCGTCGCCGCAGCCAAGGCCGGCACCAGCCAGGCGGTGACCAGCCGCAGTTTTGCCGAGATCCGGTCGCCGATCGAGGGTGTGGTGACTCGCCGGCTGATGGAGACCGGCGAACTGGCCCAGCCCGGCAGCCCGGTGATCGCGGTGCACGATCCGCGCTCGCTGCGCGCCGTCGGCTCGATTCCGCAGTTCATGCTGCCCAAGATCGGTGGTGCCGGTCCGATCAGCAATGTCCGCGTTCTGGTGCCGGGTGCCGCCCAGGCGATTCCCGCCACCAGTGCCCTGGTCCTGCCGGCAGCCGATCCCACGCTGCTTTCGACCCAGATCCGCGCCGAGCTGCCGCGCGAACTGCAAGGCGCAAGCCTGATCCCCGGCAGCGCCGCCAAGGTCCTGGTGCCGCTGGGCAAGGTCAAGCGCCTGGTGGTGCCGGCTGCGGCGCTGATCCAGCGCGGCGAAGTGAGCGCGGTGCAGGTCGTGGGTGCCGGCGGTCAGCCGCAGCTGCGCCAGGTGCGGGTGGGAGCGGCGAGTGGCGACGGCTGGGTCGAGGTGCTGGCGGGCCTCACGGCGGGCGAGCGCGTGTTGCCGAACCGACTTGCCACGCCGGTCGCCAAGTAAGAGGTCGTCATGAGCAAGGACCTCGCTGCCCGCCTGGGCATCTCCGGCCGCATCGCCTCGTTTTTCGAGCGCTCGCAGCTCACGCCGCTGCTGGCTCTGCTCGCCATGTTGCTTGGGTTCTTCGCCATCCTGGTCACGCCCAAGGAAGAAGAGCCGCAGATCAACGTGACCATGGCCAACGTCTTCATCCCCTACCCTGGCGCGGCGGTCGAGGACGTGCAGAACCTCGTCACCATCCCGGCCGAACAGGTGCTCTCGCAGATCACCGGGATCGAACACGTCTATTCGGTGACCCAGCCCGGCATGGCCGTGCTGACGGTCCAGTTCAAGGTCGGCGAAGACCGCATCGCCTCGCTGGTGCGCCTGCACGACACGCTGATGGCCAACTCCGACTGGATACCCAAACACGTGGGCGTGGGCGACTTCATCGTCAAACCCAAGGGCATCGACGACGTTCCGATCGTGACCTTGACGCTGCACAGCGCGCGGCCCGAGATCGGCGCCTTCGAGCTGAAGGAAGTGGCGCATTCGCTCGAGATCGATCTGAAGCGGGTCGAAGGCACGCGCGAAGTGACCACCCTCGGCGGACCGGACTCAGTGGTCCGGGTCACGCTCGACCCCGACCGCATGGGCGCCAATCGTGTGACGGTGGCCGACATCGCGCGCGCGCTCACCGCCACCAATCTGTCGCTGCCCTCGGGGGCCCTGACCTCGGCCAACCGCAGCGTCGACGTCCGCACCGGCCAGTTTCTGAAAAACGCGGCCGACGTCGGCCAACTCGTGGTCGGCACCCGCGGCAGCGGACGCGAAAAGCGGCTGGTGTTCCTGGCCGACGTGGCGCGGGTCAGCGCCGGCGCCGACCAGCCCACGAGTTACGTTTGGTACGGAGCCAAGGACGCTCAAGGTCTCTACCAGGAAAGCCCGGCGGTCACGCTTGCGATCAGCAAGAAGGCGGGCGAAAACGCCGCCAGCGTCGCCGAGGCGGTGCTCAAGCGGGTCGACGAACTGAAGGGCCAGGTGATTCCGGCCGACACCGAAGTCACGGTCACCCGCAACTACGGCGAGACCGCGGCCGAAAAAGCCAACCAGCTGATCAAGAAACTGATCTTCGCGACCCTTTCGGTGGTGGTGCTGGTGTGGATGGCGCTCGGCCGGCGCGAGGCGGCGATCGTCGGCGCGGCGGTGGTGCTCACGCTCGCTCTGACGCTGTTTGCCAGCTGGGCCTGGGGTTTCACGCTCAACCGGGTCTCGCTCTTCGCTCTGATCTTCTCGATCGGGATCCTGGTCGACGACGCCATCGTCGTGGTCGAGAACATCCACCGCCGCATGGGCATAGACCACCTTCCCCTGGCGCAGATCATTCCGCGCGCGGTCGACGAAGTTGGCGGCCCCACCATCCTTGCCACCTTCACCGTGATTGCGGCCCTGCTGCCGATGGCTTTCGTCAGCGGCCTGATGGGGCCCTACATGGCGCCGATCCCGATCAACTCGTCGATGGGCATGGTGATTTCGCTCGCCGTGGCTTTTACCGTCACGCCCTGGCTGGCGGCCAAACTCCTCAAGCCGCACAGCGAAGCTCAGCCGCCCGCTCCCGATCGCTTGTCGCAAAAGCTCTCGGCCTTTTTCACTCGCGCGATGGCGCCGTTTGTGGACGAGGCCCGTGGCCGAGCCAACCGCTGGAAGCTCGCGGGTGGAATCGCCGCCGCGATCGCTCTGTCGGTGGCCCTGGTGCCGATGAAGCTGGTGGTCCTGAAGATGCTGCCCTTCGACAACAAGAGTGAGTTTCAAGTGGTGCTCGACATGCCTACCGGTACGCCGGTCGAGACCACTGCGGCCGTGCTGCGCGAAATGGCGGGCGAGCTTGCCAAGGTGCCCGAAGTCACCGATCTGCAGGCCTACGCCGGCCTGTCGGCGCCGATCAACTTCAACGGCCTGGTGCGGCAGTATTACCTGCGCAATACCGGCGAGCAGGGCGACTTGCAGGTCAATCTCGTCCACAAGAGCCAGCGTCACCGCAAGAGCCACGAGATCGCCGCCAGCGTCGAGCCGATGCTGGCGGCCATCGCCAAGAAACACGGCGGCGACGTGAAGGTGGTCGAAGTGCCGCCCGGTCCGCCGGTGATGAGCCCGATCGTGGCCGAGATCTACGGCCCCGATTACGCCGCGCAGGCCCGGCTCGCCAAGGAGGTGCGCAAGGTGTTCGAGGCCACGCCCGACGTGACCGCGATCGACGACACGGTGGTCGATGCGGCCGAACGGATCGTGCTGCGGGTCGATCCGCAAAAGGCCGCGCTCTACGGCATTCCGGTCGCCGATGTGGCGCAGATGGCGCGGCTCGCTCTCGGCCCTGCCGACGTCACCGCGGTGCACGACGGCGTGAGCAAATACACGGTGCCGGTCCGGGTCGGCCTGGCCGACAGCGCCAAGGGTTCGCTCGACGCTCTGCTCAATCTGCGGGTGCGCGGCCAGGACGCGGGCGGCAAGAGTTTCGAAGTCGCTCTTGCCGAACTGGTGGTGCCGGTCAAGCTGACTCGCGAACAAGTCATCTGGCGCAAGGACTTGCAGCCCGTCGTCTACGTTTTCGGCGACGTGGCGGGCGGCAAGGGCAAGACCGACTCGCCGCTCTACGGCATGTTCGAGATGCGCGGCAAGATCGCCGAGATCGACGTGCCGGGCGGTTTGAGCCTGACCGAGCGCTGGATCACCCCCCCGGGCGACCGCTACTCGGGCTTCTCGCTCAAGTGGGACGGCGAGTGGCAGATCACCTACGAGACCTTCCGCGACATGGGCGCTGCCTACGGCGTGGGCCTGATCCTGATCTACCTGCTGGTGGTCGCCCAGTTCCGCTCGTATGTCACGCCGCTCGTGATCATGGCGCCGATCCCGCTCACCATCATCGGCGTGATGCCAGGGCATGCTCTGCTCGGCGCGCAGTTCACCGCAACCTCGATGATCGGGATGATTGCCCTGGCCGGCATCATCGTGCGCAACTCGATTCTGCTGGTCGACTTCATCAACGAAGAGCTGAAGTCCGGCGTTGCCTTCTCGCAGGCGGTGATCAACGCCGCCGCGGCGCGCGCCAAGCCGATCGTGCTGACCGCGGTGGCGGCGATGCTGGGCGCGCTGTTCATCCTCGACGATCCCATCTTCAACGGCCTGGCGATCGCGCTGCTGTTTGGCATCTTCGTCTCGACCGCCCTGACCTTGATCGTGATCCCCGTTCTTTATTACGCCATCAACCGCCACCGGGTCGCCAAGCTGATCGGCGGCGACCAGTAAATCCAGGGAGTCTAAAAATGACAGTTGAACGCTACATCCGCATCATCGCCGGCCTCTTCGTCGCGATTTCCGTCTCGCTCGGAGCGCCGGCCAGCCCGCTGTTCGTGTCGCAGTGGTTCCTCGCCTTCACCCTGTTCGTGGGTCTGAACCTGTTCCAGTTCGGATTCTCGAACTTCTGCCCGCTTGCCATCATTCTCAAGAAGCTGGGCGTCAAGGAGAGCGCGCTTGCCTGCCAGCGCTGAAGACCTGCCCGGCAAAGCCGACGATCCGGCCTCGCTGCGGCGGGACCTGGTCCTGCGTCTGAAGCGGGTCGAGGGCCAGGTGCGCGGCGTGCAGGCGATGATCGAACGCAACGCCGATTGCGAAGACATCGCCCAGCAGCTTGCCGCGGCGCGCAAGGCGCTCGACCGCGCTTTTTTCCAACTGATGGCCTGCGCGATCGAACACGGCGAAATGTCGACCGCCCCCGGCGAGACCGATTCCGAGCGCGTGCACCGCATCACCCGCGCGTTGGCCAAACTCGCCTGAAGCACCCGTTTCGGGGGCGGAAACGCGGTTTTCCCGCTTTCGCGCCCGCGATGGGAGCTTCCACGCTAAAGCTTGGGGGCGGATCGGCCGATAAGGCGGTATGGCGATCCTCGTCCGCTCCGCTTTGCTGCTGCTTGTCGGTCTGGCCGGCGTCACTGCGCTGGCGGGTGAAACGCGCCGGGCGCGCGCCGAGTTCCAGGTGAGTGTGGTGGTGCTGCCGCAATGCCGCGTGGGTGGGGCGGCACCGGACTGCCGCCATGTGGTCGGGCGCGACTTGCAAGTGGTCCAGGCGGTGGGCGGTCCGTCGATGGCGCCGACTTTGTTGTTGCTCCGCAACACGCCTTCCGCGCCGTCGACATCGGCCCCGCTCGGCTTGTCCGAGCGGGGGGCGGTCCGAAGGCTCTTGATCCGCTTCTGATCCGCTCTTGAAGTTTGCGATTCCGGTGGGCTCGATTCAGGGTTTGAGCTTATAAACGGAGGCCCAATACCACTCAATCGGGTTATCGGAGCCGAAATTGAAAACTTTAGGAAAAATCGCAGTGGCCGTCCTGGGCGCCCTGGGTGTCGTGAATGCGGCTCAGGCCGCGAACGCAACAGCCAGCTTTGACGTCACCGCCAATGTGGTGGCGTCCTGCTCCGTGAGCGGAACGACCATGGCGTTTGGGACCTACAGCCCCGCCGCTGCGGCCAACGGAACGTCCACCCTGACGGTGACCTGCACCAACGGCTCGGCCTACACGGTGAAGCTCAGCTCGGCCTCCGGCTTCAAGATGGCCCACGAGACGGACACGGCCAACCTCCTCGCCTACAAGATCTATTCCGACTCGGGCCGCACCACGGACGTGAGCGGAGCGACGCCGATCGCCATCCCGGGCACCTTGCCGGGCACGGGTCTGGCCCAGTCGATCCCGCTGTACGGCCAGATCCCCGCCGGCACGACCTCGGTCAAGGCCGGCAACTACAAGGACACCGTCACGGTCACGGTGGCGTATTAAGCGCCCGGTGCTGCTGCGATGGGTCTGCGCCCTGGGCGCAGCCGCCGCCTTGTCGTCGGCGGGAGCGGCCTCTTCCACGGCCACGCTGGCCGTGAGTTCCCAGGTGGCGCTTGCCTGCGCGATTGCCGTTGACCGGGTCGACTTCGGCGGGATTCCTGCCGTGCGGACCGTCAACGTCGATCGCGTCGGTGCGGTCAGGGTCGAGTGCACCAGCGGCGTGCCGTGGCAGATCGGCATGTCGCTGGGCGCCAATCGCAGCGGCAACCAGCGCCGCATGCGCCATGTCGCCCTCGGCGGTGTCTGGCTCAACTACGAGCTCTATCGCGATGCCGCGTATTCGCAGGTTTGGCGCGATACCCCTCCCACGCGGGTGCAGGGGGTGGGCATGGGAGCGGTGCAGACCGTGAGCCTTTACTCACGCCTGCCCGCCGACCAGACGCCGCCCGTCGGCACGTACATCGACACGGTGACCGCCACCATCCGCTACTGAGCAGTTCATGAAGTTCAAGTCTCATCGGGGTGGGCGCCGCTTTCTGGCGCTGGTGTCGGCCGTGTTGGCCGGCTTGGTCTCGACTGCGGTGCAGGCGGGGTCGTTCACGGTTTCGCCGGTGCGCATCGAGATCGCGATGCCGCGCAAGGCAGCTGCGGTCGAGGTCGAAAACAACGGCGACCGACCGGCGCAGATCCAGGTCGAACGCTTTCAGTGGCAGCGCGACAACGGCGCCGACGACGAACTCCTGCCGACCGAGGACTACATCGTTACCCCGCCCATCGTCAGTCTCCAGCCGGGGCAGCGGCAGATCCTGCGGGTGATGTTCCTCAAGCCGCTCGATCCTCGGCGCGAAGCCACCTACCGCCTGATCCTGCAGGAGACTCCGCTCAACGACCCGCCGCCCAACACCATTGCGACCGTGTTGCGCCTGTCCCTGCCCGTGTTCGTCACGCCTGCGGGAGCCAAAAGCGAGCTGGTCTGGTCGCAGCAGTGGCGCGACGGCAAGCCCGCCCTGGCAGCGGAGAACCGCGGCACGGCGCACGCCTTCATTGTCGGGGTGAAAACGCCGGAGGGGGGCAAGCTGCCGCCCACGGGTTACATCCTGCCGGGCGAAACTCGCTCGTGGTTCTTGGAGTCCGCGGCACCGGAGCGACTTGTCGTCCAGTTGCGTGACGGCACCGAGGCGAGCGCTGCGGTTTCCCGATGAGCCGCCTGGCTCTATGCCTCTTGCTCCTGCTGCTCGCGCTCGGTGCGCCGGCGCAGGCGGCGCCGGTGCCGCTGGTGGTCGAGTTGAGCCTCAACGGCGAAACACGCGGAGCGGTGCTGCTGCTGGAGGAGGACGAGCGGTTTTTCATCGATGCGGCCGACGCCCGCGCCTGGCGCTTGCGCGTGCCGGAAGCCGGCCACATCAGCTATCAGGGGCGCAGCTTCCTGGCGCTCGACTCGATATATGCGCGGATCGAGAGTCTGGACCGGAGCAGCCTGCGCCTGGAGCTGAGAGTTCCGGCCGACGCTTTCGAAGCCAGCCGTGCCAGCATCGGTCCCAACGAATACCCGCTCACTCCGGCGGTCTGGGGCGGCTATGCGAGCTACGACCTGGTCGGCACGCGGTCGGGCGGACGCAGCGGCATCGACGGCGCCCTCCAACTGGCGGGTTTTTCGCCTTACGGCGGGCTCGACACCACGCTCGTCAAGCGCAACGTCTGGGCGAGCGATGGTGCCGACGGCGACCTGCAGCGCTACTCGACGACCTACCGACGCGACTGGGCCGAACTCATGAGTTCGGTCGAAGTCGGCGACACCTTCAGTCGCGCCAGTGCTAACACCCGCGCGCTGAGGGTGGGCGGACTGTGGTTCGGCACCAACTTCAACCTGCGGCCGGGTTTCATCTCCCAGCCCCTGCCGTCGTTCACCGGTCAGGCCAGCCTGCCGTCGACGGTGCAGGTCTTCGTCAACAACCAGTTGCGCGCAGTGACCGAAGTTCCGGCCGGCCCCTTCCATCTCGACAATGTGCCGGTGATCAATGGGGCGGGCGACGCGCGTCTGGTGGTGCGCGACGCGCTGGGTCGGGAGTCCGTCGTCAATGCCAGCTTTTATTCCACCAGCGGCCTGCTTGCGCCCGGGCTCAGCCAGTATTCGGTGGCCCTGGGCCGGCTGCGGCGCGACGGGTTGTACGGCGAGCCGGATTACGGCCCGGTTTATGGCGCGGCCAGCTTCCGGCGCGGCTTGAGCCGCAGCCTGACGGTCGAGGCCTCCGCCGAGTTCGAGGCGAGCCGGGCGGCGCTGGTGGGAATGGCGATGGACTTCGCCCTGCCTCTGGGCGAGATGGAGCTGGCCTGGGCGGCGGCCGATCCGCGCGCCGCCGATGGCGGTTCGCCGCGCGGCCGGGTGGCCGCGGGCTACAGCTACCAGGACTGGCTGAGCGCGGTGAGTTTTCGATACGAACGTGCGGCCTCGGGCATGGTGGTGCCGGGCGATCTTGATCCGCAGCTGGCGCAGCGAAGCTTGCTGACCGCCTCGGCCTCGCGCCGCTTCACCGAGAGGACCAGCCTCGGCGCGGCCTGGATTTCGGCCCAGGCGCAGGATGGCCGCTCGTTGCGAACCGCCAACCTGTCGGCGACGGTGGCTCTGCAGCGCCGCATCAACCTGCTGTTCTCGCTCAACCGCGTGAGCGACGGGCTGTCGGCGCGGCGCAGCGCCCAGGTTCTGCTGAGCGTACCGCTCGGCCCCAGCGTCTATGCCACGGCCAGCGTCGAAGCCGGCAGCCAGCCGCGGCAGACGCTCGCGGCGCAGCAGTCGCCGCCTTTGGGCGAAGGCTGGGGCTGGCGCCTGGGTACGGCTCACGATTCGAGCGGCACCCGCGCCGATGCGGGCCTGATCGCGCAGCTGCCGGCGGCCACGCTGCAGGTCGAAGCGAACCAACAGCCGGGCCTGGGCGCGTCGGTCCGGGCGCAGGCGCAGGGCAGCGTGGCCTGGATCGGTCATCGGCTGACCGCGATGCGCCAGGTCTCCGATGCCTTTGCCTGGGTCGACATCCCCGGCGCGGCCGAGGTGCCGGTCTTGCTCAACAATCAGCCGGTGGGGCGCACCGACGCCGACGGCCGCCTGCTGGTGCCGCGGCTGATGTCCTACGTGCCGAGCGAGATAAAGCTCGATGTCACCGGCCTGCCGCCCGACGCCGAAATCGAGCCCGGCCGCGAGCGGGTCGTGGTGGTGCCGCCAGCGCGCACCGCGGTGCGGGCCGAGCTGGGGGTGCGGCGGGTGGCGGCGGCGATCGTGCGCGTCGTCGGGGCCGACGGCCAGCCGGTTCCGGCGGGCGCCGCGGTGGAGATCGAACACGAAGGCCAAAGCACCAGCGTCGCCGGCAAGGGCGAGTTCTATGTGAGCGGTGCGCCGGGGCCGCGGCGAGCCAAGCTCAGCTGGCGCGGCCAGGGTTGCACCGTCGATTTCGATTTGCCGCCTGCGCCCGCGGGCCAGGCGTATTCACAACTGGGACCGTATCCATGCGTCACCTTGCCGCGCTGACCCTGCTTTCCATCGTTTCGGCCGCGAGTCACGGGGCGGCGAGTTGCACTGCGAGTGCGACGGCGATGTCGTTCGGCAACTATTCGCCCCTGGCGTCGAGTTCGAGCATCCAGGCCCTGGGTGCGGTGAGCGTGAGCTGCAGCCGCAGCTTCGGCGACTTGGACACGGTGGTGAACTTCAACGCCGTGATCGGCCCGGGTTCCAGCGGCAACTACGGAGCGCGGACCCTGCGCTCCGGCAGCGGGCAACTCGCTTATCAGCTGTACAAGACTGCCAACGGCCAGTCGCCCTGGCTGGCGACCGGGGAAACGGGATCGTTGTCCCTGCCGCTGTTCGGCAACCGCCGCGCCACCAAAGACTATGCGGTGTTCGGCCAGATCGTTCCGCTGCAATCCAGTGCGCGGCCGGGCACTTACACCGACACCCTCAGTTTCACCGTCACTTACGACTGAGCGGCTGGCCGTAAGTCGCAAACTTGGCGATCACCCGCTCCATCTCGGCCGTCTCGAGCAGGCGCGGGGTGCCGAGCTTCCTCACTTCGGCATAAGTGCGGGCCAGGTTCTCGACTTCGATCGCCAGCGCGAGCGCGGCTTCCAGATCACGCCCGGCGGCGATCACGCCGTGGTGAGCCAGCAGGCAGGCCTTGCGGCCTTCCATTGCGGCCAGGGCGTGGGCCGAGAGTTGAGCCGTGCCGAAAGTGGCGTAGGGCGAGCAGCGGATGTCGGCGCCGCCCGCCGCCGCCACCATGTAGTGGAAGGCCGGGATGCCTTCGCCCAGGCAGGCGAGCGCGGTGGCGTGGCAGGAATGGGTGTGTACGACGGCGCCGAACTCGGGCCGGGCGCGGTAGAGGTCGTGGTGGAAGTGCCACTCGCTTGAGGGCGCGCGCGGACCGTGGGCATGGGCTTCGGCCTCGCCGTCGTCGCGCAGCGGCAGGAAGGCGAGGTCTTCGGGGGTGAGCCGGGCGTAGGGAAGGCCGGTGGGCGTGATCACGAAACCCGTCACTCCGCCGCGCACGCAGCGCGCCGACACATTGCCGCTTTTGTTGACGTTGATGCCCGCCGCGTTCATGCCGAGCGCGGTGGCGATCACGGCCGTGCGCAGTTCGAGGCCGTCTGCGGGCGCGTTCATCCCAGGGCCTGGATCCGCTCGGGGTAGAGCAGGTGCAGGTCGGCGGGGGCGCAGGCGCCGCGTTCGCTGATGATCGCCGTCACCAGCCGCGCCGGGGTGACGTCGAAAGCCGGGTTCGAAACATGGGTGGTGCCGCCTGCGATCGCGACCTTGGCCGGCTTGCCGTCGGCATCGAGGCCGGCGACAAAACGCACTTCCTTGCCGCAGCGGGTCTCGATTTCGATCTCCTTGAGGCCGTCGGCAATGGTCCAGTCGAAAGTGGGCGAGGGCACGGCCACGAAGAAAGGAACGCCGCAGTCGGCCGCCGCCACCGCCTTGAGGTAGGTGCCGATCTTGTTGGCGACGTCGCCGCGGGCGCTGACGCGATCGGCGCCGACAATCGCCAGGTCGACGTGGCCGTGCTGCATCAGGTGGCCGCCGGCGTTGTCGACGATCAGCGTGTGCGGCACGCCGTGGGCGGCGAGCTCCCACGCCGTGAGCAGGCCCTGGTTGCGCGGGCGGGTCTCGTCGACCCAGACGTGCAGGGGGATTCCGTCGTCGTGCGCCTGGTAGATCGCCGACAGCGCAGTGCCGTAGTCGACCGCGGCCAGCCAGCCGGTGTTGCAGTGGGTGAGGATCTGCACCGGGCGGCCAAGCCGCTCGTGCGCCTCGCGGATCAGGTTGGCTCCGTGGCGGCCGATTTCCTTGCAGATCGCCACGTCCTGCTCGGCGATCTGGCCCGCTTCGGCCAGAGCCACTTCGAAGCGTTCGGCGGGCGGGTGCGATAGCAGCACCGCTTGCATGCGCTCGAGCGCCCAGCGCAGATTGACCGCGGTGGGACGAGCGGCGTTGAGGGCTTCGAACGCGGCGGTCAGTCCTGCGTCGGAGGCATCGTCGCGCATCGCGAGCGCGAGGCCGTAGGCGCCGGTCACGCCGATCAGCGGCGCGCCGCGCACCCGCATGTCGCGGATCGCGGCCTCGACCGCACGCCAGTCGGCCAGTTCGAGGGTGGTGAATTGATGCGGCAGCGTGGTCTGGTCGACGATGCCGACGGCGCGGCCACCATCGAGCGGCCAGATCGAGCGCCAGGGAGTTCCGTTGATTTTCATGCGCGAGATTCTAGAGGGGCGGTGACCGGCGCCCGGGGGCGGGGATTCCAGAGCGCGAGCACATTGCCCGCCACTGCGAGCAAGACGCCGACGACCGTGGCCAGGCGCCAGTCGAAACCTTCGTACGCAGCCGAGACGATCAGCGCGATCACCGGCGACATCACTCCGACATACGCGGCCCGCGCCGGGCCGATCCGGCCGATCAAGGTGAAATACGCGCCGAAGGCAAACACCGAACCGAACACCGCGAGGTAGAGGAAAGACGCCCAGAACGCGGGACTCATCTGGATCGAAAAAGGAACGCCCATCAGCAGCGCGGCCAGGAAGCTGATCGCGCCGCCCCACAACATCGACAGCGCGAGCGGCCCCCAGCCCGAGACGCCCTCGGCGTAGAGCTTGCCGACCCAGATGTTGCCGTAGCAGCTGATCAGCACCGCGATCAGGGTCTGGGCGGCGCCGACCAGGATCCACGGATTGCCCTGCATTGCCGCGATCTCGGGCCAGAAGATCAGCGCGATGCCGGCCACGCCGAGCGAGCCCCCCACCGCCACGCGTTTGCTCATCGGCGTGCCCAGCATGGCGCGAGCGATCAGCATGTTGATCAGCGGTCCGGCCGCGTAACCCACCGCCACCAGGCCGGAGACGATGTGCTGCTCGGCGTGGTAGATGAGGATGTAGCTCACCGAATAATTGGTCAGGCCGAGCAGGGCGATCGCCGCGTGCTGGCGGCTCGTGAACTGCAGGCGGATGCGACGCAGCCGGCAAAAGGCGAGCAGAAGGCCACCGGCAAAAGCGAAGCGCAGCGCCACCCCGAGTTCGGGCGCGAGCGCCTGAAGCTGAAAGGTGATGGCGTACCAGGTGGTGCCCCAGATGCTGGCGGCGACGGCGAACAGGGCGAGAGGATGCATGGCGGCATTGTCGCAAACCCGGTGGAGGGGCTGCGCGCCGGGCCATGGCCCTGAGACAAAACGCCACCCGGAGGTGGCGTTGCCCGGCTCGGCGCAGGGACGATCAGTGCCCGGTGCCGTCGCCCTGGCGGCTGGCTTCGAACAGGAACCAGGCTCGGCGCTCGGTTTCGTCGATCCAGTTTTCAATCAGGCTGGCCGTGGCGATGTCTTCGTATTCGTCGCAGACCTTGTGGGTCTCGCGCAGGCGCTGCGCCATGTCGCGGTTGTCCTCACACAGCTCGGCGAGCATGTCGGCCGCCTGCACGAAGGGGGCGTCGTTGTCCCTGACCCGCTGGGTGCGGGCGATGTGGCCGATCGAGGTAAGGGTGCGGCCGCCGATCTTGCGCACGCGTTCGGCGATTGGGTCGCTCATCGCGTAGAGCTGGTCGCCCTGCTCGTCAAACATCAGGTGGTAATCGCGGAAATGCGGTCCGCTCAAGTGCCAGTGGAAGTTCTTGGTCTTGAGATACAGCGCGAATACGTCGGCGAGCATCAGGTTGAGCGCGGCGCTGATGTCGCGGCGGGCGTCGTCGCCCAGGGCGGTGGGAGTGGTGATGGCTGCAGTGAGGGCTTGTTCGCCTGCTTTCTTGCTCATCGTGATCTCCAGGTGAGTGGCATCGGCGGATCGGGATCAAGCGTCGCAGCGGGTCCGGCTGGACCGTCGGCGCGGGAAAGCGGTGCCGGCGAGGACTCGCCAGTTGAGAGCGACGAAAAAGTCTAGCCCGTGTGTGGGCTCCCACGGCCTGAAAATAGGTCGGCCCGGCGCATTCCGGGCCGGACCGGTCAGGCGTCTAGAACTGCCAGCTCACGCTGCCGCCGATCAGGTCGACCGTGGCGTCGGAGACACGGAAACGCTCCCACTCGGCGCGCAGGCTGAGGTTCTTCCACACCGGGTAGCTGGCGCCGAAGCCCCAGGCCGCGCCGGTGGTCTTGTCCTTGTCCGAAAACGAAAACCATCCCGGCACGTCGGCCGAGAGCCGGGTGCTGAAATAGGACACGCCGCCCTTGGCGTAGATCCAGGCCTGGTCGACCGGGATGCCGGCCACCAGGAAGGCGACCGCTCCCGAAGGTTTGGCGCTGACCTTGAGGCCCCCGCCTTCGGCCTTGAATTCGCCGAGGTTGACGTAAGCACCTTCGAGCGCGAAGTAGTCGTTGAACTTGTAGCCGGCAAAGGCCTTGAAGCCGAGGCCTTGGTTGTCGCAACCGTCGAAGTCGCAGAAATCGGTCTTGCTCGCACCCATGCCGGCGCCGACGTATGCCTGTGCCAGGACGGCGGGCGAGCTCAAGACGGCGGCGGCGGCCAGGGCCGCATTCAGGAAGCGTTTCATTGCAGAGGTGATCGCGAAGGAGGTCTAAGGGAAGCGGCGCGATTGCTCGCGCCGCTCAGGTCATGCTAGCCGGGCGCCTGGTCCGGGTCACACAAATGACGTCTTGCCGCGAGTCAAGTGCGGCGGCCACGCAACGCCGGCTCAGTTGAGCGGCCGCGCTGGCGGATTGTCGACGGGCGGTTGCGACTCGGCGATCTTCCTGGCGAAGAAGCGGTTGAACCAGATGGCCATGCCGACGATGAAAAGAATGACGATGAGCGACATGAGGCCGACATCGGTGAAGAAGAGTTCCCGGAGCGCAACCATTGCTTGTTCGACCTTGTGTGGAATGGAATTCGTGGTGGATGCCTACAGGCTGGGCGGGCGCTGCCCGGTGCGTTTTTCCCAGGCCGTCTGGCCGGCCAGACTGCGCGTGGCTGAGGGGTTGGCGAGCAGGCGTTCGCGTTCGATTTCCTCGCCGGTTTCGATGCAGATGCCGTAGGAACCGCTCGCCATCCGGGCCAGGGCGGCGTCGATCGCTTCGAGCTCGCGGCTGTCGCGCGCGGCCTCGGCGGCGGCCAGCGCGGTCTGCTCGTCGGCGACCGATTCGTCGCCGCGGTCGTGCGGCTCGTCGTAGGCGCTGGCGGACGAAGCATCACCTTGGCGGTCGAGGCCACTTCTGTGCAGCTGTGCCTTGAGCTCCTCTTCGAGCTCGCGGCGCCGGTCCAGCAAGCGCTGGCGCAGCGTATCCAGGTCTGCCTGGCTCAATGAGCTGTTCATGTCACCTCTCCGAAAGGGCAGGCTAAGGGTTGTTGCTAGGGCTCGATTGATACGTATCAAGCGCGGCTAGAGCGCTGTTGCAGCCGCGCTGCAGCCGGCTTCTGTTATGTTGCCCCGGTCCGGGTGCCGCGGCCGTAGCCCGGGTCAGCCGTTGTGCCCGTTCGGGCCGCCCACCCCACTTTTGACCGGCAAGCAGAATGGATGCCCCACATTTCCTGCGAGCGGCCATGGCGCCGCGTTCGATTGCCGTGGTGGGCGCGAGCGAGCGCCCCGGCAGTCCGGGCGCCTATCTCTGGTCCAGCGTGCTGGCGGGCGAGTTCCAGGGGGAAGCCTGGGCCGTCAATCCGAAGTATTCGGAGCTGTCCGGCCGGCCCTGCTTCGGTTCCCTGACAGCCCTGCCGGCCAAGGTCGACCTTGCGATCATCACGACCCGCCCGCCGACGGTGGCCGGCATCATCAAGGAGGCGGGCGAACGCGGCATTCCGTTCGCGCTGGTCTTGTCGGGCGATTTCACCTGCATCGGCGAACAAGGCCTGCAGTGGCAGAACGACCTGTTCGAGGCCGCGCGCAAGGCCAAGGTGCGGCTGATCGGCCCCAGCAGCGTCGGTTTGATGCGGCCGGCGGCCGGGCTCAACGCCAGCTTTTCGCCGGTGCCGGTGCGCGCCGGTTCGCTCGCCCTGGTGAGCCAGTCGGGAACGATCGCTTCTTCGCTGATCGATTTCGCCTGGACCGCGGGCTTCGGTTTTTCCTCGGTGGTTTCGACCGGTGTCGGGCGCGACATCGACTTTCCGGAGATCCTCGATTTTCTGGCGATCGACAGCGCCACCCGCGCCATCCTGGTCTATATCGAAGGCGTGCACGATGCCCGCGCCTTTTTGTCGAGCCTGCGCGCGGCAGCGGCGGTCAAGCCGGTAATCGTGCTGAAGGCCGGCCGCTACCTCACGGGGGCGCAGGTGGTGATGAGCCACACCGGCGCCCTGGTGGGCAACGACCAGGTGTTCGACGCCGCGCTGCGCCGCGGCGGCGCGATCCGGGTGAGCAAGATCGCCCAGCTGTTTGCCGCGGCCGAGGCTTTTGCCTCGAACCGCTTGCCGCGCGGCGACCGGCTGGCGGTGCTCACCAACGGCGGCGGTCCGGGCGCTCTGGCGGCCGACGCGGTGGCGGAGAACCAGATCCAGCTCGCGCGCCTGTCGCGCGAAGCGGCCGTCGGTCTCGAGGCCTTGCTGCCTGCGCCTTGGCCGTATTCGAACCCGGTCGACATCTCGGCCGACGCCGACGCGACCCGCTACAGCCGTTCGCTCGAGCTGCTGCTTGAAGACAAGAACAACGACGGCGTCCTGGTGTTGTATGCGCCGACGCCGCGGCTGTCGGCCGAGACCGCGGCCCAAGCGCTGCTGCCGCTCGCCCAGGCGAACGAGAAGCCGGTGATTTCGGCCTGGCTGGGCGAGAAGGACGCCGGCCGTGGCCGCGCGGTCTTCAAGGCGGCCAACCTGCCGGCGCTAATCAACCCCGAACGCGGGGTCGAGGCTTTCGGCTTCCTGGCGCAATACGTGCGCAACCGCGAGCTGCGGCTGCAGGTGCCGCCACCTCTGGCTGACGAGCTGCGTTTTGACGTGGCTGCCGCACGGCGGATCGTCGAAAGTGCCCGCGGCCGTGGCCGCCATGTTTTGCACGAGCAGGATTCGAAAAGCCTGCTCGCCTGTTTTGGCATCGAAACCGCGGTCGGCGTGTTCGCCGCGTCGGCTGGTGAAGCGCGCGACGCGGCGCTCACGCTCGGCTTTCCGGTGGTGCTCAAGGTCCGTGCTGACGGCGTGGTGCACAAAAGCGATGTCGGCGGGGTCATGCTCAACCTGCGCAACCCGGCCGACGTAGAAGAGGGATTCGGCCTGATCGCCGAGCGTGTTGCCGAACGAGCGCCGCACGCCAAGTTCCTTGGTGTCCTGGTCCAGCGCATGATCGAGCGGGCTCACGGGCGCGAACTGATCGTCGGCCTGGCCACCGATCCCAGCTTCGGGCCGGTGGTGAGCTTCGGCATGGGCGGACTGGCGACCGAGGTGTTCAGCGACACGGCGGTGGCGCTGCCGCCGCTCAACCGCTTCCTGGCGCTCGACATGATCAGCCGCACCCGGGTGGCGAAAATGCTCGACGAGTTCCGCGGTGCTCCGGCGGTCGATGTCGACAAGCTGGTCGAAGTCCTGTTGCGCATTTCCGAGCTTGCGGTGGCGATCCCGGCCGTGCGGGAACTCGACATCAACCCCCTGCTGGCCGACGAAAACGGCGTGATCGCACTCGACGCCCGGGTGGTGGTGTCGGACGCTCCGCTGGCGCCCGACGCCACGTTTTCACACCTGGCGATCCACCCCTACCCGCGCTTTCTCGAGCGCGAAGTCCCGGTCAAGGGCGGCACGGTCCGGCTGCGGCCGATCCGGCCCGAAGACGCCGAGATGGAGATCCGTTTCATCTCGCGCCTGTCGCCGCGCAGCTCCTACCTGCGTTTCCATTCGCCGGTGCGCGAACTCACGCGCGAGCGCCTGGTGCGTTTCACCCAGATCGACTACGACCGCGAGATGGCTTTTGTCGCGGTCGACTCGAGCGGCGAGGACGAAGAGATGCGCGGCGTTTCGCGCTACACCCGCAACCCCGACGGCCGCAGCGCCGAGTTCGGGGTGATCGTCGAAGACGCCTGGCAGGGCCGCGGCCTCGGTCATGTGTTGATGGACGCCATCGAAAACACCGCGCGCGAGCGCGGGCTCGAGCAGCTCATCGGCTACGTGCTCAAGGACAACGACGAGATGGGCGTGATGATGGCCAAACGCGGCTACAAGCCGCACCGCGACGAAGAAGACCCCGGCGTGGCGGTCTACATCCTCGACCTGAACCGCCCGGCGGTGTCGAAGTCCGCCTGAGGCAACCGGGCAAGCGGCGGCGGCCGGAACCGGGAGCGGCGCTCCGTAGAATCGGCCTGATTGGGGATGGGAACAATGAATCGCTGGCCGATTTTTTTCCGTGTTTGCCTGGCTCTGCTGCTGGCCGGCGTGTTGTTTCCCGCGCAGGCCAGCGAGACAGGCGAGCGGCGTGGATTCTTGTACGAGTTCTGCCGCGGCGAGCGCTGCGGTCTGCTGTTTGGCACGATCCACGTCGGCCAGCCCGAGTGGTTCCCGCTGCCGCCGGCCCAGCAGGCGCGGCTCGACGCCGCGACCCGGATCGTGCTCGAGGCCGATCTTTCGCGCGCCGACCGGGTGGCCGAAGCGTTCCAGCGCCACGGTTTTTATCCACCGGGCCAGCCGGGGTTAGAGAGCGAACTGGAGCCCGAACTCCGGCAGCGGGTCGAGGCGGCCCTGCCTGCGGCGGGGCTGGAAACGAGTCAGGCCTGGCGCTTGAAACCCTGGCTGCTCGCCAGCACCCTGACCATGGGCCAGGCCGGTGCGGCCGGTTACGGCGTGGCGGCCGCGGTCGAGACCCAGCTGGTGGCGCAGGCGCGCGGCCGGCCGGTCGACGAACTCGAAGGGGTCGAATTCCAGTTCCGGCTTTTCGACGCGGCTCCGCGCGCGGTGCAACACGCGTTCCTGGCCGAGACCTTGGCCGCGATCGACAGCGGCGAAGCGCGCGGCGAGGTGGTCGGGATGGCGCAGGCGTGGCTGGACGGGGACGAGGCGGCGGTGCTGGCGCTGCTCCAGGCCATGCAACAGGAGGCCAGCGTGGGCGGGCGTTTCACCGTCGAACAGCTGGTGAGCGGGCGCCATCCTTACATGATCGAACGCATCGAATACTTCATGGCGGCCGGCGGCACGCCCCTGATCGCCGTGGGCTCGCTCCACCTGTTCGGTCCTCAGGGTCTGATCGAACAGTTGCGGCAGCGCGGCTGGCGGATCAGCCGGGTGTAGCCGAGGGCGTGAAGAGCCAGGCGTCCATCGCCAACACGCCGGCGTCGACCCCGGCGTCGAAATGTTCAACGACGGGCGAGGGGCCGGCGGCGGCCCGGGCAAATGGCAGCGGCAGGAAGTGTTCGGGTGTCGGATGGGCACGCGCCGCATGCGGGGCGCGGGACCAGTCGGCGAGCGCCGCGCCGTTTTGGCTCAGCAAGGCCTGCCTCACCCAGTCGCGAAACTGCTCGACATAGGTCGCGGTCGGCACGCTGTCGTCGGTGGCCAGGCCGTGCTGCGACACATGGCCCATCCAGTCGCGCAGGTTGTGGGTGAGGTGGCCCGAGCCGACGATCAGGACACCGTCGTGCGCCAAGGGTGCGAGAGCGGCGCCGACCGCGAGCGTGTGTGGTGCCGGCAGATGGCTTTGCAGCGAGATCTGCACGACCGGGACGTCGGCGGCGGGGAACAGGTGCCGCAGCGGCGCCCAGGCGCCGTGGTCCAGGCCGCGCTGCGGATCGAGCGCGGCGGGCAGCCCCGCCTGTTGCAGCAGAGCGGCCGCTTGCTGCGCCAGCCACGGCGCGCCGGGGGCGGGGTAGCGGATCTGGTAGAGCTCGTCCGGAAAGCCGCCGAAGTCGTGGATCGTGGGGGGAGCGCTGCCGGCGGTGAGTGTGGGGACTGCGGTCTCCCAATGCGCCGAGGCGATCAGGATCGCGCGCGGCCGCGGCAGGCGCTGCCCCAGCTCCCGCCACAGGCGCGACGCGCGGGAGTCGAGCGTCGCATGCATGGGCGAACCGTGAGACACAAAAAGAGTGGGAAGCGTGGGCATGGGGAAGGCAGCCGGGCCATCCGGCGATGGTCCGGCAGCGGGGTTCATTTGATCAGGTGTTCTTCCTTGAGCGCCTTCTGCGCTCCCGGGCGGGCGGCTACTTGGGCCATGAAACTGGTGAGCGTCGGCCAGCGCGCGATATCGATCCCGACCCATTGCCCCCAGTTCAGGATGGTGAAGAGATAGGCGTCGGCAACGCTGAAATCGCCCATCAGGTAGTCCTTGCTGCCGAGCTGGGCGGCCACGTAATCGAGCCGCTGGCCAATGAGGGTGCGCTGCGCCGCCTTCACGTCTTCGCTGCTGTCTTCCTTGAACAGCGGCGAAAACTGCTTGTGCAGTTCGGTCGAGATGAAGTTCAGCCACGACTGCAGCTGATAGCGCTCGAGCGAGCCGTTGGCGGGCGCAAGTTTGGCCGCCGGGGCCTGGTCGGCGATGTACTGGACGATCGCCGGGCCTTCGGTGAGCAAGACGCCGTTGTCGAGCAAGAGCGCGGGCACGTAGCCCTTGGGGTTGATGGCGTAGAAATCGCCCTCGTGCTGCGCCCGGTGCGACTTGAGGTCGACCTTTTCCAGCGTGTAGGGCAGGCCGGACTCGGCCAGGGCGATGTGCGGCGACAGCGAGCAGGCGGCGGGCGAGTAATAGAGTTTCATGGTGTCTCCAGCAAGAAAACGTTTCAGGCGCGGGCCAGGGTCGGGGTGGGACGGGCGCGCCGGCTCAGGGCGAAAGCGCCGTCGCCAAGCAGGGCTTGAACCGCGGCAGCGATCGACAGGAAGGCAGGATATTCCCAGCCGCCGCCTTTGCCGCTAAAGACCCAACCGTTGCCGAGGTGGGCCCAGGTCGCGCCGAGCAGGAAGGGCAGCAGGACCAGCGCCGCCCAGCGCGTCTGCACGCCCAGGATCAGCAGGGCGCCGCCCACCAGTTCGACTGCGAAGGTGAGGTAGGCGAGTTCGCCCGGCAGGCCGAGCGAGGCGAAATAGCCGGCGGCGCCGGGCAGGGTGAAGATCAGCCACTTCATGAGCGCGTGCGCGATCGCCATGGTGCCGAGGGCGAGGCGCAGGACGAAAGCGCCGTAAGCGGCGGTGCGGGTGTCGATGGGCGTGTCGATCAAGGTGGGCTCCGGGTGTGGCGGGACAGGAGCTCACTCTAGTTATCCCTTTTCGATGGATAAAGGTGGATGATCGGGATGGTTTGTCTTGAAGATCGGGATAATTGGGTATGGATCGAATTGCCGCCATGTCGGCTTTTGTCCGGGTCGTCGAATCCGGCAGCTTTGTGGGGGCGGCCGAGCGGCTCGCCTTGTCGACGTCCTCGCTGTCGCGCCTAGTGGCCGAACTCGAGGCGCACCTGGGGGCGCGGCTACTGCAGCGGACCACGCGGCGGCTTTCTCTGACCGACGCCGGTCAGGCGTATTACGAGCGTTGCGTCCAACTGCTGGCCGACTTGGAGGAGGCCGAAGCCGCGGCCGGGGTGGCCGCGGCCAGCCCCAAGGGCAAGATCCGGCTGACCTGTTCGTATTTCATCGGCATCCACCGGATCGCGCCCGCGATCGCGCGCTTCGCCGCCCGCTACCCCGAGGTGAGGTTCGACGTGTCGGTGTCCGACCGCGTGGTCGACCTGGTGGAAGAAGGTTTCGATCTGGCCGTTCGGGTCGGTGCGCCCGGCAGCGAGCAGCTGGTCGCGCGGCGACTGGGACGGATCGAGATGTGGCTGGCCGCGGCGCCGGCCTACCTGGCGACCCACGGCCGGCCGCAGTCGCCCGGCGACCTGACCGACCACCGGCTGCTCAGCTACGCCAACGTCGCCAGCCCCTACCTGTGGCGGCTGGTCGGACCGGGCGGCGAGTCGCGTGAGGTGGCGGTGCGAGGGCCCTTGCATGCCAATAGCGGCGAGGTCCTGACCGCCGCTGCGGCGGCAGGGCTGGGCATCAACTGCGAGCCCGACTTCATGGTGGCGCCATTGATCGCCGCCGGCGCGCTCGAGCGGGTCTTGCCCGACTGGTCCGGTCCGGGCTCGGACATCCTGGTCGTGTATCCGAGCCGCCGCCACCTCTCGGCCAAGGTGCGGCTGTTCGTCGAACACCTGCTGCACGAGTTTTCGCCCGCTGCACTGCAGCAATAGAAGTGCGGCTCTAGTTGCTGGCGTTGACGCACGGCCGTTCGAGGAAAATAGTACGATCGTTCGTCTTTTTCGAGAAGGCGGCATTGATACTCGTCAAGCCGGGCCGACCCTGATGTCTTTGACCAACGCTTTGCAATCGCTCGCTGCGCCCTTGCGTACCCGCAAGGGCGAAACGACGCGCGCGGCGATCGTCCTGGTGGCGGTGGCGATTGCCCGGCGCGACGGCCTGGAAGGCCTGACCATAGGCTCGGTGGCCGAAGGCGCGGGCATGAGCAAAAGCGGCGTGTTCGCGCATTTCGGTTCGCGCGAAGATCTGCAGCTGGCCGTGCTCAAGGCCTACGCCGAGCGCTTCGTCGACGAGGTGCTGCGGCCGGCGGTGCGCGAGCCGCGCGGCCTGCCGCGCCTGAACGCGATACTCGAGAACTGGCTTGATTTCCTGGTACGGGAGATCGAGCAAGGTTGTTTGATGATCTCCGGCGCGAGCGAATACGACGACCGCCCCGGCGCCTTGCGCGACGCGATGGTGGCGATCGTCAACGGCTGGAACCAGGAACTGCTGCGCGCGATCGAACTCGGCAAGACCGAAGGCCATCTGCTGGCCGAGGCCGACAGCGAACAGCTCGCTTTCGAAATCTACGGCCTGATGCTCGCGATGCATCAGGAAGCCCGCCTGCTGCGTTCGGCCAAGAGTCCGACCCACGCGCGCCGCGGTCTGGAACGAATCATTTCCGGCGCGCTGGCTGTCCAGCCCGCCGTTTTCTCCCCCTCCCGCTCCGCTTCGGCCGCCCGCAAGTCGGCTTCGGCATCCAAGTCCTCCAGGAGATAAGCCATGCCTGTCTACAAGGCTCCTTTGCGCGACCAACAGTTCGTCATCCATGAAGTGCTGGGCGCCGTCGATGCCCTCAAGGCGATGCCTGACTACGCCGACATCGATGCCGACACGATCAACGCCGTGGTCGAAGAGGCCGGCAAGTTCTGCGCCGAAGTGCTGCACCCGATCAACCGCTCGGGCGACGAAGAGGGTTGCACCTACGACCCCGTCACCCATGCGGTGAAGACCCCGACCGGCTTCAAGGAGGCTTTCGACCAGTTCCGCGAGGCCGGCTGGCAAGGCCTGGCCTGCGACCCCGCCTACGGCGGCCAAGGTCTGCCGAACCTGCTGCAGATCGCTTTCTACGAGATGCAGTATTCGACCAACCAGGCCTGGGCGATGTACCCGGGCCTGACGATCGGCGCCTACGAGTGCCTGCATACCCACGGCAGCGAAGCGATCAAGAGTCTCTACCTGCCCAAGCTGGTCTCGGGCGAATGGACTGGCACGATGTGCCTGACCGAGCCGCACAGCGGCACCGACCTCGGCCTCTTGCGCACCAAGGCCGAGCCCCTGGGCGACGGCAGCTATTCGATCACCGGCGAGAAGATCTTCATCTCCTCGGGTGAACACGACATGGCCGACAACATCGTCCACCTGGTGCTGGCGCGTCTGCCCGATGCTCCCGCCGGCACCAAGGGCATCTCGCTGTTCGTCGTGCCTAAGCGCCTGCCGGTCGGCGAGGGTGAAACCGCCACCGCGGGCGAGGCCAACGGAATTTTCTGCGGCGCGATCGAACACAAGATGGGAATCAACGGCAACTCGACCTGCCAGATGGTTCTGCAGGGCGCGAAGGGCTGGATGGTCGGCGAGCCGAACAAGGGCTTGAACGCCATGTTCGTCATGATGAACGGTGCGCGTCTGGGGGTTGGCGTGCAGGGCCTGGGCATCAGCGAAGTGGCCTATCAGAACGCCGCCGCTTACGCCAAGGACCGCTTGCAGATGCGGGCGCTGACCGGCGCGGTGGCGCCGGACAAGCCGGCCGACCCGATCATCGTCCACCCCGACGTGCGCCGCATGCTGCTGTCGGCGCGGGCTTACGCCGAAGGCGGCCGCGCGTTCAGTTACTGGGTCGCCCTGATGGCCGACCAGCAGCTGCATGGCGCGACCGAAGAAGATCGCAAGTTCGGCGCCGACATGATGGCGTTGATGACCCCGATCGTTAAGGCCTTCCTGACCGACAACGGCTACCAGGCGGCGACCGAATGCCAGCAGGTCTTCGGCGGCCACGGCTACATTCGCGAGTGGGGCATGGAGCAGTTCGTGCGCGACGCTCGCATCAACATGATCTACGAGGGCACCAACGGCATTCAGTCGCTCGATCTGCTGGGCCGCAAGGTCCTGATGGACAACGGCTCCAAGCTGCGCAAGTTCGGCAAGCTGGTGACCGACTTCATCGAGGACAACGGCACCGACATGGAGATGGAGGAGTTCATCGCTCCGCTCGCCGATATCGGCGACAAGGTGACCAAGCTCTCGACCGAGATCGGCATGAAGGCCTTCGGCAACCCCAACGAGGCTGGCGGCGCCTCGGTCGACTACCTGCGCGTGGTCGGCCACCTGGTGTTCGCCTACTTCTGGGCGCGCATGGCCAAGGTGGCGCTCGACCGCATCAACGCCGACGGCGCCAGTGTCGATCCGTTCTACGTCGCCAAGCTGCACACCGCCCGCTTCTACTTCCAGAAGCTGCTGCCCGAGACCGCTTCGCGCATCCGCACCGCGCGCGCCGGCGTCAAGAGCGTGATGGAAATGCCGGCGGAGATGTTCTAACGATTGGCCCGGCGCGCCGCGGCCCCGAAAAGGCTGCGGCGCCTTGCTGTTGCATCACCGAACACGGATCACCCATATCCTCCAGGAGACCTCATGAGTAACTTCATCGTCCGCAAGGTCGCAGTGCTGGGCGCCGGCGTGATGGGCGCGCAGATTGCCGCCCATTGCGTGAACGCCAAGGTGCCGGTCGTGTTGTTCGACCTGCCCGCCAAGGAAGGCAACAAGAACGGCATCGTTCTCAAGGCCATCGAGAACCTCAAGAAGCTCAATCCCGCGCCGCTTGGCAACAAGGATGACGCGCAGTTCATCGAGGTTGCCAACTATGAGGACGACCTCGCCAAGCTGGCCGACTGCGACCTGATCATCGAAGCGATCGCCGAGCGCATGGACTGGAAGCACGACCTGTACAAGAAGGTCGGCCCCTTCGTTTCGGCCAACGCGATCTTCGCGTCGAACACCTCGGGCCTGCCGATCGAGCAGCTCTCGACCGTGATGGACGAAGGCCTGAAGACCCGCTTCTGCGGCGTGCACTTCTTCAATCCGCCGCGCTACATGCACCTGGTCGAGCTGATCCCGACCCCGGCGACCGAGCCGGCCATCATGGACAAGCTCGAGACCTTCCTCACCAGCACCCTCGGCAAGGGCGTGGTGCGAGCCAAGGACACTCCGAACTTCATCGCCAACCGGGTCGGCATCTTCGGCATGCTCGCGACCTTCAAGGAAGCGGAGAAGTACGGCCTGGGCTACGACGTGGTCGACGACCTCACGGGCAGCAAGCTCGGCCGCGCCAAGAGCGCGACCTTCCGCACCGCCGACGTCGTGGGTCTGGACACCATGGCGCATGTCATCAAGACCATGCGCGACACGCTGCCCGCCTCGATCGACCCGTTCGCCGCTCACTTCGGCACGCCGGTTGTGCTCGAGAAGCTGATCGCCGCCGGCGCCCTGGGCGCCAAGACCAAGGCCGGCTTCTACAAGAAGGACGGCAAGATCATCAAGGTGATCAACCCCGCTACCGGCGAATACGTCGAAGGCGGCGGCAAGGCCGACGACATCATCGTCCGCATCCTCAAAAAGAAGGATCCGGCCGAGCGCCTGAAGCTGCTGCGTGAAACCAAGCACCCTCAGGCCAAGTTCCTGTGGGCGATCTTCCGCGACGCCTTCCACTACATCGCGGTCCACCTCGAGACCATTGCCGACACCGCGCGCGAAGTCGACTTCGGCCTGCGCTGGGGCTTCGGCTGGGCTACCGGCCCGTTCGAAGTCTGGCAATCGGCAGGCTGGAAGCAGGTCGCCGAATGGGTCAAGGCCGACATCGACGCCGGCGAAGCGCTCTCGACCGCGCCGCTGCCCGCGTGGGTGTTCGAAGGCCCGGTGGCCGAGCGTGGCGGCGTGCACCAACCCGAGGGCTCGTGGTCGCCCGCGCAAGGCAAGTTCGTTCCGCGCTCCGACCTGCCGGTCTACGCCAAGCAGATCTTCCGCGCGCCGCTGGTGGGCGAAAACTCGTCCACCGGCCACAACGGCGGCTCGACCGTGTTCGAGGACGAATCGGTCCGCCTCTTCACCGTGGCGCAGCAGCCCGAGGTGTTGATCATCTCTTTGAAGAGCAAAATGCACACGATCGGACCGGGCGTGGTTGCCGGTCTGCTGCAGGCGCTTGAGCTCGCCGAGAAGCAATACAAGGCCCTGGTGGTGTGGTCGCCCGACGAGCCTTTCTCGGCCGGTGCCGACCTGGCGGCGATGCTGCCGGTCTTCATGTCGGGCGGCGTGAAGGCGATCGGTGCCGAAGAAAAGAAGCTGCAGGACGCCTTCATGCGCCTGAAATACGCGCAGGTTCCGGTGGTCTCGGCCGTCAGCGGCCTAGCGCTGGGCGGCGGCTGCGAACTGCTGCTGCATTCGGCCAAGCGTGTCGCCAGCCTCGAGAGCTACATCGGTCTGGTGGAAGTGGGTGTAGGCCTGCTGCCGGGCGCGGGAGGCTTGAAGGAAGGCGCGATCCGCGCGGGTCTTGCTGCGCAAGCCGCCGGCAGCAACGACGTGCTGAGCTTCCTCAAGGGTTGGTTCCTCAATGCCGCGATGGCCAATGTCGGCAAGTCGGCGCTCGAAGGCCGCACCATGGGCTGGCTGCTGCCCTCCGACGTGGTGGTTTTCAACAGCTACGAGCTGCTGTGGACCGCGCTCAAGGAAGCTGCGGCGATGGCCGACGCCGGCTACCGCCCGCCGCTGAAACTCAAGGGCGTGCCGGTCGCCGGCCGCTCGGGCCTGGCGACGATCAAGGCGCAGTTGGTTGGCATGCGTGACGGCGGCTTCATCAGCGCGCACGACTACTTCATCGCTAGCCGCATCGCCGAAGTGATGTGCGGCGGCGACGTCGAAGCCGGCAGCCTGGTCGACGAACAGTGGCTGCTCGACCTGGAGCGCAAGTACTTCATGGAGCTGGTCAATCACCCCAAGAGCCAGGAACGCATGATGGGCATGATGCAGACCGGCAAGCCGGTGCGTAACTAATTCGTGATCCGTGAGCCGCTCGCCGCGCCTGACCGCGTGGCGAGGCGATCACGAACAGGAGACTTAAACACATGAGCAAGCAAATCCAGGACGCCTACATCGTCGCTGCCACGCGCACGCCGATCGGCAAGGCCCCCAAGGGCGCGCTGCGCAACCAGCGCCCCGACGACCTGCTGGTTCACGCCATCAAGGCTGCGATGGCGCAGGTGCCCAACCTTGACCCGGCCGCGGTCGAAGACGCGATCATCGGCTGCGCCATGCCCGAGGCCGAGCAAGGCCTGAACTTCGCCCGCGTGGCAGTGCTGCTGGCCGGCCTGCCCAATACCGTGGGCGGCGTCACCATCAACCGCTTCTGCTCGTCGGGCCTGAACGCCCTGGCGATGGCCGCCGACCGCATCCGCGTGGGCGAGGCCGACGTCATGATCGCCGGCGGCGCCGAATCGATGAGCATGGTGCCCATGAGCGGCAACAAGCCCAGCTTCAATCCGGAAGTGTTCGCCAAGGACGAGAACCTCGGCATCGCTTACGGCATGGGCCTGACTGCCGAAAAGGTGGCGCAGCAGTGGAAGATCTCGCGCGAAGCGCAAGACGCTTTCGCTCTGGAGTCGCACCGCCGCGCCCTGCTCGCGCAACAGGCGGGTGAGTTCACCAACGAGATCACGCCTTACGAGATCGTCGAGCGTTTCCCCAACCTTGCTACCGGCGAGATCGACGTCAAGCGCCGCATCCTCGCGCTCGACGAAGGTCCGCGCGCCGAGACCACGCTCGAGGCCTTGGCCAAGTTGAAGACCGTATTCGCCGCCAAGGGCAGCGTCACCGCTGGCAACAGTTCGCAGATGTCGGACGGCGCGGGCGCCCTGATCGTGGTGAGCGAGCGCGCGCTCAAGCAGTACAACCTGACCCCGCTGGCCCGCTTCGTGAGCTTTGCGGTCAAGGGGGTGCCGCCCGAGGTGATGGGCATCGGCCCCAAGGAAGCGATTCCCGCGGCGCTCAAACTTGCCGGCCTCAAACAGGAAGACATGGGCTGGATCGAGCTGAACGAAGCTTTTGCCGCCCAGGCGCTGGCGGTGATCGGTGAACTCGGCCTCGATCCCAGCATCGTCAACCCCATGGGTGGCGCGATCGCTCTGGGTCACCCGCTGGGCGCGACCGGCGCGATCCGCGCTGCGACCGTGGTGCACGCCCTGCGTCGCCGCCAGGCCAAGTACGGCATGGTATCGATGTGCATCGGCACCGGCATGGGCGCAGCCGGCATCTTCGAACGCGTCTGATCGGAGCTCCCGCGCGCGTCGCCGGGAGTGGCGCGCGCGGACTCCGGAATCAAAGCCAGGGCGCTGCGGCGCCCTTCTTCCTCTGGCCAGGCAGCGGGCTGCGTCCGTGACATTGCGCTCCCTTGAAGGAAGCCTATGCACCAACACGAGGTCCTGAGTTCCGATGCTTTCCCCTTGGCCGTTTTCAGCTACGGCGATTCGCAGACGGCGCGTGCAGGGGTCCTGATCGCTCCCGCGATGGGGGTGGAGCAGGCTTTTTATTCGGCGTTTGCACGTTGGCTCGCCGAACAGGGTTATTACGTTCTCAGCTTCGACTACCGCGGTATGGGGCATTCGAGGCCGCCGCAATACGCGCACTCGCTGCGCGGCTTCGAGGCCGACATCCTGACCTGGGCCCGGCGCGATGCCGCGTCCGTGCTCGACCACCTGGCCGAGCGCATGGCCGGACGCCCGGTGCTGTGGATCGGTCATAGCCTGGGTGGCCAGATCCTGGGGCTGCTGCCGAATCGAAGCCTGGTCGACGCGGCGGTGACGGTGGCGGCTGGCAGCGGCTACTGGCGCGACAACGCGGCACGCCTCAAGCGGGTGGTCTGGTTCCTGTGGTTCGTTCTGGTGCCGCTGCTGCTGCCCGTGTTTGGCTACTTCCCCGGCCGCAAGCTGCGGATGGTGGGCGATCTGCCGGCCGGGGTGATGGCGCAGTGGCGATCTTGGTGCCTGGCGCGCGACTACCTGTTCGGGCTTGAAGGCGAGGCGGTGCGGCGCCAATACGCCGAGCTTAAGTCGCCGATGTTGGCGCTGTATTTCACCGACGACGAAATGCTCTCGCCGCGCAACATCGAGAGCCTGCATCGTTTTTACCGTGACGCTGCGCCGCAGTTGCGGCTTATCCACCCGCGCGAGGCGCAGGTGAAACAGATCGGCCATTTCGGCTTTTTCAGAAAACGCTTCGCCGATACGCTCTGGCCTTTGGCTGGGCTTTGGCTGAGCCGTTTTGCACAGAAAGGAAACCCATGAGCATCAAGACCGAAACCTACGACGGCATTGCCCGCGTCGAGATCGCCCGCCCGGAAAAGAAAAATGCGCTGTCGATGGCGATGTATTCGGCCATGGCTGAGGCGATCGGCGCGGCCCAGGATGATGCCGCGGTGCGGGCGATCCTGATCCACGGCCAGCCCGACGTGTTCACGGCCGGCAACGACATCGAGGACTTCATGCAGAACCCGCCCACCGGTCCTGACGCGCCAGTGTTCCAGTTCATGCTGGCGCTGGGAACTTGCGAGAAACCGGTGGTGGCCGCAGTCAACGGCCCGGCGGTGGGAATTGGCACCACCATGCTCTACCACTGCGACCTGGTGTACTGCGGCGCGCACGCCATGTTTTCGATGCCCTTCGTGGCGCTTGGACTGTGCTCGGAGTTTGGCTCGTCGATGCTGGTGCCTATCAATGCGGGTTACCACAAGGCGGCCGAGAAGCTGCTGTTGTCCGAGCCGATCAGTTCGGACGAGGCGGTCGAGATGAAGATCGTCAACCAGGTGCTCGACGACGACAAGGTGCTGGCGCACGCAATGGCGCAGGCTCAGCGCTTCGTGCGTTTGCCGCCTGCCGCGGTGCGCGAGACCAAGCGCCTGATGAAGGCGGCATTCCGCCCGCAACTCGAGAAGCTGATCCAGGAAGAAGCCAAGTCCTTCGGCCGCATGCTGAAAAGCGCCGAGGCGAAGGAAGCTTTCACGGCCTTCTTCGAGCGCCGCAAACCTGACTGGTCGTCGTTCAGCTGATGAGGCGGCGCGCTGAACTGGACCTGGCGGCGATGAACTCGCGCAGCCAGGCCTTTCTCCCGGGGCACTTCGGCATGCGGGTAACGGCAATCTCCGAGCGCGAACTGGTGATGCAGATGGACGTCCGCCCCGAGATGCTCGCACCCAACGGTTTTCTTCATGCCGCGAGCGTGGTGGCGCTGGCCGATACGGCTTGCGGCTACGCCACCATCGCCCACCTGCCCGACGGCGCGGAGAGCTTTACCACGATCGAGCTCAAAACCAACTTCCTCGCCACGGCCACCTCTGGCACCCTACAGGCGGTAGCACGGGCGGCGCACGGCGGACGCAATACCCAGGTATGGGATGCCACCGTCACGGAAGTGGCGACCGGTCGCACCCTGGCTTTGTTCCGATGCACCCAGATGGTGCTGTACCCGAAATCTTGATCCCATGTTGATCCAGGCTGCGACCGTCGTGCTGGGGCCGGTTCTGTTCGCTCAGGCGCGCCGGCTGCGCGCCACGGCGCTGGAGCTGCCCGAAGCAGCTGGGCCTAGGCGCGGCCGCGAAGGCGCGGGCGTGGACGCGTTGCGGCTTCTGGTGGTGGGCGATTCGAGTGCGGCCGGAGTTGGCGCTCAGACTCAGGACGAGGCGCTGGCCCGTCCTTTGGCACGGTTGACCGCCGCCGGCCTTGGTCGAGCGGTGCAATGGCAGTTGATCGCGCGGTCAGGGGTGACGTCGGCCCAGGCGCTAGAGCTGCTGCGCGAGTCGCCGCCGGAACCCGCCGATCTCGCCGTGGTTATGCTGGGTGTCAACGACGTCACTCACCGGGTGCCACTTCAGCGTGCCCTGCGGCATCGGGGCGAACTGGCACGGTGGCTGCAAGATCGGATCGGCGTCCGTCACGTGATGTTCTGCGCCTTGCCGCCAATGCAGTTTTTCCCAGCTCTGCCGCAACCGCTGGCCTGGTATGCCGGGCGACACGTGGCCCGGGTGAACCGAGAGCAGGCGCTGTGGGCGAAGGCCCAGAATGGCGTGACACACGCGACTATGGACGGGGTGATGGAGTTCGGAGCGTTTGCCGAGGACGGCTTCCACCCCGGGCCTAGGCTTTACGGCGCGATTGCCCGGCGGCTGGCCGAACACGTGATCGCGCTCGACGCCTGAAGGCCTGCGCGACGCGAGGGCGTGTCGGGCACCGAGTTGATCCAGTCTGGCGTGGTGCGGATGACGCGGCCGCAGCGTGTCCGAAACTTGAGGGCGCTCGGAATGGCGTCATTTCGGGGCCGGATCGCATACAGTCCCGGTAGGCCTGGAACGAGATGTGGGTTAGGCCCGCTGCAGGCATTCATTGACGAGTCTTGCGCGAGGTTCTCATGAGCGATAGCTGCGTGCGACGTTCTCGACCGGCGTGTCTGACGCTGCTAGCCCTGATTTCCTTGGGGGTGGAGGCGCAGACCTCCTCGCCCGAGCAGGCCCCGGCCGATCAAGTCCAGGCCTTGCAGCGCCAGATCGCTGAGCAGAAAGAGCGGATTGAGGCGCTCAAGCGGGCTATCGCTGAACAGGAGGCTAGCCTCAACCAGTTGCGGCGGACCTTGCGAATCGATGAACTGGGGCAAGCCCGGGGTGGAGCCGCTCGCGGTGCCGCGCCGGCCAACGCTGCAGGCGTGGCTTCCTCGGCCGCGCCGCCAGCTCTTGCTCAGGCGCCCGATTCATCACCGGTTCCGGCTCAACAGGCCGCGCCTGAGGCGCGGCCCAGGGTGCCTGCAGAGCCGGTCGGCCAGGCTCCGGAACACAGCGATCGCCCGCCCGAAGTGGCGCCGATCTTCCCTCAGCAGCCCGGCGTGATGACGCCGGAGGGAAAGTTCGTGATCGAGCCGTCGCTTCAGTACTACTACTCGTCAGCCAATCGGATTGCGCTGGTCGGCTACACCATCATTCCCGCCATCCTGATCGGCGTAATCGACATTCGCGAAAGCAAGCGCAACACCTGGATCGGAAACCTCACCGGACGCTGGGGCGTGACCAACCGGATCGAACTGGAGGCGCGAGTTCCCTACGTCTACCGCTCGGACTCGAGCATTGGTCGCGAGGTATTGCAGGGGGCGGCTTCCAGCACGGTCTTTAATGCCACTGGCAGTGGCATAGGCGACGTCGAAATGACGGGTCGCTGGCAGCTCAATGACGGCGGCGCCGACCGGCCTTTCTATATCGCAAGCCTGCGATTCAAGTCGCGCACAGGCCGCGATCCTTTCGAGGTGTCGACCACCAAGACCATCATCGGCCTGCGCGACGGCCTGCAGACTGAACTGCCAACGGGGTCCGGTTTTTATTCGCTGCAGCCAGCGCTAACCATGTTGTATCCGTCGGACCCGGCAGTTTTCTTTGGAACGCTGAGTTACGCCTACAACTTCAAGCGCAAGGACGTGACGCGGGTGGTTGACGGGCAGATCGAAGAGTTGGGCACCATCGCGCCGGGCGGAGTCTTTGGATTCAATTTCGGGATGGGTTTTTCCATCAATGAAAAGTCCTCGTTCAGCCTTGGCTACGAGCACAGCTCGATCGGAAAGATCAAGCAGAACGGTCGCACGGCAGCCGATTCGGTCACGGTTCAGTTGGGAGCGCTACTGCTGGGTTATTCGTATCAGTTGAGCAACAATCGAACGCTCAATATCGCCTTGGGTGCGGGACTGACGCGCGACACCCCGGATGTCAATCTGACGCTGCGAGTGCCGACGACCTTCTGAGTTTTTGTGATCGGATGCGCCTGTACAACGGCCGCCGATGACTATTGCCGTCGAAGTAAGCGCGCAGTAGTGGCCGGCAGGGCCTAGCTGCGTGGTCGATGGCGTTAAGCGAGGAATCGCCTTAGCGGGGAAGGAAGTCGGCGATTGCGTTTCTGACGCTCGAACTCAGGTTCATCGAGCGCAGCAAATCCATGCTGTTGACACTGGCGTTGATCACCGTGACGGTGCGTATCGCTTGGTTGTCGAGCGTGTTCTGAATCACGCTGGGCAGCGCCGATCTACCGATCTCGGACAAGAAATAGTTCCCCGCACCGTTTTGGACCAGGGCCAAGGTTCCGGCCGGATCGCTCGACCGTCCTCCGGTGGTGGCTGACAGATCCGGCGTGCTCAGTCGAGTCGTGGTGACGAGGTCGCCGTTGATATAGACCGCGCGCTCGATTCCGAAAGAGATCTTCAAACCCGTATCCGTCACAAAGCCTCCACGCACTTGGGCGAGAGCCTCGTCGGCGAGCGGGGCGGTGGCGAGACTGAGCAAGGCCGAAACCGACGACCTGCTTGGGGTTTCGTGGCCGGTCAGAGCTGGCGGACCAGGGGGAACTTGCGCCAAATCGACCACTGTGGTGGCGTCCGACGCAGGAGGTGAGCTATCCGCTTGAGCAACCAAGGACACGGCGGCGAGCCAACTTCCAAACACCCATCGGATGGCATGCGAGTTCATGATCTCGGTGTCAGAAGTCGCCCGGGCCAAACTTCGGCACGGTTAGATGGTGGTAACCGGTCGCCCGAGTCGCCGTGTTGATGGGAGCGCTCGGCGTTAAGCGCCAATCGGAATCTAGGTTGAAAAGCGCGAGCTGCTGGCGATTGGTGATGACGAAAAGGATTTGATTGACCCAGATGGCCTCAAACGCGGCCAAGCTCAAGGCGCGTGATCCACCTGCTGGGTCGCCAATCAAGACGCGCCCATCGCGAATCCCCTTCAAGACCACAAAGTGGTTGTAGCCGTTTTCGTTGACGAGGACGATGGCTGGCACGGCTGCTGCCTCGAGCTTGGTTAAGGGGGCTTCGAAGCCATCTGCCTCGTATCCATGAGCTTGAAGATAGCGCTTCATGTCGAGCAGCGAGAATCCTTCGGCCTGGATCTTCTTTGGGTCGCCGCGGGCGTACATCTCGGCAAAGACAGCTTCTTCGGTAACGGCCTGCCGATAGTGGTGGGTGAGCAAGGTGGCGATCGCCGCCGATCCGCAGCTGAAATCGAATTTTTGACGAATCGTGGCGCGAAACCTCGCTTCCTTCAGGCTGGTGGCCGGTACGGCATAAGCGCCACCGACTTGTGCAGGCAGGTAAACCGTTCCTGCCACCGCAGCGGAGTTAAGCGCCAACATGACCGCGCCCGCGAAAAGAAACCGGCTTAAGCGCCGCATCGCGGCTTCCTTATTGCAGATGAACGTTGACGATGGTTGCGTTCTGAATCAAGACATTGTTGCCGCTGTTCTGGATCACCATCGGCACACCGGACGAGTTGGCGAGAGCGCCTTCGCTGATGAAATTGGCGCCGGTGGCGACGTTGACGGCCCGGTTGTCACTCACCACGCCGCGCAGCTTCATGTCGCTCAACTGGGCGCCGATATCGGTGCCGCCACTGCGGTTGGCGAGAACGTGGTCGGGAACCGCAGGCAAGTTCCACAGGCCGCGAGATCGAAGCGCGGTCGCGTTGCTGGCTATGTCCGTGGCTGCGGAAATCGATACGCTGGCGGCTTGTGGGGCAGGTTCGGGTGTTTGAGCCATGACGCTTGCGGCAGTCGACCACAGGGCTGCGGCAAGAATGACGGGCGAGAAGAGCTGTCGATTGGTCATCGTGGTCCCCAACGCAAACACCGATCAATGCGTCGGCCGGGGTTCCGGCCGACGCACCCCCTTGTCTTACCTGACTGTGAGGTTGGCTTGAACGTTGACGCTTTGCTGAGTCAAAGCGGCGATGCCAGTGTTTTGGCTTATCACCAAGATGCCGGCGGCCGACTGCGCGGTTCCGGTCATGGTGTTGGACAGGTTGAAGGTCCCTGCGTCGACAGTCACCGTTCCACCTGTTCCGCCAGCGCCACCAGCCGCTCCATTGCCCTGGCCGCCGTTGCCCGTGCCGCCCGTACCCGTACCTCCGGAGCCGCCCGTGCCTTGACCGCCGTTGCCGCCGGCGGCGCCTACAGCTCCTGCAGCGCCGTTACCTGCTGTGGCACTACCGTTCGTGGCACTGGTCGAAGCGTCCCCGTTGGACGCGCTGCCATTCGTGGCGTTGCCGCCTGCAGCGCCGTTGCCGGCCGTGTTGCTGGCCATCCCGCCAGCACCGCCGGTGGCGTTATTGGTGCCGCCGGTCGCCGTCGAGGTGGAGCTTGCCGTTCCGCCCGCGGCGGTAGCAGCGCCGCCGGTGCCCGCACCTCCGGTTGCGGTGGACGAGGCCGTCCCGTTGCCGCCGGTGCCGGTTGACGCACCGCCAGTTCCGGTGCCGGCAGTGCTGGCACCGCCATTGCCGCCGTTGCCGCCAGTCGTATCGGGCGTGCCGGCGCCGCCGTTGCCGCCATTTGCGCTGCTGTTGCCGCCACTGCCTTGGCTGCCGGCCCAGGCTTTGCCGCCGCCCGCGCCGCTCCAGGCCGCTGCACCGCCGCCGCTGCCAGAACTCGCGGCCTTGGAGCCGCCAGCCATGGCGTGGTCCATGGCTCCAGCGTTCGCGCCGTCGGCATAAGCGTCGCCGCCGTTGGCGCCGCGGGCACCACGAGCGTAACCGCCGTCCCCGCCGTTGCCAGCCGTGGCGCTGCCGTTGCGGGCATTGCCGATAGTCGCGGCGCCTGCACGGGCACTTCCGTTGCTGGCATTGCCGCCGTCACCGCCATTGCCGCCGGCGCCGCCGTTGCCGGCATTGCCGCCCGTGCCGCCGTAGCCACCTTCGCCAGAGCCATTGCCGCCCTTGCCCATGCCGCCATAACCCTTGCCGCCCGCTCCGCCCGCGCCGCCGTTGGCGTCGCCCATGTTGTAGGCGACATTGCCGATACCATGGACGCGGATGTTGGTCACGGTTCCGTCAAGCCGGCTCAGCGCGATCGCTTTAGTGGTGTTAAACGAGTTGCTAAACGCAGCGGAGGCGGTGCTGCCGTTGTTCGCCGCGACAGTTCCGTAGCCTGAAGCCTTGGCTGTGCCGCGGTTGTCGCGGTTGTCTCCTGCGCTCTTATTGTTGTTTTGGTCGGAGTTGTTGGAGTTGTCGGAGCGATTCGAATTGTCGGAGTTGTTGGAGTTGTCGTTGGCCGAGTTGTTCCATTGCTTGGCAGTTGCGTTTTCGTTGGCAGTGGGACCGGAGTTTCCGGACTGTGTGGAGGTGGCCGTCGCGTTCTGCGTATTGGCGCCGGCAGTGTCGGCGTTGTTGTTGGTGGTCGGGTTGGCCCAGGCCGAAGCGTAAGCACCCAGTGCGAGGGCAAGAGCCGACGCTAGCGTTGTCTTCCTCATTGAAGTCTCCTCAAACAGGGGCATTCCAGCGACGGAACTGGCGCCCATGGCCAGCCCGGCTCAACTCACTTGCAGGAACGATGCCAAGGTTGGGGTTTGCGTTTCAAGTGATTGAAAAATCAGCTTCTTTCGAGAATGGCCGAGAAGCGAATCCTGTGTTCGGCGGTGATGGTTGTCACGAACTTGAGACAGGGCGGAAAGCGGTGGCGTCACGGCAAGCGTAGTGCCAAGCGATTTTCTCCAGGGATTAAGCGCTTGGTGAGCAGCGGCGCGAACTGTCACGTTGATGTGACGGTGCCGGGTGCGCTGCAAGTGGCTACGCAGCGCGGGCTGCAGATCAGTTGCTGAACGCGCGACTCAGCGGCGTTTCCCCGTTTAGCTGAGGGGACGAATGTCGTGTTTGCTCATCAGGCGGTAAAGCGTCATGCGCGATACGCCGAGTTGCCGCGCTGCTTGTGAAACGTTGTTGCCGCTGCTTTGCAGGCTCACCAGAATGGCGTCGCGTTCGGCGGCGACGCGGGCGTCGTAGAGTTCGGCGCGCGAATCCAGGGACGTTGCGCTTTCCAGTCCCAGATCCTCGGGCTTGATGAGGCGGCCTTCGGCCATGACCATGGCGCGGCGGACGCGATTGATCAACTCGCGCACATTGCCCGGCCAAGGGTGGTTCAGCATGGCAGTCAAGGCGCTACGGCTAAATCCGGTCAGGCGCGGACTCTTGTCCAGGGCGAACTTTGCAAAGTAGTGTTCGGCCAGATGTTCGATGTCGTTTGGGCGGGAGCGCAGCGGCGGAACCTGGATCGGAAGCACGTTGAGGCGGTGGAAAAGATCTTCGCGGAAGCGGCCGGCGGCGACCGCTTTTTCGAGATCGACGTTGGTGGCGGCTACTACTCGAACGTCGACGGCTATTGGGCGGAAGGATCCCACCCGAGTAATCGATCGTTCCTGAAGAAAGCGCAGCAAGTTGCACTGGAGGTCGAGTGGAAGATCGCTGATCTCATCGAGAAACAGGGTTCCTCCGTGTGCGGCTTCGATCATTCCGGTGTGGTCGCGAGTGGCGCCGGTGAAAGCGCCTCTCACATAACCAAACAGTTCGGACTGGATCAGCTGGGGTTGAACTGCACCGCAGTTGAGCGCCAGGAAAGCCTGCTTGGCGCGGGATGAAAGCTGGTGGATAGTGAGCGCAGTCAGCTCTTTGCCAGAGCCGCTTTCGCCTCCGATGAGCACCGTAGCGTCGACGGCGGCAACACGTCGGATCTGCTTGATCAAGGCCTTGGTGGCCGCGCTTTCTCCAACAAAGCTCTCGGCCCCTACAGGGAGTGCTGCGCGGGGGGACTTGGATTGGCGTAGCTGCGCGCGACCGAAAGCGTGGCCGAGAGTGGCCGCGATGTGTTCCGGGCGCGTCGGCAGGGTGTGGTGATCGAACAGGTACGCGATGATCAGATCGCGGCAGGCGGCCAGCTCCAGCGCGCGGGCGCCAAAGACACCGACCCATTCGAGGGTGCTGTATTTCTGAAGAAGGGTGGTCAGCGCAGCGCAGTACGTGTCGTCGATAGTCTCGGCGATCAGCAGCCCAACGAGTGGGGGCGACGCGGCAAGGGCGTCGCGCAGCCCGTGCGCCTCGTCGAGGACGACTACGTTCCATGCCAACGCCCGCAGCTCGGAAATCAGCTGCGTCTGACTGCCTCCCGGTGCCACACATAGGACTGTGCGACTCACCATCTGAGTCTCCCTTGCAGGCCATCCCAAGCCGCTGGAGCCTGGCCCTCTACGCGGTTGCAACACGGCGCGGCATATCGGACGAGCCCTGCGGGCACAACGAACGGGAGTTTCGGCTGGGGCCGCCCCGTCGTGTTGCCAACAATCCGGTGCTCGAGCGCTGCATTAATGAAAGTGTCGTCGATCCGCGGAAGGTCAACTCGGCAGACTGCCCGCGACGGTCGGGTCGGTATGGCGCAGCTTGGGCAGGGGCCCTCTGGAGGGAGCGATCGGCGATTCCTGCTCAGAGCGGGTGTTGCTGTTCTCCGAGAGAAACGCGACGCATTCTTGATGCGAGTCGGTGCCCGAGGAACCAGTGCCGATATGCTGCCCATCTATTCATCGCCGACCCGCCACGTAATCACCGCGCTGGCACCGGCAAGCTGTCCTCGAAGGAGCCCTGGATGAAGCCGCCGTTGAACCGCCTGAGCGCTACTCGATTGGCCGCCATGCTTGCCGCCGGCGAAGTGAGTGCCGAGTCGATCGCGCATTCCTATGTCGATGCGATCCATGAGCTCGAACCCGAGGTGCGCGCGTTTGCCTTTTTCGATCCGTCGCGCGCGCTGGCCTTGGCGCGCGAGTTCGACCTCGGCCCCGTGCGCGGTCGGCTGCACGGTATGCCGGTGGCCGTAAAGGACAACATCGACACCGCGGGCTTGCCGAGCGAATACGGATCGGCGATTTTTGCCGGCCACGTGCCGCGCGCCGATGCCGCTTGCGTCGCGGCTTTTTCGGCCGCCGGCGCCTATACCTTGGGCAAGACCGTAACCGCCGAGCTAGCCAACTTCACTCCTGGCGTTACACGCAACCCGCACAACCTTCTGCATACGCCGGGCGGATCTTCGAGCGGGTCAGCCGCAGCGGTGGCAGCGCACATGGCGCCCTTCGCCCTGGGCACACAAACGGCGGGCTCGGTGATCCGACCGGCGTCTTTCTGTGGCGTGGTCGGCTATGTTCCCACGCGTGGCCTGGTCCCTCGCGCGGGTGTGAAAGCGGTCTCCGATACGCTCGACGTGGTAGGCATGTTCGCTCGCAGCATCGCTGACGCCGCCCTGATCGGCTCGGTGCTCACCTTGCAGGCGCGTCTGGCCGAGGCTGTGGCCGAGCCGGCCGCGCCCATCATTGGTCTGAGCATCACGCCCTGGGCGGCGCAGCTGTCGCGTCCGATGCTCGATGCGGTGCAGCACGCGGGGCGGCATCTCGCCAGCCGCGGCGCCCGCGTGGTCGACCTGCGCTGGAACGAAGCTGGCGGCCCCGACTTCGCCGGTCTGGTTGAAGCGCAGCGCGTGGTTGCCCTCTACGAGACGGCACGCGCGTTAGGGCCCGAGGCCGACTACCGCCGCGAGCAGCTTTCCCTGCATCTGGTCCAGATCATCGAACAGGGCCGGGCGACCTCCGCGCGCGACTACGTCGCGGCGCTCGAACTCGGGCGCCATTGCGCAGGGTCGATCGATCGTTTGTTCGGTGAAGCCGACGTTGTGCTGGCGCCGGCCGCGCCGGGCGAAGCTCCGCGTGGCATTGCTTCGACCGGCGACCCTCTTTTCAGTCGCCCCTGGCACCTGATGGGTTGCCCGCAGATCGCCATCCCCTTGCCACATGCGAGAGGCGAGGAGGGCTTGCCGTTGGGGGTCCAGCTGGTCGCGCGCCCGGGGGCCGACGCTCGGTTGTTGTCGGCCGCGGCCTGGGTCGAGGCTGAACTCGCGCGCGGCTGAGGGGGAAGTGGGCTTGGGTTTCAATCCGGCCGGTTGAGCGGCTTGGGTTTGTCGTCGGCGGAAAGCGCCACGTAGACCAGCTGGGCTTCGGTCACCTTGACGACTTTGCCCTGGCTGCCGAAGCCGCGTTCCGCGTAAACCTCGACATCCACCGTGATCGACGTGCGGCCGACCTTCAGCACGCGGGCGTAGAAAGACACCAGATCGCCGATGGACACCGGCTCCTTGAAAGCAAAGCTGGTCACCGCCACGGTGGCGACCCGGCCGCGCGCGTGGCGGAAGGCGGGGATAGAGCCGGCGATGTCGACCTGCGACATGATCCAGCCGCCGAACACGTCGCCGTAAGCGTTGGCGTCGGCCGGCATCGGCACGACCCGCAGCGCGGGCGGTTCATCGGGCAGGTGGGAAACGGAATTGCTCATCGAGATGTCCTGTTGGAGGGGGCCGGGCTCGAACGGGCGAGCGCGGCGCGTGCCATGTTATCGACCAGCCGTGGCGCAATCAGTTTGAGCCAGAGGCCGAAGCGAGCGCGCGGGGTCATCACCCACTCGCGTCGGCGGGCGGTCATGGCATCAATGATCTGGCGCGCGCACTCGGCCACTGGCATCGCTCCGGCTTCGTCGAGCCCGGAGGTTCCAGCGCGTTCGCCGCGGCCGTCCAAGCCGTTGCGGCGGATGTCGGTGGCCACCACGCCAGGGTAGACCACGCTCACCGTGATGCCGAAGTCCTCGGCTTCGATCCGCAGCGCATCGAGAAAACCGCTTTGAGCGAACTTGCTTGCACAGTAGGTGGAGCGCGCCGGCACCCCGGTTTTTCCCGCCAGGCTCGAAATGCCGACGATCTGGCCCCGGCTGGCTTTGAGCGCGTCCCAGCAATGGCGCACCGCCTGAACCGTGCCCAGGCAGTTGACCCGCCACAAGCGCTCGAAAGTAGCAAAGTCGGTGATCTCGTCGAAGCGGGCATGCATCGACACCCCGGCATTGGCCACCAGGACGTCGATGCCGCCGAAACGGTCGATCGCGGTCTGCGCGATGCGGCGGCAGTCGTCGTCGAGACTGACGTCGGCTGCCACCACTTCGACGTCGGCGCCGAGGCTGCGGCACGATGCGGCGACGCTTTCGAGCTTGTCGGCCGAGCGCGCGGCCAATACCAGGCGCGGGCCTTGAACCGCCAGTTGGCGGGCGATCTCGGCGCCGATTCCGTCGCTTGCGCCGGTGATGACGATGCTCTTGGCCGAATAACGCATGGGGGCGCTGTCATAATCGAGGGGTGCCGAGATTACCCCCAGCCTCTAGTCGTGCGGCTCTAGTCGCCATGAGTCCCATGCCGTATTCAAGCGCTGCCTGAGCGCAAAGCCATGCGTTGGTCCTCTCCTCCCGCTCCTGCCTCCGAACCGCGGCCCGGCCGCTCCGACTGGGCGACTCTCAAGACCCTGCTGCCCTACCTCCTGACCTACAAGCGGCGGGTGGCTGCCGCGCTGCTGTGCTTGGTGGCGGCCAAGCTGGCGACGGTGGGAGTGCCGATCGTGCTCAAGCACATGGTCGACGCCATGGTGCCGCCACGCGAGGCTTCGACCGCTGCGCTGGTGGTGGCGGTGCCGCTGGCGCTGATCCTCGGCTATGGCCTGTTGCGTCTGGCGAGTTCGGCTTTCAATGAGCTGCGCGAGTTTTTCTTCGTCAAGGTGACCCAGGCGGCCGTGCGCACGGTCGAACTCAAGGCGTTCAAGCACCTGCTGTCGCTGTCGCTGCGTTTCCACCTGGAACGGCGTACCGGAGCGCTGACCCGCGAAATCGAGCGCGGTGTACGCGGGATCGGCTCGCTGGTGAGCTTCACCCTGTATTCGATCGTGCCGACGCTGATCGAGCTGGCCCTGGTGCTGGGCTACCTGGCGCTCAATTACGACCTCTGGTTCGCGCTCATCATCTTGATCAGCCTGGCGGCCTACGTCGTTTTTACCGTCAGCGTCACGAGCTGGCGCACCCAGTTGAGGCGCGAGTGGAACGAGTCCGAGAGCCGCGCGAGTTCGCGCGCGGTCGACGCCTTGCTCAATTACGAAACGGTCAAGGTTTTCGGCAACGAGGACTTCGAGGCGCGCCGCTACGACACCCTGCTCGACGCCAGCCAGAAGACGGCGATCCGCTCGCAGCAGTCGCTCAACTTCCTTAATACCGGGCAGCAACTGATCATTGCGCTCGGCCTGACGGCGATGCTGTGGCGCGCCGCGGTAGGCGTCGCCGACGGCCGCATGACCGTAGGTGACCTGGTGCTGGTCAACGCCTTCATGATCCAGCTCTACATCCCGCTCAACTTCCTGGGTGTGATTTACCGCGAGATCAAGCAGAGCATGGTCGACATGGACAGGCTCTTCAGCCTGCTCGAGGAGGGGCGTGAAGTCGCCGACGCCCCCGCGGCGGCGCCCTTGCAGCTGCGGGGTGGTGGGCTGAGCTTCGACCATGTGAGTTTCGCTTACGACCCGCGCCGGCCGGTGATCCGGGACATCAGCTTTACCGTACCTGCGGGCACCACCACGGCCGTAGTAGGGGCGACAGGGTCGGGCAAGTCGACCCTGGCGCGACTGCTGTTCCGTTTCTACGACGTCAACTCCGGCGCGATCGCCATCGATGGTCAGGACATCCGCAGCGTGACCCAGCAGTCGCTGCGGGAAGCCATCGGCATCGTCCCGCAGGACACGGTGCTGTTCAACGACACGATCGGCTACAACATCGGTTACGGCCGTCCGGGCGCGACGCAAGAGGAAATCGAGGCAGCGGCGCGGGCGGCGCATATTCACGACTTCATCGCCGCCCAGCCCGACGGCTACGGCACCCTGGTCGGCGAGCGTGGCCTGAAACTGTCGGGCGGCGAGAAGCAGCGGGTGGCGATAGCCCGCACCCTGCTCAAGCGGCCGGCGATCCTGGTGTTCGACGAGGCCACCAGCGCGCTCGACTCGCGTACCGAGCGCGGCATCCAGGCCGAACTCGAGGCGATCGCGCGCCATCACACGACCCTGGTGATCGCGCACCGGCTCTCGACCATCGTCAATGCCGACCAGATTCTGGTGATGGAGGGCGGTCGCATCGTCGAGCGCGGCACCCACGCCGAACTGCTGTCGCGGGCAGGCAACTACGCCCAGATGTGGGATTTGCAGAGCCGTCAGAGCGACGAAGCTGCGACAGCGCAAATGGGTTAGTGTTGCGGGGGCGCCAGGAAGGGTTTGCCCCGCTAGACTCGGGCAGTCCGAATCCCGGGTCGACGCAATGCTCCGCCTTATTACCGCTATTGTTGTTGCCGCTCTCGCGGCCGCCGTTACTGCCACCTCGGCCGCTCCGGCATCTACCACCAACAAGTCAACGGCAGCAACACCTGCGCCCGCGCTGTCGTCGCCGACTCTGCAGCGGATTCGCGACACCGGCGTAGTCCGGCTGGCGCACCGTGAATCGTCGATCCCTTTTAGCTACTTCGACGCCAATAAGCGGCCGGTGGGTTACGCGCTCGACATCTGCCTGATGGTGGCCGATGCCTTGCGCCGCGATCTCAAGCTGCCCAACCTGAAGGTGGAATACGTCGCGGTGTCGCCGGCGGCGCGGATTCCGACCCTGGTCGAGGGCAAGGCCGATCTCGAATGCGGATCGACCTCGAATACCGCGGCGCGACGCAAAGATGTCGCGTTTACGCATGCCCATTATTTTGCCGGCGCCCGCCTGCTGGTGGCAGCGGATTCGCCGTATCGGCGCCTATCGGATCTGCGCGGCAAGCGGATCGTGATCAGCAAGGGAACGACCACTGCCACCGCGCTCAAAGCCCAGGCGGAAAAGGGGCTGATCGCCTCCACGCTGGTCGAAGCCAAGGATTACGACGAGGCGTTTGCCATCCTGGAGAAAGGCGAGGCGGAGGCTTTCGCAACCGACGACATCCTGCTCTACAGCCTGCGTGCGGCGAGCAAAGATCCCAAGAAGTGGGAAGTGGTCGGCGAGTTCATCTCGATCGAACCGATCGCGATCATGCTGCGCAAGGGGGATCCCGAGTTCAAGAAGTTCGTCGATGGCGTGGTGGCGCGCGCAATGATCGACGGCCTGGTGCGCAAGTCCTACAACCGCTGGTTCCTGTCGCCGATCCCGCCCAAGGGGACGAACCTCAATATTCCGATGAGCCCGCTGCTGCGGGAGCAGATGCTTTATCCGACAGACAAGGTCGGAGACGAAATCGACGGTTGAGTGGCTGCATCGTATTGGTGCGTAACGCCCTACGTTGGTGCGGATTGTTTGTCAATGTTTAATTTTGGTGCGCCGAGATCGGCTCCGTCTCGGATAGGTGCCGAGACATCGTCGATCGCGGCCCGAATGATGCGGCTGCGGCCGCACTGAGTTGCGGCGAGCGCCATCATTGCGAGCCGCACCTCGTCGCTTCCAGTGCCTGCGGCGGCAGGCATTTCTCGAGGGGAAACGGCGGCTCGCGCCCCGCGGGCCTGGTCTCGAGGAGTCAAGTCCGAGGAAGCGAGTCCGCGCTTGGTCTGGGCGTTTGATGTTGATGTGGCTCGCTCGCCGGGGCGAGTTTCTGCTTGCGACAAAACCCTTGCTTAAACTTGGCCAACGTGGCGTCTGAACCACGTTTCACCGGGGTTCGCGTCTACGAATCTTCCCGGCACGGGGTTTGCTAGACTGGACAAGCCCCTTTGCGGGTACACATTCCAAGCTGTCAAGGAGACCATTCGATGAAGATGTCGCGCATTTTGCTGGCGATCGCTGGCGCCAGTCTGATTTCCTCCGGCGCCATGGCGCAAGAGCTGACCGGTACCCTCAAGAAGATCAAGGAAACCGGCGAGATCACCGTCGCACACCGTGAATCCTCGATTCCCTTCTCCTATCTCGATGACAAGCAGCAACCGGTGGGTTATTCGACCGAGCTGTGCCTGAAGGTGGTCGACGCCGTCAAGGCCGAGTTGAAGATGCCCAACCTGAAGGTCAAGTTCCAGCCCGTGACCTCGGCCAACCGCATCCCGCTGCTGCAAAACGGAACCGTCGACATCGAATGCGGCTCCACCACCAACTCGGTGGATCGGCAGAAGCAGGTCTCCTTCGGCCCCACCTTCTTCGTCATCAACGTGACGGCCGCCGTCAAGAAGAACTCGGGCATCAAGAGCCTGGCCGATCTCAACGGCAAGACGATCTCGACCACCTCGGGCACGACGGCTGTGGCGCTGCTCAAGGGCTACGAGAAGACCAAGCACATCGACGTCAAGGAAATCTACGGCAAGGACCACGCCGAATCGATGCAACTGCTGGCGTCGGACCGCGTGGCCGCTTTCGTGATGGACGACGTCCTGCTGGCCGGCCAGATCGCCAACCAGGCCAAGCCGGGCGACTACGTGATCATCCAGGAATCGCTGCGCACCGAGCCCTACGGCCCGATGATTCGCAAGGACGACGCTCAGTTCAAGGCCCTGGTCGACAAGACCCTCGGCAACCTGATGAAGTCGGGCGAAGTCGACAAGCTCTACGCCAAGTGGTTCACCAGCCCGATCCCGCCCAAGGGCATCAACCTGAACTTCCCGCAGAGCCCCGCCCTGAAGGAAGCCTTCAAGAACCCGAACGACCGCGGCGTCTAAGCCTCGCGGCCTAAGGTAGCTAGCAGCGCCGGGCCGGACAGCGCATCACGCGTCCGGCCCGTTTCGTTTTCAAGGGCGCTTACTTGCGCGCCCGGAGATAATCGATGGCATTCAATGTTGACTGGAGCGTCTTCACGCAAGATGCCCAAGTGGCCGACATGCCCTGGTGGGAGTACCTGGCCAACGGGGTCGGCTGGACGTTGGCCTTGTCGGCCTGCGCCTGGCTCATTGCCCTGGTCCTCGGGTCGATCATCGGGACCCTGCGCACCACCGACCGCCCCTGGGTGGTCCACCTCGGCAACGCCTGGGTCGAGTTGTTCCGCAACATCCCGCTGCTGGTGCAGATGTTCCTGTGGTACTTCGTGGTGCCCGAGTTCATCCCGCCGCTCAAGAGCTGGATGATCTCGACCGACCCGATCTACGCGCAGTTTGTTGCCGCCGTCTTGTGCCTGGGCCTTTTCACGTCCGCACGCGTGGCCGAGCAGGTACGCGCGGGGATTCAGTCGCTGCCTCGCGGTCAGCGTTATGCGGGCATGGCGGTGGGCTTGACCCAGACCCAGACCTACCGCTACGTGCTGCTGCCGATGGCGTTCCGGATCATCATTCCGCCGCTCACCAGCGAGACGATGAACCTGATCAAGAACTCGTCGATCGCGTTGACGATCGGCCTGGCCGAGCTGACCTTCCGCTCGCGCGAGATGGGTGAGATCACCTTCCAGTTCTTTGCTGCCTTCTCGGCCGCTACCGTGGTCTACATCGTGATCGCGATGAGCGCGAACCGCGTCATGGCCTTCATCGAACGCAAGGTTGCCGTGCCTGGCTACATCGCCGGCGGCAAGTGAGGACGGAAACCATGGACTTCGATTTTTCCGTCATTGAGAACTCGCTGCCCTACCTGTGGAAGGGCATGCAGTACACGATCCAGCTGACCACGATCGCCACTCTCGGGGGCCTGTTTTTCGGCACCCTGCTGGCGCTGGCGCGACTTTCGAGCATCAAGCCCCTGTCGCTGATCGCGACCGGCTACATCAACCTGATGCGTTCGATCCCGCTGGTGCTGGTGTTGTTCTGGTTCTTCTTTCTGATGCCGGTGGTGATCCAGTCCATCACCGGCGCCGAGCGCCCGCCCCTGATCGGCGCGGATCGCACCGCCATCATCACCTTCATCATGTTCGAGGCCGCGTATTTCGCCGAGATCATGCGCGCGGGCATCCAGTCGATCTCGCGCGGGCAGGTGCACGCAGCGTATGCGCTGGGGCTGACCTACCGGCAATCGATGACCAACATCGTCCTGCCGCAGGCCTTCCGTAACATGCTGCCGGTGCTGCTGACGCAAACCATCATCCTGTTCCAGGACACCTCGCTGGTGTATGTCATCAGCGGCACCGACTTCCTCGGCGCCGCCAGCAAGATCGCTCAGCGCGACAGCCGTCTGATCGAGATGTACACCTTTGCCGCCATCGTCTATTTCCTGATCTCCTTCTCGCTTTCGGTGCTGGTCAAGCAGCTGCAGAAGAAGATCGCCGTGATTCGCTGAAGGACCTCCTCATGCCTATGATCGACATCAAGAACGTCAGCAAGTGGTACGGCTCGTTCCAAGTGCTCAAGGACTGCACCACCTCGGTGGACAAGGGCGAGGTGATCGTCGTCTGCGGTCCCTCGGGCTCGGGCAAGTCCACCCTGATCAAGACCGTCAACGCGCTCGAACCCTTCCAGCAGGGCGAAATCACCGTCAACGGCACCTCGGTCGGCGACCCCAAGACCAACCTGCCGAAGCTGCGCGCGCATGTCGGCATGGTGTTCCAGCACTTCGAGCTGTTCCCGCACCTCTCGATCACCGAGAACTTGGCGTTGGCGCAGATGAAGGTGCTGGGCCGCTCGCGCGACGAGGCGCATGAGCGCGGCCTCAAGCTGCTCGAGCGCGTCGGCCTGCAAGCCCACGCTGCCAAGTTCCCGGGCCAGCTCTCGGGCGGTCAGCAGCAGCGCGTGGCGATCGCCCGCGCGCTGGCGATGGACCCGATCTGCATGCTGTTCGACGAGCCGACCTCGGCGCTCGACCCCGAGATGATCAACGAGGTGCTCGACGTCATGGTCCAGCTCGCCAAGGAAGGCATGACCATGATGGTGGTGACTCACGAAATGGGTTTTGCCCGCAAGGTGGCCGACCGCGTGATCTTCATGGACCGCGGCGAGATCGTCGAAGACGCGACCAAGGACGATTTCTTCGGCAAGCCGCGCTCCGAGCGGGCACAGCAGTTCCTCGCCAAGATCCTCCACCACTAAAGCGTCGTCATGCACCGTCGCGTCTGGCTTTCCCTCCCGCTGGCCGTTCTGGTGGCGGCCTGCGGCGGGGAGCTGCGTGGCGACGGTGTCCCTGCCGCCGTCACGCGCGAACTGCCGGTCTTCGAGTCGGTCACGGTTAGCGGCAACTTCGAGCTCACCGTCCGGATCGGTGCCGGCCTGCCGAGCGTGAGCCTGGCGGGCGACAGCAATCTGCTGCCCCAAGTTCAGACCACCGTGCTCGACAAGACGCTGCGGATAGCCTCGCTGCGCAGCTATACCGCCAGCAATCGCATCCGCCTGGTGGTTGACACGCCGTCGCTGGCCAGCCTGCAGGTGCTCGGCGCGACCCAGGTGCGGGTCGAGGGCGTCAACGGGGGCGAGTTCCGGCTGGTTGCCGACGGCGCTTCGAGCGTGATGCTCGCCGGCCGGGTCGACCAGCTGCAGCTGCGCCTTACCGGCGCGGGCGAGATCGACGCGCTCGCGCTCAGCGCGGGCGCGGTGTCGGCAGAGATCAACGGCGCCGGCCGAGCTCTGGTCGACGCCCGCGACAGACTCGCCGTCGAGATCAAGGGCGCGGGCGAGCTCAAGTACCTGGGCGCACCGCAGGTCAGCCAGACCGTGCTGGGTGCCGGACGCGTGCTGCAAGTCAAGCTGCGCTGAACGGGCGCAGCGCGCGTCCGCCGGCCCTGGTTAAGCTGGCGCCATGTCGTCCGCCTCGATTTCCCATGCGACTCCTGCGGCACTGCTGCGGGCCTCTTTCGACGCCGCCCTCGCTGCCGCGGCCCCCGGCCGCATTCTTTCCTCTTACCTGCCGTCGCCGCCGCGCGGCCGCGTCCTGGCCGTCGGCGCCGGCAAGGCCGCGGCGAGCATGGCCGCCGCGCTGGAAGCCGCGTGGCCGGAGGTGCGACTCGACGGCCTGGTGATCACCCGCTACGGCCATCTCGTACCGACCCGCCGCATTCAAGTGGTCGAGGCCGGCCACCCCGTTCCCGACGAGGCGGGGGCTCTGGCGGCCGACGAGATCCTGCGCCGTGCCCGCGAGCTCGGGCCCGACGATCTGCTGCTCGCCCTCGTTTCCGGCGGCGGTTCGAGCCTGCTCGCCCTGCCCGTGGCCGAAGTGACCATGGCCGACCTCAAGGCGGTGACCCAGGCCTTGCTGGCGAGCGGTGCGCCGATCGAACAGATGAACGTAGTGCGCAAACATCTCTCGCGCCTGGCCGGCGGCCAACTCGCGGCCGCGGCGGCCGCGCGCGGCGCGCGGGTGTGCGCCCTGATCGTCTCCGACGTGACAGGCGACGCGCCCAGCGACATCGCCTCCGGCCCCTGCGCTCCCGACCCGTCCACCTATGCCGACGCGATCGCAGTGCTGGCCCGCTGGGGCGTAGTGGCGCCGGCCTCGGTGCGGAGCCACCTCGAGCGAGGCGCTCGCGGCGCCGTGGCCGAAACTCCCAAGCCCGGCGACGCTTTTTTCGCCGCGGTCGACAACCGTGTCATTGCCAGCGCCCGCCAAAGCCTGGTGGCGGCTGCCGATGTCTTCCGGGTCGCTGGCGTGAGACCGGTGATCCTGGGCGACACGGTGACCGGCGAGGCGCGTGAGGTCGCCAAGGTCTACGCTGCACTGGTGCGCGAGATCCGCACCACCGGAGCGCCGTTTGCGCCGCCGGTGGCCCTGATTTCCGGCGGCGAATGCACCGTCACCTTGCCCGCCGGCGTAAGGGGCCGGGGCGGGCGCTGCTCCGAGTTCCTGCTTTCGCTGGCGGTCGAACTCGGGACCGAGGGCATCCACGCCATCGCCTGCGATACCGACGGCATCGACGGCTCGGAGGCCAACGCCGGCGCCATCCTCGACCCGCAGTCGGTCGAGCGCGCCCGCGCTCGCGGCGTCGCCGCCCGCACCGCGCTCGAGCGGCACGACGCCTGGGGGTTCTTCGCTGCCAGCGACGGACTGGTGGAAACCGGCCCCACGCTCACCAACGTCAACGACTACCGCGCCCTGCTCGTGGTTTAAGCGACGCGGGTAATCCGCGGGCTTGCGTTTTGCGGCGCGGTGGCCGTGGCTGGGATAATTGACTGTCTAAACGTCCAGAGTATCCACGCCATGAGCTCATCGATCACCATCACCCGCCCCGACGACTGGCACCTGCACCTGCGCGACGGCGCCGCCATGGCCGACGTGCTGCCGCTGTCGGCCCGCCAGTTCGGACGCGCGATCATCATGCCCAACCTCGTGCCGCCGGTGACCACCACCGCGATGGCGATCGAATACCGCGACCGCATCCTTGCCGCGCTTCCGGCCGGCCTCCAGTTCGAGCCGCTGATGACGCTCTACATGACCGACAACACGAGCGCCGAGGAAATCCGCCGCGCGCACGCCTCGGGCGTGGTGAAGGCGGTCAAGGTCTACCCGGCCGGCGCCACCACCAACTCGGATTCGGGCGTCACCAGCCTCGCCAAGTGCGCCAAGGCGATCGAGGCGTTGCAGGAAGTCGGCATGCCGATGCTGATGCACGGCGAAATCACCCGCTTCGGCGTCGACGTCTTCGACCGCGAGAAATATTTCGTCGACGAAGTGATCACCCCGGCGCGCAAGGATTTCCCCGAGCTCAAGATCGTCTTCGAACACATCACCACCAAGGAAGCGGCGCAGTTCGTGGCGGAAGCTCCGGGCCCGATCGGCGCGACCATCACCGCCCATCACTTGCTCTACAACCGCAACGCGATCTTCATGACCCCCGAGGGCAAGACCGGCGTGCGGCCGCACTTCTACTGCCTGCCGGTGCTCAAGCGCGAGGAGCACCGCGCCGCTCTGGTGGCCGCCGCCACCGGCGGTTCGAACCGCTTCTTCTGCGGCACCGACAGCGCCCCGCACGCGACTCACACCAAGGAAAACGCCTGCGGCTGCGCCGGCTGCTTCACCGCCGCGAGCGCGGTCGAGATGTACGCGCTGGTTTTCGATCAGGCCAATGCGCTCGACCGGTTCGAAGCTTTCATGAGTTTCAACGGTGCCGATTTCTACGGTCTGCCGCGCAATACCGACAAGGTGACGATCGCCCGCGAATACTGGACGATCCCGGCCGAGCTGCCTTTCGGCGACAAGACCCTGACTCCGCTGGCCGCGCAGGAAACCCTGCCGTGGAAGCTGGTCTGAGCACCGCAACTCGGATCTAAAAAAGGGCGCTGCGGCGCTCTTTTTTAATGCCGGCATCAAGTTTTCGGCCTCAGGGGCCAGGCGCGCATCAGAAGCGGCTACCCTAGGCCACTCACCGAGAAGGAATCCGTCATGAGCATGAAGTCGACCGAACTGGAACTGCACAAAGGCAAGAAGATCACCAACGCCCTCGCCACCAAGGGCAACCCCTTCGGTTCGGCCAGCGCCGCCCCGATCGATCGCAAGGCTCAGCGCGAAGCCGAACGCGCCGCCGGCCTGGTGCCGTTCGCCGTCAAGCTCGAAGGCGACCTGGTGCGTCAGTTGCGCAGCCGCGCCGAAGCCAGCGGTAAGACCCTCAACGAAATCACGGCCGAAGTGCTCAAAGCCGGCCTCGCCAAGTAGGCCACAGCCCGCGCTAGGGCGCGGTGGCGCGCAGGAACTCGACGAAAGGCCCGGGGTCGACCGCAAAGGCCCCTGCAAACGGCCGGTCGAGGGTGAAGATCAGGAAGAGTTCGATCCCGATGATGGTGGCGAGCGGCACCAGCACCAGGAAGCTGGCGCGACGCGACTGCATCACCAGAAAGCCATGGAACACGAACAAGACCATCGCACCGGTGAGTAGCACCGCCCACATCGTGAGCGGCATGTCGCTCGAGTCGGTGGTCTTGCGCACCTGGCGGGCGTCCAGCCATTTCGCCGCCTGCGCCTGGAACTGCGCGTAGCTGGTGGGGTTGGAGGCCGCCGTCAGCGGCACCTGGTTCAGGAAGTCGGAGATGGTTTCCGCTTCGGACCGGGCTTCGTTGCCGCGCTCGTGGCGGCGCAGGGTCGGCCATTCGGCTTCGACCACGGTCTTGGCGTAATGGCGGGTGAGCTGCTGCGCCTGACCGGCAAAAGGCTGGGCCAGCACCAGGCCGGCCGAGCGGTGCAGCTGCGACAAGGCCTGGGCCTCGTTCGAGACTGCCGCCGCGACGCCGCTGTTTTCCCCCCACACCAGCGAGACCGCAAACGACAGCAGGATGCCGTAGGCGGTGCCGACCACGGTATAGACCGCAATCGTCACCGGCAGGTCGCTTTCCAGCCGCAGGCCGCGTGCCGCACGCCGAGTGAGCCGGGCCGAGACCTCGGCCGCGGCCAGGGTCAGTGCGACAAAGATCAGGGCCTGGAGCGCGATCGGCAGGGCGAGGAAAGCGGCTTGCATGGTTTCACCTCGGCGTGAGCAAGGCGGTGGCGCGGATCGCTGCCAGAGTGGCGTTGGGGGTGATGACTTCCGGGTCGCAGGCGAGCTCGATCAGCGCCGGCCGCCGCTGGACGCGCAGATGGCTCAGCGCCGCCGACAGGGCGCTGCCGAACTCGTCGGTGCTGTCGACGCGGGCGCCGAAGGCGCCGTAGGACTCGGCCAGCCGCCCGAAATCCGGGTTGGTCAGCGCGGTGGAGCAGACCCGTCCGGGGAACTCGCGTTCCTGGTGCATGCGGATGGTGCCGTACATCCCGTTGTTGAACACGATGAACAATACGGCGGCCTGCTCGGCGACGGCGGTGGCGAGTTCCTGCCCGGTCATGAGGAAGTCGCCGTCGCCGGCGAAACACACAACTGATCGTTCAGGCGCAACGATCTTGGCCGCAATCGCCGCCGGCGCGCCGTAACCCATCGCCCCGCTCACCGGCGCGAGTTGGGTGCGCAGGCCGGAGTAGGGCCAGAAGCGGTGGGCCCAGGTGGCGAAGTTGCCGGCGCCGTTGGCGACGATCGTATCGGCGGGCAGCGCCCGTTTGAGGATCTGGATCACTTCCCACAAGTCGAGCCGCGGCTGGCCGCTGGCGTAGACCGCCGGCCGCTGCTGCCAGGCCAGGTAGTCGGCGCGGGCGGCCGCGGTCTGATCCCGCCAGGGCGGGTTTTCGACCGGAATCATCATCGCCAGTCGGGCCGCGATTTGCGCCGGGCCGGCGCAGATCGCCAGCTCGGGCTGATACACGCGGCCGAGTTCGTTGATGTCGGCGTGGATATGGACCAGAGGCTGTTGCGGCTGCGGCGCGGTGAACAGGGTGTAGCCAGAACTCGTCATTTCGTCGAGCCGGGCGCCGATCGCAATGACCAGGTCGGCGTCACGCACGCGGCTGGCCAGGCGCGGATTGATCGCGATGCCGAGTTCGCCCACATAGTTGGGGCGGCGATTGTCGTAGAGGTCCTGACGGCGGAAGGCACAGGCCACCGGCAGGGCACTGGCTTCGGCAAAACGCTGCAGGTTGGTGACCGCGGCTTCGCTCCAGCCCGCGCCGCCGGCAAGGATCAAGGGGCGTTGCGCCTTGCGCAGGAGGCGCTGCAAGGCCGCGACCTGGGTGTCCGACGGGGCAGGACAAAGCGCCTGGTGGCAGCGCGCGTCGGCCGCAGCCGTGAGTTCGACGAGAACATCCTGCGGCAGGGCCAGCACGACCGGGCCCGGGCGCCCGCTGGTGGCGACCTGAAAGGCGCGGGCGACGAATTCGGGGATGCGGTCGGCGCGTTCGATCTGCGCCACCCACTTCGCCAGCGGTCCGAACATCCGGATGTAGTCGACCTCCTGGAAGGCTTCGCGGCCGATGGCGCCGGTGCCGACCTGGCCGACGAACAACACGAGCGGGGTCGAGTCCTGGCACGCAGTATGGATTCCGATCGCGGCATTGGTCGCGCCCGGCCCGCGTGTCACAAAAGCGACGCCGGGCTGTCCGGTCAGCTTGCCATAGGCTTCGGCCATGAAACTCGCGCCCGACTCGTGCCGGTTGACCACTACCCGGATGCGTTCGCGTTCGCTCGCCAGCGCGTCCAGCACGGCCAGGAAGCTCTCGCCGGGAACGCAGAACACATGGTCTACGCCCTGGATCAGAAGTTGGTCGACAAGCAGGCGCGCGCCGGAGCGATTGGGTGGCATGGTTCGGTCGGTGACGGGTTCGCGCGGCAGTGTAAGCGCGCGCATCGATTCCCGGTCTGGAACAATCGGCATATCGAAGAGGAGAGGTTCCATGCAAGTTTGGGTCTGGCTGCTGGCTTGGGGAATGGCGCTGTTCGGCGCTGCGGTCGGTGCGCAGGAAGCGGCGCCGCTGCCCAACCCGATGGCAGCCGACGTCAAAGTGGCCCCGGCACCGGTGGTGGCGCGGCCGAAAGTGGGGCTGGTCCTGTCGGGCGGCGGCGCGCGCGGGTTTGCCCACATCGGCGTGATCCGGGTGCTGGAAGAACTGGGCGTGCAGGTCGAGGTGTTGACCGCCACCAGCATGGGATCGATCGTGGGCGGCGGTTATGCCGCCGGCTATACCGCGGGCGAGATGCAGAACATCGTTGCCAATGTCGATTGGACCGCGATTTTTTCGGCGCGGGCCCCGCGCGAGGAGCTCAACTGGCGGCGCAAGGAAGACGACTACAAGAACCTCGCCGCGGGCGAGATCGGCATCAGCGGCGGCAAGCCGGCCTTGCCCGCAGGGGCGATCTCGAGCCAGAACCTGGATCTCTTCCTGCGCTCGATCACCAAGCCGGTGAACGCCGTCAACGACCTGGCGCGGCTGCCGATTCCGTTTGCCGCGATGGCGACCAATCTCGAAACCGGCAAGCTGGTCGTGATGCAGCGCGGCGCCACCCTCGAGCAGGCGATGCGGGCGTCGATGTCGGTGCCGGGCGCTTTCCCGCCCTTCGACTTCCGCGGTCAGCTGCTGGTCGACGGCGGCCTGGTGCGCAACCTGCCGGTCGACTACGCCCGCAAGATGGGGGCGGAGGTGGTGATCGCCGTCAACGTCGGAACGCCGCTGTCGGGGCGGGCCGAACTCGGCAACCTGTTCGGCGTGGCCGGCCAGATGATCAACATCCTGACCGAGCAGAACGTCGAAGTCAGCCTCTCGCATCTGGGGCCCCAGGACATCCTGATCACCCCCGACCTCAAGGATTTCAGCGCGGCCGATTTCGACCAGTGGGCCAAGATCATTGCCGCCGGAGAAGCGGCGGCACGCGCTGCGGTTGAGCGCCTGCGCCGGCTGGCGGTGCCACCGGCCGATTTCCGCGCCTGGGAAGCGGTGCGGATGGCCGCGATCGGCCGCTCCGAGCCAGCCGTTCTTGACGATTTGAAAGTCGAGGGCCTGAGCGTGGTCAACCCGGCTGCGGTTTACGCCGCCGTCGATCTGCCGCTGGGCCAGCCAGTGGATGCCGACGAGATCGATGCCGCTGCCCGCCGCGTTTGGGGCAGCGGCGACTTCGAAGCGGTGCCGTATCGCATAGACCGGGGGCCGGGCGGCACCCAGACCTTGGTGCTGACGCCGATCGAAAAACCCTGGGGCTACAACACGCTGCGGCTGGGCGGTAGCGTGCAGACCGATTTCGCCGACAGCAGCACCTTCAATTTCCTGGTGGCGCATACCTGGAGCTGGATCAACCGCTGGGGCGGCGAGTGGCGCAACGAACTTCAGGTCGGACAGTACGGACGGCTCCTGACCGAGTTCTACCAGCCGCTCGGAGCTGGCAGCCCGTGGTTTCTGATGCCGCGCCTGATGAGCACGCGGGAGTCCTTCGACCTCTACCTGGGCGACGACAACGTCGGCCGCTTGCGCAACGAAACGGCGACGGGCGATCTGCGCCTGGGCTACCAGATCGGCCGCCTCGGTTATGCCAGCCTCGGCTTCGGATATCTGCGGGCGACCACGCGGCCCTTGATCGGGCTGTCCTTCGTGCCGCCTTCGACCACTAGCGCGCCGACGGTCTCGGCCGAACTCAAGCTCGATACGCTCAACAGCGTGAGCTTCCCCACGGCCGGGTACTACCTGGCCGCCGAGGGCTTCCGTTATGCACGGGACGTCGGATCGGCCAAACGCGATTCGGCCTATTTCGCCGAGGCGAGCAAGCCGCTGACCTTCGGGCGCTGGACCACGGTGCTCGACGCCCGGGCCGGTCTGTCGACACAGGAAGGCACGTTCCGCCTGGGCGGGATCTTCAGCCTGTCGGGTTCACCGGTCGGGCGCTACATCGGCTCGCGCATGGTGTTCGGGCGCGCCATGATCAGCCGCAACATCAGCGATGCGCTGGGCGAGATCCGGATGCCGATCTACGCCGGGATTTCGCTCGAGGCCGGAAAGACCGACGGCCTCGAGAGCGGATCTCTGAGCGGAAGCCAGGGCTGGCAGCGGGCCGCCTCGCTTTTCCTGGGAGCCGATTCGCCGGTCGGGCCGCTCTATTTCGCGCTCGGCAAGACCGCGGGCGGCGAGAGTGCCGCTTATCTCTACTGGGGGCGGCCGCAATAAGGGCTCAGGCAGCGGGCTCGGTCGACTTGGCCATGCGGCGGGCGGCGAAAGCGAAAACCACGGCGGCCCAGCCGTCGAAGATCAGTTCGATCGACAGGAACAGGCCCAGCGCCCACAGCCCCGAGCCCGGCCAGCCCAGGAACAGGACCAGGCCCAGCAACAAAGACGTCAGGCCTGAGAGGACGATCAGGCCCCAGCCCTTGGCTTCGCGGTGGGTGAGGCCGAGCCAGGTCTTGACCGCACCCATCGCCACCAGATAGGCCGCGACCACCAGGGTCAGGCTCTCGGCGGCCAGCACCGGGTTGAACAACATCAGCGCGCCGGCGACGACCGAAAAAAGCGCCATCAGAACGGCGCCGGCCTTGCCTTTCCAGCCGTCGATTCGCCACGCCATCACCAAGCCCGAACCGCCGGCCACCAGCAACATGGCGCCGAAAAACACCGCAACACCGATCGAATACGCCAGCGGCTGGAAAAAGCCGAGGGTGCCGAACACCAGCGCCAGGATGCCCCAGGCAAGCAAGAGGCCCCAATGGCGCGAGGCGGGCAGAAGGATCCGCTCGCGCAGCGACTGAAGGCTGGTGTCAAGAGCGGTCGACGGCTGCGGCGAAGCGGACATGGCGAGCTCCTTGCGGAAGCGGCCCGGCGGGCCGCGGCGAACGCATGGTAATCGCGCTGCCGCGTTCGCCCGGTCCTTGTCGCGCCCACACAGGGGCGGGCGCGGCGGCAATCAGCCCGCGTCGGGGCGGGCGGCGATCTGCGCCCGCAGGCGGCGCCGCAGGGCGCGGTCGGCGCGGTCCTTGTTTTCGACCTCGACCACCAGTTCGCGGTAGAGCGCCCAGCACATCAGGGCGATCACCACGGTGAACGGCAGGGAGAAAGTGATCGCAGCCGACTGCAAGGCCTTTAACCCGCCGGCGAGCAGCAGGGCGATCGCGCTGCCGGCGATCAGCCCGCCCCACATCATCTTGCTGCGCTGGGTCGGGCGCAGGTCGCCCGAGGACAACATGCCGAGCACGAACACGCCGGAGTCGCCCGAGGTGACGAAGAAAATCACCAGCAGCACGGTGGAGACCACCGACAGCAACAAGCTCAGCGGCAGCGACTGGTACATCACGAATAGCGCGGTGGCGACGTCGGCCTTGACCGCCTCCACCAGCGGCGCGCTGCCGAAGATCTGCAGGTTGAGCGCGGTGCCGCCAAAAATCGAGAACCAGATCCAGGCCACCAGGGCCGGCACCAGCAGGCCGCCGACCACGAACTCGCGGATGGTGCGGCCGCGCGAGATGCGGGCGATGAACAGGCCCACGAAGGGCGACCAGGAGATCCACCACGCCCAGTAGAAGACGGTCCAGTCGCCGATCCAGCTGTCGGTACGGAACGGCGTCAGGCGCAGGCTCATGCTCACGAAATCGGTGAGATAGGCGC